>DASSMU010000233.1:0-2561 GCA_035701465.1 Solirubrobacterales bacterium
CCCCCCCCCCGACTCCCCTCGCCATCGAGCTGTTGGGCAATCACCCTGAGGATCGGGGCGGTCATGTTGGCGACGACGGTCGAGGCAAGCTCGGGCAAACCCTCGCGAAGGTTGCGCGGTTCGAGCTCGACCTCGACGCCGTTCGCCTCGGCGTTCGCAGCTGCAGCCTCGATCGACGCCTCCTCGTGGTCGTAGCCGCGCACGGGGTCCCAGCCGAGCTTGGCCGCCGCAATCGCCAGGACGCCAGAGCCGGTGCCGAGGTCGGTTAGAGCTCCGTGCGCTTCTCCGGCCTCGGCCAGCTCCAGCAGAAGCTCCAGGCAGAGTCGCGTCGTCGGGTGGGCGCCGGTGCCGAAGGCTCGGCCGGGATCGACGACGACGTCGATCGTCCCCTCGCGCGGCTCCTCCCAGGACGGGCGCAGCCAGAGGCGGTCGCCGACGAGGAGCGGCTTGTGGAAGTCCTGCCAGCGGTCAGCCCAGTCGTCGGGAACCTCGGTCGCGACCACCTCGACCAGGCCGTCGCCGGCAGCCACCTCGATCTCCCCCAGCTCGGGAAGCTCTCCCTCGCCACCGTAGATCGCGTACTCGACGTAGCCCGGGCCGCGCTCCTCCTCGACCCCGTTGGGAGCGAGGACGGTCAACTCGGCGAGGACGATCTCGGCTTGCTCCGGCGTGCAGCGAACGGCGAGGCGGATCAACCGAACGCCCGGCGCATGCGGGAGAAGAAGCCCTCGTCGTCCTCCTGGGAGCGCAGGTTGTGCGGCTCTAGGGTGGCCTCGAGCTTCTCCGCCAGCTCACGCTGCTCCTCGGAGAGGTCGCTGGGGACGACCACGTGGATGACGATGCGAAGATCGCCGGGGGGACCGCCGTTGGCGCCGGGAAGGCCGTGGCCGCGCAGGGCGAACTGGGTGCCGTGCTGGATCCCCGAGGGAAGCTCGACCTCCCGCTCCCCCTCGTGGCTGGGGATCTTGACGCTGGTGCCGAGCATGGCCTGAACAGCCGAGATCTCCACCGCGTGCATGAGGTCCTGACCCCGCATCGGGCCGCGCCGCACCTCGAAGCCGAAGGCGCCGCCGAAGACAGCTCCGAGCAGGTCCTCGATCGAGCCGAAGCCGGCGCCGCCGGGCGGAAAGCCGCCCGAGCGCAGGCCCTCGTGGCCGAAGCGGTCGTAGACCTGTCGCTGCTCGGGATCCGAGAGGACCTCGTAGGCCTCCGCCGCGGCCTTGAACTTCTCCTCGGCCTCCGGGTCGTGGGCGTTGACGTCGGGGTGCAGCTCGCGGGCGAGCCTGCGGAAGGATCGCTTCAGCTCTGCATCGGAGGCGCCGCGCTGGACGCCGAGGACCTCGTAGTAGTCGCGGGGCATTGTCTCCCTAGCCGTCGTAGACCGTCTCGCAGTAGCGCGACAGCTCGCGGGCGGCGGCGCGCACCGAGGCGATCGCGGTCGCGTAGTCCATCCGCAACGGCCCGACCACGCCGACGGCGCCGAGGTTGCGATGGGCGAGGCCGTAGTTGGCGCCGACGACGCTGACCGAGCGCAGCTCCGGGCGGGGATTCTCGCCGCCGATCCAGAGGAAGACCGAGCGCTGCTCGAGCGTCGAGCGCAGCATCGAGAGCAGCGAGGCCCGCTCCTCCAGCGCCGTCATCAGCATGTCGGCGCGGGGCAGGTCGGCGGAGTGGGCTTCGGAGAGCAGACGCGACGCACCCTCCGTATACAGCGTGTCCGCCGACTCCTCGTGCTCGAGCTCGGTGAACGTGGCGCCGAGGGTGGCGACGAACTCGGCCTCGGCCGGCCCCAGTTCGGGGTCGGCGAGCCGGCTGGCGATCATGCGCGCCCCCAGGCCCATCCCCGAGAGCGACTCGTTGAGATAGCTCGACGCCCACTCCACCAGGCCGGGGTCGACCGGTGCCGAAAAGTCGAAGACGCGCTTGGCGACGGCGCCGTTGGAGGCGATCGCGACCGCCATCACGCGTTGCGGCTGCAGCAGCAGCACCTCAACCCGGTGAATCGTCGCTTCGACCGTCTCCGGCGGTGCCGTCACCAGCGCCATCAGGTCGGTCACCCGGGCGAGCGCCGTGGTCGTCTCCCGCATCGCGGCATCGATCTCCCGCTGCAGCTTCAGCTCCACGCCGGCCTCTGCCGGCGGTCCCCCGGCAGCCATCATCAGGTCGACGTGATGCCGGTACCCCATCTCCGTCGGCACCCGCCCGGCCGAGGTATGCGGATGCGTCAGGTACCCGGCCGCCTCCAACGCCGCCAGCTCCGATCGCACCGTCGACGGACCCCACTCGACCTCTGCGCGCTCGGCAATTTCCTTGGAGGGCACCGGACGGCCCGACGCAAGATATGCGTCGACCACCAGCTTGAGAATGAACTCTTGCCGCGAGGAAAGCACGCTTAGAAGTCTAAGAGGAGCGCCGGGTGGCCCTCCCAAAACACTCTGTGAGGCTCGGCGCCGACATGAAAGGCGCCGCCACCCACCTGAGAGCTGACATCAGACACCACCCCCGCGGGGGTGGTGTCTGATGTCGCGGCCAGGGTGGGAACAGGCGGTGACGGCATGACT
>DASSMU010000234.1:0-5720 GCA_035701465.1 Solirubrobacterales bacterium
ACGTCGGCCGTGATGTGCTCGGTGTTGTCCTCGAAGTTCGAGTCGAAGTAGTAGAGCTTCAGCGTCCCGGAAACGGGAGCCGTGCCGAGGAAGCTCGTGCCGATCCTGAAGAAGGTGAGCCCGTTGTCGAACGATCCGACGAGCGTCCCGAAGGGCGCCGTCAGGCCGCCCTGGGTATGGTCGCTGAAGATGTCGGAACCGATCACAGTGCCCGCCGGCTCCAAAGAGTCGTCGGAGCCTGTCGCGATCAAATCGGGGCCGTCGATGCCGTTCGCGTTCGACCAGCGGGGGAGCGCGCCGGCGTTCCAAAGGTCGGTCGGATCGACAGAGACCGAGAACTCGTCTCCAGCGTTGAAGACCAGAGTAGCAACGCCCGTCCCGCCAGTAGAGCTATTGAGCTTGGCATCCACGACGAACGGATTCGCGCTCGCCAGAGCTGGGCAGATCGCCAAAGCCAGAACCGCCAACCCGATCTTCCGCATGACACCTCTCCTCAGACGGGAAGAACTTCTGCAAGGGGAATGCCGTTCGCTAAGCCCTTCATTGCCAACGCCGGGTAGCACTTCGCCCGTCGGAAACCGTCAAGTCCCTTTACAGAGTGACGGACCAACCTAGAGGCTGGCAGAGAGGTCCCTGTGGTGCCCAACCCATCGGGCCAGTTCGGTGCGGGTAGGGGCGTGGCCGGTCGATACGACCTCGGCATCGACCAGGATCAGGGGCAGGCACCGGCCTCCCTCTCTGGCGAGCGACTCCGTCACGGCCTTGAAGCCCGCCGCTCTTGCAGGCTCCTGATACGGGTCAAACCGCTCCACCAGGACGCCCGTGGCTTCCAGCCAGTCGAGGTTCTTCTCCAAGGCCTCAAACGCCGGATCGGGTATGACGCCGAGCACGCCGATGAGCGACGGCGCTGCGTGGCGAAAGACGGTAACGACGGTCATGAAGCACCTTCCTACGCCTCGGGCGATGAGGCGGGCCCGAGGACCCTCGCGGCTCCGGCCGGCTCGAACCAGCTGCGCGTCGCGACGCAGAAGCGACAGACCGAGAGCATGACGGGGACTTCGACCAACACACCCACCACCGTGGCGAGCGCCGCTCCTGAGCCGGGTCCGTAGAGGGCGATCGCCGTGGCGACCGCCAACTCGAAGAAGTTCGAGGCGCCGATGAGAGCGCCAGGGGCCGCGACGCCGTACGGAATCCGGAAGGCTCTCATGAGCGCGTAGGCGAGACCGGCGTTGAGGTAGACCTGGATCAGAACCGGGACCGCGATCAGGGCGACGTGGAAGGCGCGGGCCGTGATGTTCTCCGCCTGGAACGCGAAAATGGCGACGAGCGTCAGCAGCAAGGCGATTACGGTCACGGGCTGGAAGAACGGGAGGAAACGCTTCGCGAACCACTCGCGACCTCTCCTGTTGACGAGGACGCTGCGACTGATTGAACCCGCCGCCAGCGGAATGACCACGAAGATCAGGACCGAGTAAAGCAGGACGGCGAACGGAACCTCAAGGCCGGACGCCCCGGACACCAGGAACTTCACAAGCGGGGCGAAGGCGATCAGCATGATGAGGTCGTTCACCGCCACCTGGACGAGCGTGTATGCGGGGTCGCCATCCGAGAGGTAGGACCACACGAAGACCATCGCAGTGCAAGGCGCGGCAGCCAGGATGATCACACCCGCGATGTACTCGCTCGCAAGCTCGGGTCCGATCCAGCGTACGAAGACCTGGCGGAAGAACAGCCAGCCGAGGAGGGCCATCGAGAACGGCTTCACCAGCCAGTTCACGACGAGGGTGACGGCGAGCCCACCTGGCCGCTTCCCGACGCCCTTGATCGACGCAAAATCGATCTTGAGCATCATCGGGTAGATCATCAGCCAGATCAGGATCGCGATCGGGATGTTGATGTGGCTGCCGCTCCCGAATTCCATGTCGCGCGTCGCACCAACCAGGCCGGGCGCTAGCTTCCCGATCGCGACACCAAGGACCATACACGCGGCCACCCACAGGCTCAGGTAGCGCTCGAAGACGTTCATACCTGCCGCACCACGCGGGCGGCCGGCCGCTTGATCCCGAGACGCCTCAGGTCGAGGTCCACCCGGCACAGCTCCTCGACGTCGATGCGCCGCAGCTCGCGAAGCAGGCGCGTATCGGCCTCGACCTGCGGGTCCCGGGCGATCGACCTCCACACCGGCTCCAGGAGTGACTGGGCTGCCTCGCCGTCTTCGAGCCGATGGAAGACCCAGCGGCCGTCCTTTCGCTCTTCGACGAGGCCAGCGCGCTTCAGGTCGGCGAGGTGCGCGGAGACGGTGGAAGCGGCCAGGTCGAGCACTGCAGTCATCTGGCAGACGCAGAGTTCGCCCCCGCGCAGCATGGCCAAGATCCGCAGGCGACCGGGGTGGGCGAGGGCCTTCAGGGAGTGGACGGTCGTAGTGAGCTGTTTCGTCATTTCGTTATCAAGCGAAATGTAGTACTCTTCGACCGAGGGGTCAACCGGACCCTATGATCCAGACCGCCGTCGGAGGATTCGTCATGACCAGCGGCCGGAAGAGGTTCTCGGTCGTCTTCACCGCGAAAGACCCCAAGGGACTCGTTAGGGTGCGTAGGCCGGAGTCCGGCAACTAGCGGAGAGGAGTCATGGAGCCAGACAACGTTCTTTTCCTGTGCACGGCGAACTCTGCGCGAAGCATCCTGGCTGAGGCCCTGCTCAACTATTGGGGTCGTGGCCGATTCCGTGGCTTTAGCGCGGGTAGTCACCCCAAGGGGCAGGTTCACCCTATGGCGCTAAGCCCGACGCCCCAAGGCTTGATAAGGAACAGTGCCGAGCCTTCAACCGCGCCCTGCGGGAGTTGGATGCCCGCATCAAGCTCTTCCTCAGTCTGCCTATCGGGTCTCTCGACAAGCTGGCCCTCCAAGAAAAGCTGAATGCCATCGGCATGACACAAGCAGAAGAGAAGGCGGAGGCGCGTTGACTCTCGAATGACACATCACGAAGGAATCCAGGCTCAGGAAAGAGCTTGAGCGCTTCGTGAGGGTGGAACCAGCCCCTGACTCTCGAAAGTGACCCGGCTGCGCTCTTTACCAGACGCGCCGATAGCTACGTGCGCTTCATCCGTGCTGTGGGATATCCCCAGGGAATCCGCGCGTACTTCGAACGCTCGCCCCTGCTTCGTCCCGGACTCCGCGTGCTCGACGCGGGGTGCGGCACGGGAGCCGTGATCCTTGCGTTGCGCGACGCGCTCAGGAGCCGATCCCTGATTCCAGGGGCCATGCACGCTTTCGATCTGACTCCAGCGATGCTCGATCGCCTCCGCGTTGACCTTGCTGCGAGGGGTGCTGAAGGCATAGTGCTCCAGGAGGCGAGTGCGCTGGAGCTTGACGCGCTCCCACCGTCATGGCGCGACTATGACCTGGTGGTATCCGCGTCAATGCTCGAGTACGTACCGCGCGTGCGCTTCAGCGAGGTGCTGCGTGGACTTCGCTCTCTCCTCAAGAGAAGGGAGCATCGTTCTTTTCGTTTCACGCCAAAACTGGCCAATGACGCTACTGATCGGTCGGTGGTGGTGTAGCAACCTCTACACGGAGGCTGAGCTAAGGGAGTCGCTAGGGGAGGCCGGCTTCGGTTGCATCACGTTCAAACGGTTTCCACCTCTCTTCAGGTACCTGGGCGTCTGGGGCCACATCGTAGAGGCCACCTGGCGGTAGCAGAGCGATTGCAGTGGAGTCGGCGGCACGTTTGCCGGACCTGGAGATCAGAGAGGGAGGGCGGCTGACCGCCTTCGTCAGGAGTCCCTCCATCCACCTGATCGGGCGGGGCGATGCCTGAGCACGCCGGGAATCACCCGTGGCTCAACCGCACGACGCTGGGTATCTCGCTTGCGAGCCTGCTCTCGGACGTCTCCCACGAGTTGGCTACTGCTGTGCTCCCCGCGTTCCTCGTGAGCCTCGGTGCCGGGCCAGCAGCCCTTGGCTGGATCGAGGGAAGTGCCGACGGCCTGTCCGCGCTGGCGAAACTCTGGGGAGGGGTGGCTGCGGACCGAATGGAGCGGCGCAAACCGCTGGCGTCCATCGGGTATCTCGTCACTGCCATGGGGACCGCGGCGATCGGAGCCTGCTCGAATGCAGCGCAGGTCCTCTGCTGCCGTGTCATGGCTTGGATTGGCCGAGGAAGCCGCTCTCCGGCGCGTGACGTGTTGATGGCCGAGGGCGTGCACGCCGAGGCGCGAGGGCGAGCATTCGGCTTGGAGCGAGGCGCGGACGCAGCCGGCGCAGTCGTCGGCCCCTCGCTGGCGATGGCGCTGCTCGCGGCTGGCATCACACCGCGTGACCTGATGGTCGTTTCGATATTTCCCGGGTTCCTCGCGTTCGCGGCGGTAGCCCTGCTGGTCCACGAAGCGCCCCACGTTCCTCGGCCGGCTGCCTTTCGTCCGCTCGAGGAGCTCGCGGGGACAGGCGCTCCGTTCCGGCAATACCTCGCGGGGCTGATGGTATTCGGCTGCGGAGACTTCTCCCGTACGCTTCTGATCCTCTATGCGGGCCAGCGGATGGCCGGTTCTCTGGTCTCGCTTGCGGGCGCCTCTGCGGCAATCGCTCTCTACGTATTGCACAACGCCGTCAGTTCCCTGGCCTCCTTCCCCATCGGCGTGCTTGCCGACCGCATTGGGCATCGCAGAGTCATGGTCTCGGGCTACTCCCTTGCAGCCGCGACGACGCTCGGATTCGCGCTCGCTCCTCCGACAGCCGGTTGGCTGCTGTTGTTGTTCGCTTGCTCTGGGATCTACGTTGCCGTCGAAGAGGTCGCAGAGAAAGCCTACGCGGCGGAACTGCTACCGGCGTCTCGACGGGGGTCCGGCATGGGAATCCTCGCCGCAGCGAACGGCATTGGCGATATGGTCTCGAGCGGACTGGTTGGGATGCTATGGGCTGTCGCCTCTCCTGGCTGGGCCTTCGGGATCGCCGCTGCTCTTCAAGCTCTGGGAGCCTGGAGAGTCGCCAATGGCGGATTGCCCCACACGAGCCCAGCCGGACCCAAATAAGTCTGGGATGAATTGGGGTCTTTAGGACAGCCTTGTCGCTCTAACTACCTAAAGACAGAGCCTTTACTTAATGCGTCTGGCGGAGAGGGTGGGATTCGAACCCACGGTACCCGTAAGGGCACAACGGTTTTCGAGACCGCCCGATTCAACCACTCTCGCACCTCTCCGTGCTCGGCCCTGCTGGGCCGGCAATGGCTGAAACAGTCGTCGATTCTAACCCAGGCGCTCGGAAGACTAGAATCGGGCCGTTCGCCTTTCGGGACGGAGGTCAGCGATGGACACGACGAGGCGCGCCTTCTTCGGACGGTTCGGAACGGGAGCCGCGGCCCTGACGCTCGGCGCGCGAGAAGCCGGAGCCGCCGCCCCGAGCCCGGCCGCGAAGAAGCCCGACGACGGCCCCGTGCTCCAGATCGGCGACGACATCGCGGTCGTGACGACCGAGCACGGCAAGGTGCGCGGTTACGTGCTTCGCGGCGTCAACCACTTCCTCGGGATTCCGTACGGCGCCGACACGTCCGGGGCGAGCCGCTTCCTGCCGCCGCAGAAGCCCAAGTCGTGGACGAACGTGCTGCCCGCGCTCTGGTGGGGCAACTCGGCGCCGCAGAACATGGACAACCGCTACGCCGAGCGGACGGTCTCGTTCCGCGACCACTGGAACTACGACGACGTGAGCGAGGACTGCCTCCGCATC
>DASSMU010000235.1:0-3944 GCA_035701465.1 Solirubrobacterales bacterium
GTCGGCGGGGTCGGCATCGCCGCCGTAGGCGTCGGCGATGCCGCCCTCGTCGGTGACGTCGGTGCGGACCTGCTGGGCGAAGAACTGGGTCTGGCTCTCCTCCAGCGCCTTGTTGTCGGCACTGCGGGAGTCGCTGTAACGCCAGATCGCAATGCCGACAGCCATCGCAACCAAGACCACGAGCACACCGATCGCGATGGCGATTCGTTTAGCCGGACCCTGAAGTCGAACGCCCACGGACCCTGATCGTATTCACGCCGGCTGACGCTCCCACCGGGCCTAAGCCGATATCGGAGCAGCCCCGTCTACGGGCTTGCGGCGATCTCGTAGTTGGTATCGCTGCGCCGCTTGGCCGAGTACATCGCCTTGTCTGCCCTCTCGAGCAGCTCTTCGGGCTTGTGAATGCCCTTGTCCAGGGCGATGCCGATGCTCGGCCTCAGGGAAATCTCCTCTCCCTCCACGGTCAGCGGGCTGCGAACCGCCTCGGTCAGCCGCTCGGCGATCTGGGCAGCCTCCTCCGGTCCGGAAACCTCCCGAACCAGCACCGTGAACTCGTCGCCGCCGAAGCGGCTCACCGTGTCACCGGGACGCACCCAGGTCAAGAGCCGGCCCGCTATTCCCCTCAGCAGGGCGTCGCCGGCCAGATGCCCGAGCCGGTCGTTCACCCCCTTGAAGCCGTCCAGGTCTAGAAAGAAGACCGCCACCCACGAGTCCTCTCGCTCCGACTGGGCGAGGGCATAGCCGAGCCGGTCGAGGAGGAGCATGCGATTCGGCAGGCCGGTCAACGCGTCGTGAAGGGCTCGGTGGGCAAGCATTAACTCCGAGCGCCCCCGCTCGATCGCGTATCGCACCGACCGGCACAGCTGAGCGCTGTCCATCCCACCCTTGATCAGGTAGTCCTGGGCGCCCGCCTGAACCGCCTTGACCCCGCGCGCGGCATCGTCGTCAGCCGTGACGACTACCACGGGGGCCTCGGGCGCGACGTTTTTGATCTCCATCAACCCATCGAGGTCTCCCGCGTCGGGAAGAGTCAGGTCGAGGATGACGCAGGCAACGCGCGAGCCACCCAGGAAGCCTTTCGCCTCGGCCAGCGTTTCGACATGGACGACCTCGAACTCGATGCTCCCGTCCTCCAGCATCCGTTCCATCATCGCCGCCTGTGCGCGGTTGTCCTCGACCAGCAGAAGCTGGGTCGCCGGGGCAGAAGGAGAGTCGGGCGCGAACATCAGGCGTATCTCACAACCACAGGACTGTCATCCTATCTCGGCCAAAGGGTTCCTTCGCGAAGGCCGAGGTCGGCGGCCGAGTCGCTCAGTCGAGGCCGTGCGGGTGGAGGTGGTCCTCCGCCATCCGCTTCAGCCCAACGCGGTCGATCTTGCCGGTCGGGTTGAGCGGCATCTCGTCGAGGAAGACGATCTCCTCGGGGGCCTTGTAGCCGATGCGCTCGCGACAGAAGACGATCAGGTCGGCGCTGGACGGGCGCTCGGCGCCCTCCCGCAGGGTGACGTAGGCGCGCACGTTCTCGCCGTGGACGGTGTCGTGGACGCCGACCACGCCTGCGAGCTCCACCGCCGGGTGCTCGCCCAGCGCCCCCTCGACCTCGAGCGGGCTGACGTTGGAGCCGTCGTGGACGATCACCTGCTTCTTGCGGCCGAAGAACCAGAGATAGCCGTCCTCGTCGGGGCGCGCGAGGTCGCCCGAGTCCAGCCACTCTTCTCTCACGACCTCCCCGGTGGCCTCCGGCGCGTCCCAGTAGCCGGCCATGCGACTGCGACTGCGGATCCAGATGCGGCCTACGGACCCCGCCTCGACCGGCTCGCCGTCCTCGCCGCGGACCGCGATGCTGAAGCCGCAGATCGGCGGCCCGATCGAGCCCTGCTTGATCGGGCCGGAGGGCGGGTTGAGGGTCGCCAGGCCGACCTCGGTCATGCCGTAGCCCTCGACGATCGGGAAGCCGGCGACGGCCGCGAACTCGGTCAGCAGCTCGGTCGAGACCTTGTCGGCCCCCGCCCGGCAGATTCGCAGCGAGGCGAAGTCGCCCGGCTGCAGGTCGTGGTCGCGGACCAAAGCCGAGAGCGCCGCCGGGATCATCGCCAGCACGGTCGGCTGGTGCTCGCGCAGCAGCGGCAGCAGCTCGTGGCTGTCGGTACTGCGGGCGACGACGACCCGGCCGCCGGCCGAGAGCATGCTCAGCGTCCACAGGAACGAGCCGATGTGCGACATCGAGGAGCCGGGCAGGAAGACGTCGCCCGCGTCGAGTTCGAAAGCGGCGACCGCGCTGGCGATCATCCAGCGCAACGTCTCGCGGGTGTGAGTGACGCCCTTGGCAGGCCCGGTGCTGCCCGAGGTGAAGAAGATCGCGGCGGGCGCCGAAGGGTCGGCCGCCGGCTGGTCCGCAGGCAGAGGGTCGCTGTCGAGCAACGCCTCGAAGCTCTGATCCCACTCGCCCTCGACCGAGTCCGGCACCTCCCCGGCCCCGTAGGCGATGACCCCGCACTCGAGCCCGGAGGCGAGCTGGCTCGCCGCCACGTCCTCGGCCCGCTCGACGTGTGCGACCAATGCCTTGGCACCGCTCACCTCGAGCGCATGGTCGATCTCGCGAAAGGTGTAGCGGAGTTGAGCGGCGTAACGATCAGCCCAGCCTTGAAGCAGGCGAGGTAGTGGACAACCAGGTCGATCCGGTTCGGCATCAGGGAGGCCACCCGGTCCCCGGGCTCCAGCCCGAGCCCGAGGTAGCCACCAGCCAAGCGCGTGCTCTCCCCCTCGAGTTCCCCCCACGTCAGCGACCGGTCCGCCGAGACCAGCGCGAGATCGTCGGGCGCCTCCAAGCCGACGCGCAACAGATCGTCGAGCGCCTCAGCGGGATGGTCGAGCGGTGCACCGTCGATCAGCATCGCCGAGATCGTAGGGGAGCGGGTCGGCGGGTCTTGAGTCAGCCGCTGAGCCGACGATGGGCGATCTCGTACACGCTGCCGACTGGAACTCCCCTCGGCCTCCAGGTCGCGTATTGCCGGCTCGACCGCGGCCGTCGCTGCCTTGCTCGCACGCGCCAGATCCTCGGCAAGCGTCTCCTCGTCCACCCGCAGCCCAAAGCAGAGATCCCCCGCCACTTCGTCGATGGTTACCCCCTCGCCGTCAGGCGGCTGCATCAACGGCCCGTGCTCACGCCAGAACTTCTCCGACTCCCCGGGGGTCATGGCCCTGGTGCCAGTCCGCTTGCGGATCTCCTCGATGGAAGTCGCCTTGGAGGGCCACTCCGGCGCGAAGATCAGCTTTACTCATACAACTCAGCAACTCAGCCTTGGCCATGACACGAATCGTAGCGGCCGTCAAGGCGCCCCAAATTCGCCTTTGCCTGTATGGGGATTAGGCGTAATCAGGGCGACCGGCACGGTCAGGGCTGCGCTGCGACGGAGGGTCGCGATGCGGCGGCCGGGCTGGATGGCCGGGCGAATCTCACTGACGCGATCCCCGAGCGAGGCGACGGTTGCGTCGAGGTCGGGGGCGACGAAGGCGAGGCCCCAGAAGAAGGCGGGCCGGTCTCCCCCGGTTCGCTCGATCGCCTCCTCCGGCGCCTGCACGACCTCGAGGATGGTCGCACCGAGGCGGAAGAATGCCTGGCGGGGGGCACCGGCCGGGGTCGGCTCCTCGCGGATGCGGCGCAGGTCGAGGCCGGCGGCCTGGAGCGCGGCGACGGTGCGCTCGAGGTCGGAGCTGATCGCGACGACGTGGTCGATCGCGGCGATGCCGTTGGGGTGCTGCGGCGCCTCGGTGGACGGTGGGTCATCCGAGCGGGTTGTCGGCAGCCCATCCAACTCGTCCCCCCCGAAGTCGCGCAGCGACCAGCCGGTCAGGCCCTTGCCGGAATCGGTACCCGCAAGCCGGATCCGCACGTCACCGACCACGCAGGCGTCGCCGTCGACCGCGAACCCGAGCGCCGCCCA
>DASSMU010000236.1:0-14097 GCA_035701465.1 Solirubrobacterales bacterium
TGCAGTCGACGTCTCTGGAATCCGCTCGTGCCGCCCCGAGAGCGCCGTGGCCTTCTCCTCCGGGCCCGTCAGCGGTCGGATTGCCCATGCCCGCTTGACGAGGTGCTCTCCATATGAGGACGCAGGGAGCGTGGCGTGCTCCGCACGCGAGCGACTGAGGACGCCGCCCCGCGCAGCGTCCGGCGCCGTCAGTGTAGGATTCCCGGCCCGTATGCCCCGACCCAACGACACCGGATCAGCACCACCGCGCCGCGGACGGCGTGCGCTCGATCGTTCGCGGCCGCGCAAGTACACGCGGATCAACTCTGAGGCCGTCGACTACAAGGACCTCAACCTCCTGCGCCGCTTCCTCTCCGACAAGGGGAAGACACGCGGTCGTCGCGTCACCGGCCTCTCCCGCAAGCACCAACGCCAGCTGTCGGTGGCGGTGAAGCGCGCCCGCGAGATCGCGCTCCTGCCCTACGTCGGAGAGCGCTGATGGCGCAGGCCATCCTGCTCGAGGACGTCGACGAGCTCGGCCACCGCGGCGATCCGGTCGACGTCTCCCCCGGCTACCTTCGCAACTACCTGATCCCGCGCAAGCTGGCCACGCCCGCCACTCCGGGCGCCCTGGAGCAGGCACAGCTGCGCCGCGCTGCGGCCGAGAAGGCCGAGAAGGCGCGTGCCGAGCGCGAAGAGCAGGCGGCCGGGCTGCTCTCCAAGACAGTGCTGACAATCCACGAGCGCGCCGGCGAGGACGGCAAGCTCTTCGGCTCGGTCGGCGCCAAGGAGATCGTCGAGGCGATCCGCGACGCCCGCGACCTGCGCATCGACCGGCGCAAGGTCCGCCTCGAGCAGCCGATCCGCGAGATCGGCACCCACATGGTCGAGATCGAGCTCGCCGACGGCGCCATCGCCACGGTAAAGACGATCATCACCGAGGAACGCTGACTCCGTAGGCGGTTAGGCTGGCGGCGTGAGTTCCGCTCGCCTGCCCACCCGACTGAGACGCCGCGCCGCCGCGAGGACCCGGTTCGGCTGGGCGCGCTCGGAGCGGGCTACAGCCGCGCTGGCCGCCGTGGCCCTCGGCGGCGCCGGAGCGGTCCTGGCCGGTCAGTTCGGGCGCATGCTGCGACGCCGTGCGCACGAGCAGGGCCCCGATGGCCTGGTCGAAGCCGCGCCGGCTGCGGCGCTCGACACGGTCGGCGTAGCGGTCAGCGGCTACACGGCCGCTCCGCGCAGCGAAACCATCCTCTTCAACCTGCTTGCCGGCTTTCTCGGCTCCTTTGCGCTGGTGCGGGTATCGACCTGGGGGATCCGCGACCGTTGGTGGCCGTTCAGCAACGTCAGCGTCGGCGGCCGTCACATCCACCACTTCGTACCGGGAATCCTGATCGGGTTCGCCTCGGCAACCACGGCCTTGCTTACCGACGACGAGGTGCTCGAAGAGCGGCTCGCGGTGACCACCGGCGTCGGCATGGGTCTGACCTTCGACGAGGCAGCGCTGCTGCTCGACCTGCGCGACGTCTACTGGACCCGCCAGGGCCTGCTCAGCGTCCAGCTCAGCCTCGGCGCCACAGCGATCCTCAGCATCGCCATCCTCACCCAGCGAATGCTGCGCCGCGGCGAGCGTCGCCAAGAGGCCGAGGGGCTGATCCCGCCGGCCGGAACAACCGGCGACGAGCCGCGACCGCGGGCATGAGAAAGGGCGGCCAGTGGCCGCCCTTTCTTCCCCTATCCGTCCTGAGTTAAGGCTTGCTCAGCCCTTCGGCGTGCAGGGCCTGACGATTTCGCCAGAGAGTTTCTTGCCATCACTGAAGACGGCGGTGCCCCTCGCGTTGATGTGACCGTCGGGGCACTTGGCAAGCAGGTAGCTCTGCTGTTTGCCCTTGTAGGTGAACTTGCGGTTGATGTTGAGTTCGAAGAACGTCGGCGAGCCGCTACCGCCGGCGATCACCGGGATCGAGGCGACGGATTTGGTGCCGAAGCGGCCCTTGTGGATTTTCGAGACCTTGACCGTCGTCACGACCGCAGCCGAGACGGGGTTTGAGAGGAAGGCGTGGATCAAGATCGTCGTCACGCCGCCCTTGACGCCGCCGTTGAAGGCGATCAGCTTACTGTGCAGAAGCAGCGGGTTCTGTTCGGGAAAGGCCACCTCGACGTCCGTCTTGCCTTTGCCGACGATCGAGTTCGGGCAAGCCGCTTCCGCAGCCTTGGTTTCCCTCGCCACGAGTTTGCCGATCGTGCAGGCTTCGGGCATGCCTTTGGCGTTGATCGTGCCGTTCTTGTCGGTTTCGACGATGAATTCCCTCAGCGCCGGCGGGTGGGTGCCGTCGGTGGTTTCGATCTTGCCGCTGATGTTGAGGCCGATCCCCGTCAGTTTCGTCTTCGGCAGAGCCGTCGGGCTGAAGCCGCCGTCGGCCGTGACCTTCAGGTTTCCTTCCTGGATGATGACCGGCTTGTGGTTCCCCGCGGCCGCTGCCAATCCGGCAACGACGACTGCGAGAGTCGCCCCCAGGGCCAATGTCATGGTCAGACGCTTGCGCATGTGATGTATCTCTCCTTTGCGGCCTGGCGTCGAAGCCCCGGCCATCGAAAGCCTTGGTGTATCCCTCCAGGGGCCAAATTACCAGCCCTGCGTTTTAGATAAACCCCCGCATTCACAAAAAAGAGCGGCTTAACACATGCCCGCCCTAGCCTTCGAGCATCGAAAGCCGCGTCCGCTCGCGCTCCTGCGCGGCCCCTTCGGGGCCGAGGAAGGGCAATGTAATCCAGAACATCAGGTCCGGCAGCCGGCTGGGCAGCTGCGATGCGGCCCCGTGCAGGATCTCGGTGTAGAGCAGCTCGTTGACTCCGCCGGCCAGCGAGAGCGAGGTGATCCCGGGTAGCTCGACCGAGGTCTCCGCCCGGCCCGCGTCCAGGAACCCCGTGAACTGGCGCAGGGCGGCGTCGCGGCGGGCCAGCGCCTTCGGGCCGGCCGCGAGGACCTCGACGATCGCGAAGCGGGCCTCGTCGGGGTGCTCGGCCAGGTGCTTGAGCAACTCGCCAAGACCCGCCGCGACTCGGGTGGCCCAGGTCGCACCGGGCTTGGACTCGAAACCGCGTGCGGTGTCGCCGAGCAGGTTGCCGAGCAGCACGTCGTAGGCGGCGAGGAAGCAGTCCTCCTTGCTTGCAAAGAGCTCGTAGAAAGTCTTTCTGGAGACGCCGGCGACGCTGATCACGTCGACGACGCGCGTCTCCGGATAGCCGCGCTCGGAGACGACCTCGATCATCGCCTGCAGGATGCGGTTGCGCTGGGACTCCGTCACGGCCTCGCGCGGCAAACCGTGCCGGCCTCTCGGCAGCCGCTCGTTCAACTTAGCCGTGCGTCTACCTGAAGCCACCCCCGAACTTTAGAACAGAACCGGCCCGATCGCGACTTTCTGTACTCCCGCGTCTCGCCTGCAAATCGGCATTAAGGGGACGACCAATACAATCTCAGACAGTGATCTGGCGGGGGATACGACCATTTGCGGCGCTGCTTGCCGTCGTCCTCGCCGCAGCCCCCCTTGGCGCCTGCGGGGGTTCCGGATCGGATACGACCGCCTCTGAGAACTCGACCGCCACCGCGACTGCCCCGGCCGAGCATTCCGGGACAGGAGCCAGCTCGACCGGCCCTGGGGGCGGCTCGTCTCAGGCCAAAGCGAAGGAGGGCGGTAAAAGCTCGGGTGAATCGTCTTCCAGCGTCGAAACCGCTCCGTTGAAGGTCTCGGGCGGCGGCTCGGCACAGTACCGCGTCAAAAGCGGTGACAACAGCATCCAGAACTTCGGCGAAGAGAGCGGCGAATCGGAACTCGAAGAAGCCGCAACTTCACTGCACGACTTCCTCGTCGCCCGCGCCGGGGAAGACTGGGTCACGGCCTGCGCCCACCTGTCCAAGACCGTTGGGCGGCAACTCGAACAACTTGCCTCGCGATCGAGCAAGCTCTCCGGCGCGGGATGCGCCGAAATCCTCGCGACGCTGACGCCACCCCTGCCTGCCAAGGTTCAGAAGGAATCGACCATCGTTGACGCCGGCAGCCTTCGCACCGAAGGCGAACAGGCCTTCCTCATCTACCGAGGAGCAGAAGGAGCCGTGTACACGATTCCGATGAAACCGGAAGGCGGCGCCTGGAAGGTCGGGGCGCTCGCGGCGACGCCTCTCTCCTAATCGGGAGAGGGCTCTCAGTCGCGCCAGACGATCTGCTCGCGGCCGGGGCCCACGCCGACCAGCCGGATCGGCACGTCGACGAAGTCGGAGATGTAGTCGAGGTAGGCCCGCGCTTGCGGCGGCAGGTCGGCCTCGCTGCGGCAGGCCGTGATGTCGTCGCCGAACCCGGGCAGTTCGGCGTACTCCGGGGTCGCCGAGTGCAGGATCGACTGGTGATAGGGGAAGCGGTCGAGCAGCGCCCCCTCGCGTGAGCGGTAGCGGACCGCGACCCGGATCGGGTCGAGGCCGCTGAGCACGTCGAGCTTGGTGATCGACAGCGAGGTCATCCGGTTGAGCCTGACCGCGTAGCGCAGCGCGACGAGGTCCAGCCAGCCGCAGCGACGCTCGCGGCCGGTGGTCGTCCCGAACTCGTGGCCCTTCTCGACCATGTGGCGACCGACCTCGTCGTCGAGCTCGGTCGGGAAGGGGCCGGCGCCGACCCGGGTCGCGTAGGCCTTGGCCACGCCCCAGACCTCGTCGATGTCCGTGGGGCCGACGCCGGCGCCGACGCAGGCTGCGCCGGCGATCGGGTTGGAGGAGGTGACGAAGGGATAGGTGCCGTGGTCGAGGTCGAGCAGGGTCGCCTGAGCGCCCTCGAAGATCACCGTTTTCCCGGCGTCGAGGGTGTCCCAGCAGAGGCGCGCCGTGTCGGCAATGTGGGGCTCGAGCCGGTGGCCGAAGTTGACGTGCTCCTCGGTCATCGCGTGCAGGTCGATGCGCGGGTCCGGTGCGTCCTCGATCGCCTGCTCGGCCGCCTCCTTGTCGCCCTCCCCCGCCTCCTTGCGCAGCTTGCGCCGCTGCACGCCGAGTTCGCGCAGAGCCTGCTGCTTGGGCTCCAGCGCAGTGCGAATCTTGGCCCGCAGGATCTTCTCGTCGAGCAGGTCCTGGACCCGGATACCGAGGCGCAGGGCCTTGTCGGCATAGCAGGGGCCGATGCCGCGGCGGGTGGTGCCGAGCGAGAGCTTGCCCAGCTTCACCTCGCCCGCCGTGTCAAGCAGCACGTGGTAGGGCATGATCAGGTGGGCGTTGGCGGAGATCTTCAGGTTGTTGACGTCGACGCCGCGGCGGCGCAGGCCGTCGATCTCGCCGAGCAGGATGCGGGGGTCCAGCACCACGCCGTTGCCGATTACGCAGGCCTTGTCGGCGTAGAGGATTCCCGAGGGGATCAGGTGGAACTTGAACTCCTCGCCATCGCGGACGATCGTGTGGCCGGCATTGTTGCCGCCCTGGAAGCGCACGATCGCGTCGGCGCGCTCGGCAAGCAGGTCGGTGACCTTGCCCTTGCCCTCGTCGCCCCACTGGGCACCGACTATGACCAGCCCTGGCATGACTGGGGCATTGTGCCGGGTTGGTCGGCTAGGCGACCTTGCCGAAACGGCGATCGTCACCAAAGAAGGCGATCTCGTCACACATCTCGTTAAGACGGGAGACCGTGCGAGCGCCTATCTGCTCTTCAAGCTGGTCGTGGGGGAGGTTGGTCGTAACCAGCACCGAGCGCTGGGCCTCGTAGCGCTCGTTGATCAGCGCGTACAGCTGCTCGAGCACCCAGTCGCTGCGCTTCTCGGCCCCGAGGTCGTCAATGTGGAGCAGGTCAACGGATGTGAGGCGCTCGAAGAAAGCCAGGTAGGAGTCGCCGCCGGGTTCGGAGTCGTAGGTGCGACGAATGCGGGCAAGCAGCTTCGGTAGGGAGTAGATCGCGACCGAGTGGCCGGCCGCGAGAGCAGCCTTGGAGACCAACATCGCCAGCGTGGTCTTGCCGGTGCCGGTGTCGCCGAAGAGCCAGAGACCGCGGCCGGTGTCGAGGCGCTCATCGAGGTCGTCGATGAACTGGCGGACCTCGGTGACCGCGGCCTTGGTCTCGAGGTCGCGCGCCATATCGGAGACCGGTGGCCGATCGAAGGAGACGCCGCGGTAGCGGGACGGTATGACCGAGGCGACCCCCCTATTGCGACCGCGCTTGAGTCGCTGCGCCCTGCACTCGCATTCGCGGGCGACGTCCTCGGGGGCGAGGATCCAGCCGGAGCCGTCGCAGACGCCGAGCGGGCAGGCCTGTTCGCGGAAGGGCTCGCTGCGGGCGATCGCCGGCATCAGAACTCAGGCCCCGCCGCGGCGACGTCCTCGAACGGCGGCGCCTCGCCGGCCGGCTGCTCGATCGGCCGGTCCTGGCCGGCGAAGTCGGCGAACTTGGGGAAGCGGTCGAGGAAGACCAGCTTCGGCGACCCGATCGGGCCGTTCCTGTGCTTGGCGATGATCAGGTCGGCGAGCCCGTCCGGCTCGTCGTCGGGATCGCGGTAGTAGTCCTCGCGGAAGAGGAAGGCGACGACGTCCGCGTCCTGCTCCAAATTTCCGCTTTCTCTCAGGTCGGAGAGCATCGGCTTGGGCGGGTGGCGCTGCTCCGGCGCGCGGGAGAGCTGGGAGATCGCGAGCACCGGCACCTCCAGCTCGCGGGCGAGGATCTTCAGCCCACGGCTCATCTGCCCTACCTGCTCGACACGGTTTGCACGTGGATCATCGGAGCGCATCAGCTGCAGGTAGTCGACGATGATCAAGCCGAGGCCGCCCCTGTCCTGCTCCTGGGCGTGCAGCCGCCGCGCCTTCGCACGCAGATCGAGAACGCCGAGGTCGGAGGAGTCATCGAACCAGAGCGGGGCTTCATGGAGCTCCCGCTCCGCCCGCACAACCTTGTCCCAGTCTTTGCCTTTGACCTGACCCTTGCGCAGCTTGTCGCCCGAGATCCGCGCTCGGCAGGCGATGAAGCGCTGGGCGAGCTCGACCTCGGACATCTCCAGCGAGAAGAAGGCAACCGGCCGTTTGTGCTTCATCGTCACGTTTTCGGCGATGTTGGCGACGATCGCGCTGTTGTGGACGATGATGTCGTCGGCGACGAAATTGCGAAGGCCGGGCACGTCGAGGTCGTAGGTCTCCTCTTCGCCGACGTACTCGACCGACTCGACCTCGTCCCACCAGATGTCGGAGTCGCACAGCTCCTCGAGGGCCGTCGATGCGGTGGCGGTTGCAAGCTCTGTCACCAGCACCGGGGAAGGGCAACGGGTGCCGACGTGCCAGTTGTGGTTGCGCGGCCGACCAGTCAGCTCGCTGATGTCTGCCCAGGATCGATCGCCCTTGGCGAAAAGGATCTCGTCCCAGATCTCCGTGGGCAACGTGTCGGTATTCGTCGAACGCGGGGAGACGGCAAGCCGCTCCAACACCTCGGCTTGCTTCTCCTCCTTGCCTGGAATCTGAATCAACTCGCAAAACCTGCGCAGACTGTCCTGCGACGTGATCCGGATCTCCCGCGCGACCTTGCCGGTCCCGTCATAGGCGGGGCGCTTAAGCGTCCGGATCGTCGCGACGATCCCCAAGCGCAGCAACAGGTGCTGAACGTCTCTCGCGAGTCGCTCGCTGATCGTCGTGTAGCCGATCTGAGCCAAGCGGTCGCTGCAATAGACGTGGCCGTCGCAGGCGTACATGACTCCGAGGAAGCGCGCGATCTGCTCGTCGGAGAGGCCGAAGATCGCGTCGGGCACGAACTTCTCGGCAGAGCGACATCCCACAAGGCGATGGCGGCGAAGCATCTCGGTCACCGGGTTGGGTCTAGAGCGATCTCCGGTGCTTAGATAAGACGCCCCTTTGGCCGTGTCGATGGAAGGCTTGAACCGAACGCCGAAGTCCTCGGCAGCCGATTCAACGGTTGGTGCAACCTTCGAATCCGCGCCGTAACAGTAGGCAGGGGTCCCCCATCCGATCGAGCCATCCGCGATAAGTGCCCCGAGCAAAACGATCTCCGCATCGGGAAGCTCGGTCATTCGGCTTGGCTGTGGAAGGCGCCGCGGCACCGCAACGCGCGCGCTTGGCGAAACGTCACGAAGCTCCTGCCACCCGACACTAGTCAGCACCGGGTGGTTCGCGGTGGCCTCGGTCCATCTACCGAGTCGTGTGGTCAGCCGATACACCCTCTTACGGCCGTTGCTCTCTATTGCTGCGACCTTCGCCGGCTTCATCTGCAGGTCGGGACCCAGAGACGCAACCCAGACTTCTTCGCCGCGACCGTGCATCGCAAAGAGTTCGTCTACCCGGCGACGAGCACCGGTCCGGGGGTCATACACCAGACTTTGTGCGCTCTGGCACTTTCCCATAGCGGGTCTCGCAGCCACGATGATCAAATTTCCCGGCTGAAACCCCCCCGTGATCGCGTCGATGTCGCGAAAACCCGACGGGGTCCCGGTCAGCTCCAGCTCGCCGGTCGAGAGCTTCTCGAGGCGATCGACCTCGTCGTGGAGGATCTCGGAGAGGAGTTTGAAGTCGCTCGCCTGCTCTTTGTGGGCGACGTCGAAGAGCAGCTTCTCGGCCCGCTCGGAGAGTTCGCGCGGTTCGCCGTCGCGCTCGTGGACCCAGCCCTGGATCTGCTGCCCGGCGCCGAGCAGGCGGCGCAGCAGCGAATTCTGCTGGACGATCTCGGCGTAGTGCTTGGCGTTGCCGGCGGCGGGCACCTTGGCGGCGAGCTCGGAGACGTAGTGCTTGCCGCCGGCCTCCTCGATCTGGTTGCGCTGGGTCAGCGCCTCGGTGACGCTGAGCTCGTCGACCGGCTTGGAGGCCGCGTAGAGGTCGTGGACGGCGGTGAAGATCGTCGCGTGCTTGTCGAGGTAGAAATCCCCCGCGTTCAGCTTCACCTCGTCGATCACCCGCGTCAACGTCGTCTCGGCAACCAGCATCGCCCCGAGCACCGACTCCTCAGCCTCGATGTTCTGAGGCGGAACGTGAGCTGTGGGAGCGGAAGCCATTCGATCTAGTTAAGGGCCCGAGACGGCGGAACCGCCCGAAGCTCAAGCAAACCAGACGACCCGCCTCCCCACACGAAGCTCCCATGCAAATACCGAGCGAAAGAAACCGCCCCGGAAGATCGCGTCTATCCAGCCGCCCCTCGCGGGGGGTGGCGCCGAATGGGGGGACCACCCCGAGGAAGCTTTAGCTACCGCAGGGGTGGTGGGCCCCATTCGGCGACAGGACCCGCCGCGCCAGAGCCGCCCACTTATTCGCTCTGTTCGTAGGAGTGCTGGTAGGTCGTAGCCGCGCCGGGTTTGCCGATCGGGCTGAACGGCGCCTGCTGGGTGCAGCCAGGAGCCGGAACGGCGGCAGAATCGGTCTGTTCGGCGAAGGCGTACTTCTTCAAGAGGCCGAAGAGGGCTTCCGCTTCTTTTTCGCTGCCTTTCTTCGTGCGCGCTTTGAAGACTTCGGTTTTGACCGTTTCGGGGTCGAGCGTCGCGGTCACGCCCGACGTGCAGCCACGGGTGTCGAAGCTGGGTAGGCCCGAGGCGAGCGCCTTGGTTGCGAGGGGCTGGGGGTAGGCGTTGGTGCGGTTGGTCGTCGTTCGGTTGGGGTACGTGGCGAGCGATTCGGGGCTGAACGGGCCCATCACGCGCAGGTAGTGGGTGTGTTCCCCGGCCGCGTTTTCCGTTGTGAGAATCGCGTTCGACATCGACGACACGTTGGCCATTGCCGCGGTCAGCTCGTGCTTGTAGAGGCCGAGGCCGGTGATGACGGGGTTGAGGTTGCGCAGGAACGGGTCGAGTGCCCGCAGCAGCGGCGGGAACTGGTCGCGGAAGAGCTTGCGCGCGGCGGAGAAGCCAGTTGGCGCGCGCGCGATCACCGGTTCCAGCCCTTCGAAGAAGCCCTTGGCCTGAGGCGCGAGCTTGGAGAGGGCGATCAGGGTGGGCGAGAGCTGTTCGGCGACGGGGACGAGCTGCTGCATCACGGGATCGGCGTCGACGGCGAAGGTTTTGAGCCGTTTCAGGGTCAGTCTCGACTCGTCCTGGAAGGTCGGGAAGGCGCGGAAGAGCGCTTCGATGTCGTGGTTGCGGGCCGCGGTGGTGGTGAAGACGGTGTTGGAGTTGCGGATCAGGCCGGCCAGCTCCCCCTGACGCCCACGCAGGGCCTCCAGCGAGGTTGCGCCGTTGCGGAAGAGTTGGTTGACCGCGAGGCGCTGGCTGTCGAGCTGACGGAAGATCCGGTCGAACTGGGTGAAGGAGGGTTCGAGCTGGGCGAAGGCGTAGGAGAGGTCGCCGCCGCGGCCGGCGATCGCCTTCGATGCTTCCTGCTGCCAGGACTGGAAGGCGGCACGGGTCTGGGGGTTGAAGGTGCGGAAGATCTCGTCGAGCTGGACCGATTCGGCGATGTTGGCCTCGGGCAGGGTCGCGCCGTCGGCGAGGACCGGCCCGTTGCGGTTGCCCGGGGTCAGTTCGATGTAGGTCTCGGCAAGCAGCGTCTTGGTGCGCAGGATCGCCCTGGTCCCCCGTGGGATCGGCGCGTACTTGTCGTCGATCGCGACCTTGGCCAGGGCCTGTTTGCCGTTCGGCGCGAGGACGATGTCCTGGACCTTGCCGACCGAGACGCCGGAGATCCGCACGTCGGACTGCTGGGCGAGCTGGGTCGCCTCGTTGAACGGAACCTCGATCTCATACGACTTCGCCTTGAAGGGGGTCGGGCCGCCGAAGGTGATCCAGAGGAAGAGCAGGATCCCGAAGCAGGACAGGGCGAAGCCGGCGATGACGAGGAGTTGGGTTGTGCTGGGGGCGCGCTTGCTCATTCGGTTCCGGGGCCGCAGGGTCGAGGAGGGACGCTTTCGGGATCGGACGCGATCGGGGGCAGTTCGCCCTTGCGAGGGATCCTGGCCCCCTGGAGCAGAGTCTGGATATACGGTTTTTCGCTGGTCAGGCCGTAGGCGAGGTCGGTCCCGTTGCAGGAGATCAAGATCAGGCTCCGCTGGATCGGCCCGGCCGGATCGTCGAGGTTGAAGGTGGCGTTGAAGTTGTGGTTGAGCCAGGGCAGGTAGAAGAGGTAGCTCTGCTTCGAGCCTTTCGGCTTGTAGGCGAGCTCGTTGAGGAAGCTGTTGAAGGCGGCGAGCGAGTTGCCGAAGCCGCGCACGCTCTTTTCGAAGTCGGGTGCGCCCTGCTTGGCGTGGGTGAGCACGGGCCTGATTTCGCGGGAGAAGGGCCGGATCTGGTCCCGGATCGGGGCCGTCGTCTGCTGGAAGAAGCGGGTGTTCGCCTTCAGCGCCGGGGTCAGCGCCTGCGCCTGCGGAATCAAGCCGAGCAGGGCCGGCCTCGCCGCGATCGAGAAGCGGTTGGCGCTGGTGAAGGCTGCTTCCGCGGCCGAGAGGGCCGAAGGGAACTCGATCAGCGTCTGCTGGATCGACTGCTGCTGGTTCGCGAAGTTGCCGAGCGCCGCCTTGGAGGAGGTGACGAAGCGTTCGATCTCGGAGTCGTGGCGGCCCAGTTCCGTGGTCAGGAGGCTGAAGTCGTGGATCGCGTGGGCAATCGCGAGGCGGCGTTTGGCGACGGCGCGGTTGAGGTCGGCGGTGTAGTGGGCAAAGGGCTGGAAGCGGCGCAGGGCTCCGGAGAGCTGGTGGGCGCGGCCGCCGATGCCCTGGGCGCCGCCGGCGACGAGAAGCTGGATGTACTGGCGGGTGTCGGCGTCGAGCGTGGCGAGGAAGGCGTCGAGGTTGACGTTGGGTTCGGTCCGCGAGAGCGGGAAGTTGTGGCCGTCTTCGATGTGGCCCTTGCCGCTGCCGGGATCGACCTCGACCACCATGTCGTTGAGGTTGGTTTTCGGCCGCAGCAGCAGGGTCGCGTCGGGGTGGATCAGCTGCAGGTACTTGGGCTCGATGTCCATGCCGACGACGGCGTGGCCGTCTTCGAGGTCGACCGAGGTGACCTTGCCGATCTGGATCCCGGCGACGTCGACCGCCTGGCCCTGGCCCGGCGTGACCGCCTGAGCCGTGGTGAAGTCCCCGGTCACATGAGCGAATTCTTCGCCGACGAGCGGCACCCAGGAGGGCAGCGAGGCTTTCTGCTGGGTGAAGATCCAGAGCGTCATCACGATCGCGGCCGAGGTGAGGATCGCGATCGCGATCGTGTCCTTGCTGCGCCCCCGCGACTGCCGCGAGAGCGAGTTGCGGAAATGCCGCCAGCGGCTCACTTTGGGCTCCTCGCTCACGGGCTCACCACCGCGGGGCTAGGGGCGCCGGCTTGGCCGAGGCCTGCGTTGACATCGGGGACCGGGTTGCTGTCGCAGCGCACTTCCGGCTTCTTCGGCGGCTGACCGCCGAGCTGCGGCTGGTTGCCGATCGGCGTCGCGATCGTGTGGGCGAAGAGCTGCCTGTCGGTGGTGAGGTTGCCTTTCGGCGCGGCGGCTTCGACCAGGAGGTTGCCGCCGCCGGGCTGCAGGCGGGCGAACGGCCCGTTGCCGTCGAAGCTCTGGCCCCAGCCGGCGAAATCGGTCAGCGTGTAGAGGAATTCGCGGAAGTTGGGGCCGCCGGTCGAGAACTGGTCTTCGATCGTCTGGTTGCCGGTCGGGACGAGGACCTTGGTGGTGCAGAGGCTGATCCGGTTGAGCTGCGGGATCGCGCTCGCCTTGCCCGCCTGGGCGGCGCCGGCGAAACCGGGGGTCGCTTCGCGCAGCAGCTTGGCGGTGCCGCCGCCCTCTTTCCCGGAGAGCGCCGGGTAAGCCTGCTTGATCCAGGGCCGTCCGGCGGCGATCCAGGCGGGGAGCTGTTCGACCGCGGGCTTCATCTCGATCGCCCAGGCACGCAGCGGCGGCAGCGACTGGTTGAGGCTGACCAGCGAGCTGTGGGTAGCTTGCAGGGTCGGCGCCAGGCGCTGGATCGTGGTCGAGAGGTTGCTCGACTGGGCGGCGAGGGCACCGGTGAAGACGTCGAAGTTGACGATCAGGCCCTTGAGGTCCTCCTCGTGGCGGGAGAGGGCGCCGAAGGCGCGGCCGGCGCCGGCGACGAGCCGGGAGAGGTCTCCCGGCCGGGTGCCGAGCAGGGCGTTGGTCACCTCGGCGCTGTAGCGGCCGGCGTCGCCGCCGAAGTGGAAGGCGCCGTTGAGCGCTTCGCCGGCGGTCTTGCCCTTCACCTCCGGAAGCTGGCTGAGGTCTTCCGCCGCCGTCGGTTTGTGCGTGAGCGCGGTGCCGTAGCTCTCCAGCAGGCGGCTGAGGTCGGCGCGCACCGGCGACTGCAGCGCACTCAGCACTTCGTCGATCTGGACCCAGGTCGAGGTGTGGCTGACCGGGATCGTGTCGCCGCTGCCCAGCTCCGGCGCGCTCGGGCTGCCGGGCGAGAGGTCGACGAAGAAGTTGCCCTCGAGGAAGATCCGCGGCCGGATCGCGGCGAAGGCGTCGTCGTGGATCGGGCGGCCCTTGCCTTCGACGGTGAAGGTGACCGTGGTCGCGTCGCCGTCGCGTTCGACGCCGATCACGCGACCGACTTCGACTCCAGCGATCCGCACCGGCGAGTTGGTCGAGATGTTGACGCCGTTGGAGAAGGTCGCCTTGAGCTCATAGCCGTAGCTGGTGAAGGGCACGTGGCCGGTGAAGGCCAGGTAGGGCCCGATCGTGAAGACGAGCAGGAAGATCACCGCGATCGTCGCGTTGCTGGGCCGCCACTTGAAGCGGCTGTCGGTCGCCCCGACCCTTGTGTCTCGCTCCGGAAGGCGGCCCATCAGTTCCTGCCTTCTTTCTGCTTTTTGGTCTGACCGGAGGTGACGATCCCGTCGTTGCGGGGCGTGTTGCCGATCTTTGTCACGCCGATTTCGTAGTGCTCGTTGCCTGCCTCGCACTCTTTCGGCTGACCTGGGGCGTCGGTGTTCGGGTAGGGATTTGAGTGGAGGTGGTTGGCCTTCCCTTCGCCGGTGATGAGGGATTTCTGCTCTTCTGCTGATTCTTCCGGGCCATTTGCTGGAGCGGATGCTGGCCGGCCCTCGGAGTTCGGGCCGTTGGGTGCCTGGAAGGCGATCGCGTTGATCCAGTTGCCGAGCGGACTGCCTTCGCTGGAAGCGCTGGCCAGGTTGCGGAAGGCGATCGTCAGGTAGTTGCAGGTCGTCTGCGCCGGTCCG
>DASSMU010000237.1:0-14223 GCA_035701465.1 Solirubrobacterales bacterium
CGTGGACTACATCGACCGCTTCCAGGAGGTCGACCCCGCTTGGCGCGACTCGGTCCTGCGTTTCACCCGCGAGCGGATGCTGCGCCACCGACACCTCGACGCCATCGTCGCGGCCCTGCGCGAAGTTCCCCGCTCCCGCCCGTTCGAGGCGCTCGCGCAGCTGGGGTCGATCGAGGTTCCGGCGCTGGTCGTGGCCAGTCACGACGCCGCCGACCCCGGCCACCCCTATGCGGTCGCGGCCGCCTACGCCGAGCACCTGCAGGACGCGCGACTTATCAGCGAGGGGGAGGGCGAGTCGCCCCTGGCCTGGCAGGGTGGCCGGCTCTCCCGGGCGATCTCCGCCTTCGCCGCGCAGCTGTAGCGGCTCCCAAGGTTCCGGTGCGCCTTTTCCTCCCTATAGGTGGATAAAGCGCACCGGAACCAGACGGGTTGCAATAGCGTTGCGCCGGTGAAGGCACCGCCGGAGGGGACATTGCGGGGAATCGGCACCTTCCTCGCGACGTTCGGCATCGGCGTGGCCACCTACATCGCGATCGCCGACTCAGGTGGCGGGGCACCGGTCTGCATCGCCGGCGGGCACGGCTGTCAGACCGTCGCCGAAAGCTCCTACTCGCACCTGGCCGGCGTCGACGTCGCCGTCTTCGGCATCGCCGGCTACGTGCTGCTGCTCTGCTGCGCTCTTCTGCGTGGCGACGGCGCTCGCATCGCGGGCTTCGCCCTCTCGCTGGTCGGCTTCGGCTTCAGCCTCTACCTGACCTACCTCGAGCTGTTCACGATCGACGCGATCTGCCAGTGGTGCGTCGCCAGCGCGGTGCTGATGACCCTGCTCTTCGTCACCAACGCGATCCGGATGCTCGGATACGTCGGGACCGAGCGGTGAGCGGCCGCGAGGCACGCCGGGAAGAGCGCCTGCGCGCAGAGGAGCGCGACGGGGCGAGCGAGCGGCGGCAGCGAATGGTCAAGCTGGGTAGCGCCGCCGCGTTCCTGGGGTTGGCGGTCGTAGCCGTCCTGATCGTGGTCAGCCAGAGCCAGAGCGGCGGCAAGGTCGAGCACGCGAGCGAGGTGAACCGGGAACTCCACGACATCCCACAGAGCGGCATGGTCCTAGGCCGGCCGAGCGCAAAGGTGACGGTGCTGGAGTTCGCCGACCTGCAGTGCCCGGTATGCCAGGGCTACTCGGAAGACGTGCTGCCACAGGTGATCGAAAACCAGGTGCGCGGCGGCGAGGCGAGGCTCGAGTTCCGTAACTTCACGATCATCGGCCCGGAATCCAAGCCGGCCGGGGCCGCCGCGATCGCCGCCGGGGAACAGGGGCGCGGCTGGAACTTCGTCGAGATCTTCTACCGCAGTCAGGGCAGCGAGAACTCCAGCTACGTCACCGACGAGTTCCTCACCGCCGTAGCCAGGGCGGCGGGAGTGCCCGACATCGCCAGGTGGAACGCTGAACGCGACAGCAGGCGCGTCCTGGAGGAGGTTGCCGACTCCAAGAGCCAGGCCGAAAGCCTCGGCTTCACCGGCACCCCTTCGTTCGCGGTCGAAGGTCCCGGCGCCTCCGGCCTGGAACCGCTCGGGACCCCGGAATCGGCGGGCGCGCTCGAATCGGCGATATCCGGCGCCGGATGATCGGCCAACAGCAAACACGATGGAGGGGCCAATCTCCGACCGGATGGACGGAGATTGGCCCCTTTTGTGCCCCCTAGTTCCCCTTGCCGAGTGACATCAGGGGGACCAAAGGCTCGGTCTTGATGGTCTTCATCGCGCATCACCTCCCTTCGTGCGCGAGAGAAAGTGCCTGCACTGACTAGACCGGGCGATTGGTGGAGGAAGTTCCACCAATATGCAAACGTCGCCCAAGAAGGGGGAAAGTCGATGGCAAAAGGGCTTTAGAGCCAATACCATCAAGTGCTCCAATTCCCCTAGAGAGGAGCACGAGCATGGCGGTGGACACCCAACAACGGCGCGAGATCTCAAACCGCTTCAAGGCGATGTCGCACCCGTTGCGTGCGGAACTGCTGATGATCCTGACCGAAGAATCGGCGAGCCCGGCGATGATGGCGCGCCGGCTGGGAGAACCGGTCGGAAACGTCAGCTACCACGTCAACAAGCTCGTCAAACTCGGCTGTGCGGAGCAGGTCGGCGACAGACCGGTGCGCGGCGCGATCGAGCACTTCTACCGTGCTACCGAGCGTCACCTGGTCGACACGGAGGAATGGGAAGACCTTCAGCCCGAGCTGAAGGAGCACCTCAGCGGCGAATTCGCCCAAAAGATCGTCGACGACATGCTGCTCTCATTGCAGGCGAGGATCCTCGGCAGCGACAAGAATTTCTATCTCGCGCGAACAAAGCTCGTCTTCGACGAGGAGGGTCGTCGGCGCGCGATCGAGATCCAGGATCGGGCCAGGCTCGAAATCGAGAAGGAGGCCGCGCTCAGCACGGAAAGGATGGCGTCTACCGGCGAACAGCCGATCTCTTGCTCCTCGATCCACGGCCTCTTCGCCCTGCCGTCTAAAGCCTAAGTAGACATAACCACCATTATCGTGCGTTAAATCCAGGCGACGGCCATTCCGGTGCGCCTTTTACGGCCAATGACCACATAAAGCGCACCGGAAGGATGACGGCCTACGCTTGAAGGGTGGCCTGGCCGCGGATGAGCGGCTTCACCAGCGGCGGCGCCTTCGGCAACTCGTCCTTGTCGGCCTTCTCGACCTCGAACGGAGAGGCTTCGATCGTCGCCAGCGTGTCGCGGTTGCAGTGGCAACCGTCGCCGATGAAGTGCCAGGGCCCTTCGAGCCGGTCCTGCCAGCGGGCCAGGCCCGGGTCCTCGGAGCGGACGTGCTCGAGGAAGAGCAGCTTGCCGCCAGGACGGAGCAGGCGCGCCGCCTCGGCCAGGGCCGATGCCGGATCGGGGACCGTACAGAGGACCAGAGTGAATACGGCCGTGTCGAAGCTGTCGTCCGGGAACGGGAGCTTTTCGGCCGGAGACCGGACGACGGAGGCCTCCCTGCTCGAGGCCGAGAGTTTTTCCTCAAGCTTCTTGAGCATGTGCGGGTCCGGCTCGGCGAGGACGAGCTCGCTCACCTCCGGCGGGAAGAGCTCGAGGTTGAGGCCGGTCCCCGCGCCGATGTCGATCGTCCGGCCAGCCGCCTCGGAGAGGACCTCGCGGCGCTTCTCGCGCATCCCGGCCTCCTCGGTCGACTTCATCGCGCGGTCGTAGAAAGCGGTGAAAGCCCTCCCCCACGTCGCGTCGTAGATCCGGCCCATGGGGCCACACCGTAGCCGCAACGCCGTACGGCGGCAAGGCGGCCTTGACGAAATCTTTACGGCGAGGGCGAGAACCCTTACGCCGCCGTCACGCGCCCAGGTCCAGGCTTGGGTGTCGAGCTCCGATGGCAAGGCTGAAGACACGCGGGCTGCGCAAGACGGTCGGCGTCCCCGGCCTCTTCGCAACCGCCTACGGCAACGTCGGCTCCTCGATCTACTACGCGCTCGGCCTGGTCGCGGCGCACGCGCTCGGCCTCACTCCGCTCGTCTTCATGTTCGCCGGCGGCCTCTTCGCGCTGACCGCGAAGACCTACGCCGAGGGGGCGGCGATGTTCCCCGAGGCCGGCGGCTCCTCCTCCTTCGCCCGCCACGCCTTCAACGAGGTCGTCTCCTTCGTCGCCGGCTGGGGCCTCTCGCTCGACTACATCCTCACGATCGCGATCAGCGCCTTCTTCGTCCCCCACTACCTGGCCGCGTTCATCCCGGCCCTGGGTCACCAGCCGGGCGACGTGATCGGCGGTGTCGCCGTGATCGCCTTCCTCGCCCTGGTCAACATCCGCGGCCTCGGCGAGTCGGCCAACCTCAACATCGCCCTGGCGATCCTCGACCTGCTGACCCAGGCCGCCCTCGTCGTCCTCGGCGCCGTCCTCGTCCTGCACCCCTCGACCCTGATCGACCAGGTCCACCTCGGCGTCGCCCCCAGCTTCTCGCAGCTGATCTTCGCCGTCTCGATCTCGATGCTCGCCTACACCGGAATCGAGACCGTCTCCAACATGGCTGAGGAGGCCCGCGACCCCGGCGAGCAGGTGCCGAAAGCGGTCAACCTCGTCCTGATCGCGGTGCTGGCCATCTACGCCGGGATCTCGGTCGTCGCCCTCTCGGCGCTGCCGGTGACCCAGGATGCGAGCGGCCACTACGCGACGGCGCTGGGGACGACCTACGCCGACGACCCGGTGCTGGGCATCGTCTCCGCCCTGCACCTGCACGGCGCCCTGGCGACCGCCGCCAAGTACTACGTCGGCGGACTCGCCGCGACGATCCTGCTGATCGCGACCAACGCCGGCATGATCGGCATCTCACGGCTCTCCTGGTCGCTGGCCGAGCACCACCAGCTTCCCGGCATCTTCGCCAGGCTGCACCCACGCTTCGACACGCCCTGGTTCACGATCCTCTTCTTCGCGGCGATCGCGATGGCGCTCGTCCTGCCGGGCAACACCGCCTTCCTCGGCAACCTCTACAGCTTCGGGGCGATGCTCTCCTTCACCATCGCCCACCTCTCGATCATCGCCCTGCGCCGGCACGAGCCCGATCGCTACCGGCCCTACAAAGCGCCGTGGAACGTGCGCTGGCGCGGCGCCGAGATCCCGCTGACGGCGGTCATCGGCGCCGTCGGCACCGGGGCCGCCTTCGTCTCCGTGGTGGTGCTGCACCCCGAGGCGCGGATCATCGGCACGGCCTGGATGGCGGTTGGGCTCGCCGGCTACCTGCTCTACCGGCGCCGGCTCGGCATCGATCCACGGGTGCAGCAGCGCGTGCGCCGGCCGCAGCGCCCCGTTGGGTTCCTCGACGTCTCCTACAAGTCGGCCCTGGTGCCGATCTTCGGCGACGACATCGATGCCGAGGCGATGCACCGGGCCGCCGCGGTCGTCGACCCCGACGCCGTGGTCGAGGCCGTCTACGTGCTCGAGGTGCCGCGCGAGCACCACCTGCCGGAGGGCTTCGAGCAGCAGGAATACGAGGCGCGCTGCGCCCTCGACGTCGCCCGCCTGCAGGCCCGCGCGCGGGGGCTGAAAGTGCGGGTGAAGCTGATCCGCGCCCGCAACCCGGGACGGGCGATAGTCGAAGAGGCGCTCGAGCGCGATTCCGACCTGATCTACATCAGCACCGATCACGCGCCGAGCAGGGAGCGGCTGCTCGGCCCGACCGTCCGCTACATCCTCGCCAAGCGCCCCTGCCGCGTGATCGTCGAGGGCGGCGGCGCCGAGGACCGGCGGCGGCCGGGCGCCGTGGCCGTACCGGTGCCGGCCTGAGCCTCAGGCCGCGTCGCGCTGGGCCTGCACCGGCTGCTCGGGCTCGGACCCCAGGCCCGGCTCGCTGCGCGCGGCACGCTCCTCGTAGCCGCGGCGGGCGCCGTGGTCGACTTCGGTCATCAGCTTGTCGACCTTCATCAGGCGACCGAGGCCCTCGCGCATTCCCCGCGGCAGGTTGGCGACGACCTTGAAGAGGACGCCGTTGGCGCGCGGCACCCAGACGTCGAAGCGCGGCACTTCCAGCGCGTCGACGATCTCGCTGGCGACGTCCTCCGCCTCGACCGGTTTGATCAACCGCTGGCCGACCCCGGCGGTCAGTTCCGTGTTGACCACGGTCGGCATCACGCAGGCGACCTCGACGCCGCTGCCGCGCAGCTCCTGGCGGACCGCCTCGCTGATCCCGACCACCGCGTGCTTGGTGCCGGAGTAGGTGGCGATGCCGGGGAAACCGCCCTTGCCGGCCTGGGAGGCGAGGTTGACGATGTGGCCGCTACCGCGCGGGCGCAGCCGTTCGATCGCCAGCTGGGTGCCGACGATGACGCCGTAGACGTTGATGTCGAGCTGGCGCTTGATCGAGTCGTCGGACTCCTCGGCGAAGGGCGTCACCGGCATGATCCCGGCGTTGTTGACCAGCACGTCGAGCGGGCCGAGCTCGCGCCCGGCGGCGTCGAGGAAGGCGGCGAAGGAGCCGCGGTCGGTGACGTCGAGCGGCAGCGCGATCGTGCCGCCGCCCAGCCCCGCCGCGGTCTCTTCGGCCAGCGCCAGGTCGAGGTCGCCGATCGCGACGCGGCAGCCCTTGCGGACCAGCGCCGTCGCCGTCGCCTTGCCGATTCCCCGGGCACCCCCGGTGATCGCCACGACCTTGCCGGAAAGGCTCTTCCGCTCCTTCTTCGCCATCGGGACCTCCTCCTCCGGGGCTTAGGCCGCCGGCTTGTAGACGGTGACCACGGCGGCGCCGCCGAGGCCGATGTTGTGCTGCAGCGCGGTCTTCGCGCCCTCCACCTGGCGCTTGTCGGCCTGGCCGCGCAGCTGCCAGGTCAACTCCGAGCACTGCGCAAGCCCGGTCGCGCCCAGCGGGTGGCCCTTGGAGATCAGCCCGCCCGAGGGGTTGACGACGACCTTGCCGCCATAGGTGGTCGCTTCTTCCTCGACCAGCTTGTGCGCCTCGCCCTGGGCCGCAAAGCCGAGCGCTTCGTAGGTGATCAGCTCGTTGGCGCTGAAGCAGTCGTGCAGCTCGCAGACGTCGACTTCCTCGGCGGCGACACCGGCCTCGGCGTAGGCCTCGTCGGCGGCCTGCTTCGACATATCTGCGCCGACGATCTTCATGCAGTCGGTGTCCTCGGCGAAGGTCGAGGAGAGGTCGGTGACCATCGACTGGCCGGCGATCTCGATCGCCTGTCCCCAGAGGTCGTGCTCGTCGACGTAGCGCTCGGAGGCGACGATCGCGCAGGCCGAGCCGTCGGAGGTGGGCGAGCACTGCAGCTTGGTCAGCGGGTCGTGGATCATCCGCGCGCCCTTGATGTCCTCCAACGAGTACTCGTCCTGGAACTGGGCGTAGGGGTTGTTGACCGAGTGCTTGTGGTTCTTCCAGCCGATCCAGGCGTAGTGGTCGGGGTTGGAGCCGTACTTCTGCATGTGGTCGCGGCCGGCGTTGCCGAACATCTGCGGCGCCGGCGGCGACTGCTCCGGGTCGCGGAGCTCGAACATCCGCATCGCGTGCTTGTCGAGTGCGTTGGTGCGGTCGGTGTACTTGACGCCCAGCGAGCCGGGCTCCATCTTCTCGAAGCCGACCGCGAGCGCGCAATCGACGAGGCCGCCCTTGACCGCCTGGCGGGCGAGGAAGAGCGCCGAGGAGCCGGTCGAGCAGTTGTTGTTGACGTTGACGACCGGGATCCCGGTGAGGCCGAGCTGGTAGAGCGCCCGCTGGCCGTAGGTCGAGTCGCCGTAGCAGTAGCCGGCGTAGGCCTGCTCGACGTCCTCGTAAGGGATGCCCGCATCGGCGAGCGCCTTCTCCCCCGCCTCCTTGGCCCAGTCCGGATAGTCGCCCTCCTTGCTGCCGGGCTTCTCGAACTTGGTCATCCCGACCCCGATCACGAACGTGCGGTTGCTCAAAGCCTTCTCCTGTGTCGTCGCCGCTCCCCGCGGGCGAGTTTGGCTGCCTGGCCAGGAAATCTACCGGCTTTGCCCGGGATCCCCCCGAATCCCTTCGCCGGGGTTGGGCCAGAGCAGGAAGGCGGCGGCGGAGATCGCGATGCCGATCGCCGTCGCCAGGGTCCTCTGGCCGGCCGCGCGCAGCGCCGCCTCGCCGATCGAGTCGGCGAGCAGCACGGCGTAGGTGGTGATCGCCGCCGTGAAGAGGGCGTACTGGACCGTCAGCAGGCCGTAGGCGAAGCCCGTGGCGATCGCCAGCGCAAGCGCTACGGCGACCCCGTTGCCGCCCAGCCACTCGGCCAGGGCGGTGGCGAAGACAAGGCCGATCGCGGTGCCGACGGCACGCAGGGCGAGGCGGTTGAAGGTCTCCCCCTCCTCGGGGCGGAGGACGAAGAGGATCGTCAGCGGGATCCAGAAGCCGTGCTCGCTCATCCCCAGCAGCCAGTAGGCGGCCACCCCGGCGGCGAGGGCGGCGCCGAAGCGCAGGGCATGGCGGAAGCTGGTCGAGCGCAGGCTGAAGTTCGAGCGGAGCGCTGCCAGCGCGGCGGGCGTGCTCCAGGCTTCGGCCTCCCCCTCCCCCGCCCGGTCGCCGGCCGCCCAGACGCAGAGCGAGAAGGCGGCCTGCAGCAGACCGCCGGCGGTGGCGAGGAGCAGCGCCGGGATCGTGTCCGCCGCGTCAAGCGGCAGTCCCTGGGCGATCAGTAGCGAAAGCGCCACCGAGAGGCCGGCGATCGCGAAGCGCAGCGAGACGGAGAAGCCGTAGCCGGCAGCGGCGCCGATCAACGCCATCGCGGGTACGGCGAGAAAGGGACTAGATCCGGTGAGGACGCCAAGCGCCGCCGCGAGACCGATCAGCGGCGCGGTCGCCGCCTGCCAGCAGGCCCGGATGCGAGCCGGCGCGTCGAGGCCGGGGAACCCTGCCAGCAGGGCCCCTGTACCGATCGCGCCCTTGCTAGCGCTGTCCAGCCCCAACTCGAGCAGCAGGGCGACGCCGACCGGGGTCGCCACGAGCGCACCCCGGCGCAGAGCCGGCCCGGCCCTGCTCGGCCCGAAGGCAAGGAGCGGCGATGCCTGCAGCCGCCGGGCCGCGCCGCTCGCGTTGAACAGTTCCATGCGCGGCAGTCTCGCCGCGGCGTCGGAGCTAACGCAAGCCTAGGAGGGGCTAGCGAAACCCCCGCGCACGCCTGGCGGCGGCGGACGCGGCGCGGTACGGCGTCCTCAGTCGGCCAAATAGCGCTGCTATTCGGCCTCCCTGCGTCCTTGTCCCGCTTGGTCCGGCGCTCGCCAGTCGCCCACGCGGGTTTCGCCAGTCCCTCTAGATCCGCAAGAGAAGCAGCCGGTCTTCGGCCATGTACACCGCGGGACGGTGCGGCAGGTGCTTCTTGCGGTAGCACGGGCAGGGATTGTCCTCGCAGGCGACACCGTCGTTGTCGGCGTCGAGACGATCGGGGTCGTGCCTTGGCCCACCGTGCTTGAGGAAGAAGATCTGCGCGGCGCGCTGGCTGGCGAAATCCGCACAGTCCTTGTCGCTTGCAATCGCCGATGACGGTAAGGCGGCGAAGAGCAGTACGACGAACGTGGCGGTCGCGGCGAGCAAAGACAACTTGCGGATGGATGGGGCCATTGGAGACTCCTTTCGTTCTGAAATAGAGACATCTCCACCCTAGGCTCCCCCGCCCGAACAACCGGGCAGGGGCCTTCCCGGGTACCCTGGGAGGCTGTGATCCTCGCTGCATTGAGCACCGATCCCGCCGCGGGCGTGGGGGTCTTCGCCGCCTTGGCCGCCGGCGTCGTCTCCTTCCTCTCCCCCTGCGTGCTGCCGCTGGTGCCGGGCTACCTCTCGGCGGTCAGCGGCGTCTCGGCGGCGGAGTTGGAGAGCGCCGGCTGGCGGCGCATCCTCGGCCCCACCCTGCTCTTCGTCGCCAGCTTCTCGACGATCTTCGTCCTAGGCGGGCTTACGGCGACCGCGGTTGGATCTGCCTTGCAGAAAAACGAAGAGCTGCTGACCAAAATCTCGGCGGCACTGATCGTCGCCATGGGCGTCCTCTTCGTCCTTTCGCTCTACATCCCACGGCTCAACCGCGAGTGGCACGTCGAAGCCCTCCTCTCCCGCGTCGGCAAGGGGGGACCGATCGTCGCTGGGGCCGCCTTCGCTATCGCCTGGACTCCCTGCATCGGCCCGACTCTTGGGGCGATCTACTCGGCGGCTGCCCTTACCGGCTCGGCTGGCCATGGTGCCCTGCTTCTCGCCGTCTACTCAGCCGGTTTGGCGATCCCCTTCCTACTCACCGCCGTCGCCTTTTCCCGCGCCACAGCGGCCTTCACGGTCCTCAAGCGCCATTACCAGGCGATAGTCGCAACCGGTGGCGTGATCCTGATCGCGATGGGCGTCCTGATCTGGACCAACCAGCTGACCATGCTCAACAACGAAGCTCAGAGCTGGCTCGAAGGCCTGGGCCTCAACTTCTTGAACGGCGTCTGAGGACGCTCTCTGTAACTTTCTGTCTGAGGTCGTCTCTATCGTGCAATACTTAGGAAGGACGGTCGTGGGGATACCCGCCTGCTGCCCTCACAGGCAGCATCCGCTGAAATAAGCGGCCATAGGCGGCTCTGGTCCGTCCCTTCCTCGTCGCATATCAGGGAACGAGGATCGGAGATACGCGTGCTGTATCGCGTTTATATAGATGAGGCAGGAGATCGGGGAATTTCCAGATCTTCGAGTCGCCACTTCGTCGTGTCAGCGGTCATCGTGTCGGACGCGAACGATGCCCAAGCGCGCTCGGCGCTAGCCGAACTCCGCTGCTCACTGGAAAGGCACCCTGAACACGTTCTGCATTTCGTGAAGTTCGAACATTCACAGCGACTCAAGGCAGCTCAGGACATAGCCAGCTTCCCGATCTCGGCAACCGTGAACGTGATCATCCACAAGGACCTGATCGGACGACCCATGCCGGCTGATGACTTGACACACATCTCCCAACCGGACCCGATGTATCTCTGGTCGCTGCGCTTGCTCCTCGAGCGGATCTCCTGGTGCGTAGCCGGACTTGGCGGCACAGGTGCCATCGTCACCTTTGCCCGACTCAAGAACTTTCGCGATCAAAAGCTCCATGACTATCGCTGCACCCTCGAAACGTCTGGCGAGACCGACATTCAATGGACTGTCTTCGACGGGCACCCATTCCGGATTGCAACCCCCAGGGACGTCGAACTGCTGCAGGTCGCCGACATCACCGCCTCGGCTCTCTTCAGGGCCATCGAACCTGATCGCTATGGCAATACCGAGTCTCGCTACTTCCGACAGATGGTTGCAAAGCTGTTTCGCCAGGAGGGAAAGAGCGTGACCTCCTGCGGCCTCACGGCCTTCCCGCCCGACGTGTCCGAGCCCGGCCGCCCACTTGCGTTCCTGAGCGAGTTCTAGGTCTAGTTGCTAGTCGCCGGTACGACGGTCTCCAACTCTTGGCCGACAGCCTCGACCTCCTCGAGGCCCTCGCCGTCGAGGTCGCGCGAGCAGACGATCCGGAACCGCCCCGTCCCGATCGTCCCATCGGGCACCACCGGCAAGCCGCGGATCTGATCCCAACCCAACCGCTCGACCTCGAACGGGTTCATCCGCACCTCGGCGGCCGGGAACGGGCAGCTCGAGTTGTGCTGGTCGATCGCCTTTGAGATCGCCTCCAGGTTCTTGGCCTCGGGGGACGCCATGCCTGGAGTCTACGAGCGCGCTGGAGAGATGGCGCTATCTCCGCTTGACCCGAAAGCGAAACAGCGCCGGCGTCGGGTCGGCCTTGCCGGCCGAATCGATCGCGATTACCCGGAAGGTGTGGCGACCCGCCCCGACGACGTAGGTACGAGGCGAAGTGCAGCGACGGAAGGGCAGGGTGTCGAGGCGGCAAACGAAGTGCGAGCCGGGCTTGCTGGAGACAAAGCGAAAGGCGACGCGACGGCGGGCGGCCCTGATCACGAGCAGCTTGGGCGGGTGCCTGCCGAGCCGGGTCTGCGGCGGAGGGGTCCGCTGCGGTTTGGAGGGTTGGGTCGTTTCGGGTGGGGGCGTGACCTCCGGCGGGGGCAGATTGAAGTTGTCGGCGGCCGCTTCGATGACCGTCTCGCATTCGACCGGCGGCGGGTCCCCGAACTGCGCGAAGTCGACGATCGCGATGTCGGCATCGCCGCCGCAATCGATGACCGCATCGGCATCGGAGGCGTTGGCGAGGATCAGGTCTTCCCCGGCTCCCGCGTAGTAGGAATCGGCGCCATCGTGGCCGAGCAGCTGGTTGGGTCCGGTATCGCCGTAGAAGGTGTCGGGCGAGCCGCTGCCCTCGAGGTCCTCGACCTCGTGCAGCGAGTCGAGCGAGCCGCTCGAGCAGCTCGGGGTCGCGCCCGCTCCCGGTCGTCCCGCCTGCCCGGTGGCGAGGTTGACCCCTACCCCTTCGCCGAACTTCGCCCAGGAGGCGTTGTCGCGACCGGCGCCGCCCTCGATCGTGTCGCCTTCGCAGATCGAGTTCGAGAGGAAGAGATCGTTGCCGCCTTCGCCGTAGAGCGCGTCATGGCCGGCGTTGCCGAGGACGGCGTCGTCGCCGCCTCGCCCGTGCAGCGTGTCGCTCCCGGGGCCGTCGGCGAGGATGTCGTCGCTTTCGTTGCCGGCGGTGAGTTCGTCGTTGCCTTCGCCGCCGAGCATCATCAGCGAGGTCGTCGCCGGCAATCCTTCGGCGCGAAGAACGTCGGCACCGCCGAGGCCGGCGACCAGGACCGAGGCGAGCCGGCCCGACAGGGTGCAGACCGCGGTAGAGGAGTCCTGCAGGACACAGCCGGAGGCAGCCGGAGGAGCCTCGAAGGAACCGCCGCCCGTCAACTCGAGCGTGACCGCGCCGCCCGGCGCGCCGCTCGTGGGTTCCACCGTGAGCCCGTCGCCGCCCCCGCTGCCGAGCAGGTAGAGCTCCGAGTAGGCGCCCTGCCCTTCGGTCATCGAGCCGACGCTGACTTTGTCCGCCGGACGGGTGGCCACGAGCCCGTTGCTCGCCGTCGACTCGCAGCCAGAGTTGCTCGCGCCGCCAACGCAGTCGTCGCCGTCGGCGCCGCCGTTCAGAGTGGTCCCGCTGCCGCCGGCGACGAGCACGTCCGCGCCACCGCCGCCGTAGATCGTCTGGCCTGCCTTCGAGCCCTTGATGTAGTCGGAGAAGGGACTGCCGACGATGCGCTCGAAATCGGCTCCGGCGACATCGTCGACCCCTCCCCCGTTCGGCGCCACGCCGTTGTCGCCGAGGCCTTCGGAGAGGTCGAGGTAGACGCCGCGGCCTTCTTCGGTTTTCGCGGGGAAGCCGGGGTTCGTCACCGCCCTGGTGAAGCCTGGGCTGACGCCGGTCGAGTAGCTGAGCGTGTCCACGTCGCTCGCCGGTCCGGCGTCGCGCAGGTGATCGATCGTCGCGTCACCGCGAACGTAGTCGCTCCCTTCTTCGCCGTCGATCGTGTCGGCGCCGAAGCCGCCGATCAGCAGATCGTCGCCGGAACCGCCCTGGAGCAGGTCGTCGCCGGGCCCGCCGAAGAGCTTGTCGTTGCCGCCCCCGCCGAAGAGCTTGTCGTTGCCGCGCTCGCCGAAGACGACGTCGTCCCCGGGTCCGCCTTCGAAGGTCTGGCTGCCGACCCCCAGACGACAGCCTTCCGGGCATGAAGATGTCGCCGTGATCGGACCCGGGACGATCGTGTCGTTGCCACGGCCGCCATTCACGGAAGCGACGCCCGGAGGGACGACGATCGTGTCCGCGCAGGGCGTGCCCTCGATCGCGTCGCCGACCCGTGCAGGACCTTCGGCGCAGCTCGGCATCGCCGGGGTCGGCGCCGCGCCCGCGCTCGAGGGCGCGATCGCGAGGACGACGAGCAGGACGCTGGAGAGACTGCGGAGGAGACGAAGCATCACCTCCATATACCCGGCGACAGCCGTCCGGTGCGGTTGGGTACGTGCATGAAGCGATGATCTTCTCTGCGATTCGGGTCCGCCGAGCGAAAGCGTACGGTTGGCTGGTGATCGGAGAGTGGTCCCGTGTGGTCGCGATTGTCGACATGGACGCTTTTTACGCAAGCGTCGAGTTGCGCCGACGGCCTGAGTTGAAGGGGAAGCCGGTCGTGGTCTGTGGGTCTGGACCTCGGGCCGTGGTGACTACGGCCAGTTATGAGGCTCGGCGGCTGGCCGGGATCCACTCGGCGATGCCGGCTGCGGTGGCCCGGCGGCGGCTGCCGGATGCCGTCTACCTGCAGCCGGACTTCACCGCCTACCGGGAGGCATCGGGGCAGGTCATGGAGATCCTGCGCGGCAACGCGGAGACGGTCGAGGTTGTCGGGCTCGACGAGGCCTACGTCGACCTGACCGGGATCTTCTCGCCGAAGGCGACGATGCGGCGGATCGCTGCCGAGATCCGGGAGGAGACCGGACTCACTTGCTCGATCGGGATTTCGGAGAGCCGGATGCTGGCCAAGATCACCAGCGAGCTGGGCAAGCCCGCCGGGCTGGTCGTGCTCTCGCGCGCGGAAGCGCTGGAGCGGTTCTCGGGGGACTCCCCCGGCCTGATCCCCGGGATCGGGCCGAAGTCGGTCGCCAAGCTGGAAGCGATGGGCATCCGCACGCTGGCGGAGTTGCGAGCTCAGGACCCCGTTGCCCTGGAGCAGAAGTTCGGGCCGCGGCAGGGGCGCTGGCTGCACAGCCGCGCCCGCTTCGAAGACGAGACGCCGATCAGCGTCTCCCGCGAGACCCAGTCGCAGTCGGCCGAGACCACGGTCGACGTCGACG
>DASSMU010000238.1:0-47978 GCA_035701465.1 Solirubrobacterales bacterium
CCCATCGGCCCACCCATGACCACCGCGCCGGCCACCTCGTCGTGGTCGGGCAGCGCCTGGCCGGCCAGCGGTTTGACGGTGTGCAGCGCGAGCGAGCCGCAGGCGTCGAGGATGCGGTGCGGCGTCTCCCAGGGGACGTGCTGGATTGCCAACAGGGTCGGGCGGTCGTCCACGCTCATGGCGATCCAGGCTAACCGCGCTACGGTTGGGGCGATGCCGACGCGACGCGGAATCGCATTCTTCCGGCCCGAGGCACGGCCCGCCACCGCGGTCGGCGCGCTCGCCGTCGGCGCGGCCGCCGTTGGCGGCTTCGCAATCGGCCGGCTCAGTGTCGGTCGCCTCGCGGTCGGCAAGGCCGCGGTGGGCAAGCTCAAGGTCGGCGAGCTGGAGATCGGGCGCCTAGACGTGCGCGAGATGGGCACGCCGGGCGCGGGCGACGAGCGCATCCGACATTGACCACACCTGAGGTGGGTCAAAGTCGGATACGACGAATCGCCGGCGGCGGATTTGCAGCCCTGCTCATCATGGCGACCCTGCTCAACGCCGGGCAAAGCGCCGCGCTCGGCCCATACCCAGATCTCGGCGGCTGCCCGGTCTTCCCCCAGCCGCCGGCCGACCTTCCAGCCAACGCGGCCTCTCTCCCCAACGAGGCCGCCTGGAACCAGGAAGTCTCCAAGGCGCCCGTAGCCGCCAACTCCGCCGCGACCATCGCCTACATCGACTCCCACGGCGGCGACCACCTCCATCCCGACTTCGGCTCGCCGCGCGCCTATGGCTTCCCCTACGCGGTCGTCGGCGCCGGCCAGCGGAGGCTGCCGATCCACTACACCGCCTACGGCGACGAGAGCGACCCGGGGCCGTTCCCGGTCCCCAAGGGGGCGCTGGTCGAGGGCGGCAACCGCAGCGACGGAGACCGCCACGTGCTCGTCGTCGACCGCTCGAGCTGCACGCTGTACGAGCTCTACCGTGCCTTCTTCAAGCGCGGCGGCGCTCACTGGAACGCCGACTCAGGCGCCCGTTGGGACCTGCGCTCCACCGCCCTGCGCCCCGACTCCTGGACCTCGGCCGACGCCGCCGGGCTGCCGATCTTCCCCGGACTCGTCCGCTACGACGAGGTCGCCGCCGGTCATCTCGACCACGCGATCCGGGTCACCTTCGACAGCACCCGCAACGCCTGGGTACACCCCGCCTCGCACTGCGCCGGCGACACCTCGGACCCGGCCGCGCCCGCGATGGGGACACGACTGCGGCTCAAGGCCGGCTACGGCCTCGGCGGCTACAGCGGCGGCGCCCGGGTCATCGCCGAAGCGCTGAAGCACTACGGGATGATCGTCGCCGACAACGGCTCCAACTGGTTCTTTGGCGGCACCAGCGACCGCCGCTGGGACGACGAAAACCTCGATCAGCTGAAGCGAATCCCCGGCAGCGCCTTCGAGGTCGTCAAGAGCGCCGCCCGGCCGCACGCATGCTGACCGCGGGCGCTCTTCGGCGTTCCGGTGCGCCTTTACCCCGCTATGGCGGGTAAAAGCGCACCGGAAGCTGGGGACGTCTGGCCCCTACGCGTTCAGTTGCACGTGGTGGAAGTCCGCCTGTAGGCGGGAGCTCAGCTCGGTCGCGGCCTCGTCGCCGTCCTCCAACTCTCCGCTGACCAGCACCACCTCGGTCGCCGGATAGCTCTGCAGCTGGTCTTCGGTCGCCTGCACGACGTCCTCGTCGCCGACCCGCGCCTCGGCGGCGATGCCGGCCTTGGCCAGGGCCGCGACCGTCGCGACCAGGTGCTGCTGGGCGCGGTGACGTGCGCCCTCGACGTCGGAGGCCCAGCGGTCGAGGAAGCCGATCCGCGCCGGCACGAGCACCAGCACCTCGGCCTCGCCGTTCGCGCCGTCGAGGCCGGCCGCGGCCGCGATCCGTGCCACGTCGGCAGGATCCTCCACCGCGCCCGCGGCCACGAGGAGGACGTACCGGCGATCGTCCCACGCGGGCGCGGAGGCAATCGGTCCCCGAGAGCGCTCCCGCACCGCGATCGCAACCAGCGCGACCACTGCCAAAGCGCCGAGCGCCATGCCCAGGCCCGGGCCGGCGACGAGGAACCCGCCGACGATCGGGACGACGAGGCCGGCGACGATCAGTGGCAGCTTCCAGGGAGCCATCGCCAAAGGCTGACATGCGTCGCGCCCGCCGGACGGCAGGGCCAGGGTCGCCCCGCCGCCCGTACGAGCTACGCGCGCCTCGCGCCGAGGCGCGGAAGCAGCAGCATCGCCAGCCCAACCAGGACGACGATGATTCCGAGTATGTAGTTGACGAGGATCGCCAACACGATTCCGATGATTATCAGCAGTATCGATAGCTCCATACCGACCGTTTACCCGGCGGCCGATAGAGAGAAACCTTCGTCTGCTCAGCCGCGCGTGCCGCCGCCGCTGCCGTCGGGCGACCAGCCCGGGCCGCGGAAGAGGTAGCTGAGCTTGTGCCGCCAGCTCGTCGCGGCGCGCACGTCGCGGGCGATGGCGGCGAACTCGTGGAAGGCGACCCGGGTCGGCCGGAAGGTGCGGATGTTCTGGGTCAGCCCGTAGCGCGGCTGCTCGGTCTCACCCTGGAAGGTGCCGAACATGCGGTCCCAGATGATCAGGATGCCACCGTAGTTGCGGTCGAGGTAGACGTCGTTGGAGCCGTGATGGACGCGGTGGTGCGAGGGCGTGTTGAAGAAGAACTCGATCGGCGCCGGCAGCTTCTTCACCCGCTCGGTGTGGATCCAGAACTGGTAGATCAGGCTGATCGAGATCTGCAGCAGGATCATCCAGGGGGCGAAGCCGAGCAGCGCCAACGGCGCCCAGAAGGGCAGGGCGGTCATCGGCGTCCAGGTCTGGCGCAGCGCGGTCGAGAGGTTGTAGTGCTGGGAGGAGTGGTGGACGACGTGGCTCGCCCAGAAGACCCGCATCTCGTGGTGGACGCGGTGGAACCAGTAGTAGGCGAGGTCGTCGGCGAAGAAGAGCAGGACGTAGGTCCACCACTTATCGGCCGGCATCCGCAGCGGGGTCAACTCGTAGAGCCCGGCGTAGACGACGAGGACGAACAGCTTCCAGATCCCATTGATCAGGACGTTGCCGCCGCCCATCGCGAGGCTAGTGCGCGTGTCCTTGGACTCGTACCCGATCAGGTCGTCGTCGTCGCGCAGGTACTTGAACGAGAGCATCTCGGCGACCAGCAACAGCACGAAAGCCGGAATCGCGTAATAGAGGACGACAGCCACAGGTCCAATTTAGCGCCTAGGCTGCCCTTCCGATCAAGACGATTCCCGCGATGGAGATGCCGGCGAGGACCGCCAGCGCGATATCCGTTCGACGCTCGTTGTCTGTCATGGCACCTCTTAGAACACGGCTGCGAGCAGGGAGATGCTGTGGCCCGACGGCTCAAGGAGCACTGCGAAATCGCCGATAGAAATGAGTCTTGGGAGTGACCCGATGACATCGACGCCACCGCCGGGCGGGGACTCCGGGCCGGACGGGAGCTGGAGCTACCAGGCGCCTGATCGAGGCTCAAGCCCCACCCCTGGGCGCACCGCGACCATCGACCCACTCTCCCAGCGCCTGCTCAAGGCCGCCGCCGGACTCTCGGCCCTGCTGATCCTCGTCATCGCCTTCGCCTGGCTCCACGGCAGCGACGAAGCCTCGCTCAACCCGATCGCCGAAGCGGCCGCGCGCACCCAGGAGCAACCGGGGTCGCGAATCGCCATGCGCGGCATCTACGCCATGCCCGCCGGCCACTCGATGACGATGCACGGCAGCGGCCTCTACAACGCGCGAACCGGGCGCAGCCGCCTGGCGATGGAGCTGACGATTCCCGGCCTGGCCTCCCCGCTTCGTTTCGATGCGGTCGCAGACAAGCAGACGATGTACATGCGCTCGAGGGTCTTCACGGCGGAACTGCCGCCGGGAGACAGATGGCTCGCCACCCAGATGGGGCTCGGCAATTCGGCCCAAACCTCCCTGGCGAGCAACTCCGGCTCCGAAGGCCAGCTCGAGATGCTGCGCGCCGCGGGCGGCAAGGTCGAAGACCTGGGCGAAGAGACAGTGCGCGGCGTCGCCACCACCCGCTACCGCGGCACCATCGACCTCAACCGCTACGCCGACCTGCTGCGCGAAGAAGGCAAGCCGACCGGCGCCCGCGAGTACGAACAGCTGGTGAAGTCGATGCCGGCGCCGGTCCCGGTCGAAGCCTGGCTCGACGACGGCGGCCTCGTCCGCCGGATGCGAATGGTCATGGACATTCCCACCTCTGCCGGCGCCCCGACGATGAAGATGGACCTGACGATGGAGTTCTTCGACTTCGGGATCGCCCCGAAGGTCGACCTTCCCCCCGCGAACGAAACCTTCGACGCGACGCCGCTGGGGCGGGCTCAGCTGCACCTGCTCGACGGCAGCACGATGGGAGTCCCGGCACGCGTCTCGGATGGCCGGCCTCTCTCGCTCCCATCCTTCCGCAGGCAGGGGAACGCGATCTGCGGCCGGCTCAAACAGCGCGCGTCGCACCTGCTGAGCGCCAACAAGCCGGCGCTCGAGCGAATGAGAGAAGCGGATCGCCTCAGCAAGGCCGGAGAAGGCGACCGGCAGGCCGTCGCCAGGGCCATGCACGATTACGACGCGCGCATCCTCGAACCGATCGTCCGGCTCGGCGGGCGCACCCTTTCCGAAATCGCGAGCCTGGCCCCACCTCCAGCCTTGCGATCCAGCGTGCAGCGCTTCCTCCACTTCGGCGCGGTGACCCTGGAAATCGACACGGCGCGGAACCGTGCGCTCGAGGTCCACGCATCGAGGACGCTCGACGAACTGAAGGAGCAGTTCCATGCCGCGTCTCACAAGGCCGATCAAGCGGCGCGGCAGGCGAAGCTCGGGGCGTGCACCAAATAGTTGACTGATCGGGAGCCGGTGGGATATTGGGCGTATATATCCCGACTCAAAGGAGCTGAGATGAAGTACTTAGTCAGCGCAACGCCCGGCCCGATGCCTCCGACGCCAGAGCAGTTCGACGCGGCGATGGCCTGGCTCGAGGGCAAGATCGGCGACGGGACATTCGACTGCCTCTACGGGTTCGTCGAGGGCGGCGGCTTCAGCATCGCCAACGCCGGTTCCCACCGCGAGGTCCTCGACCTGATGGCCGATTACCCGCTGTTCGGTCTGGTCACCTGGGAGGTGCGCCCGTTGCTCGAATTCAAAGAGGGAATCGACACGGTGCGGGCCAAGCTGGCCGAGGCCCACGCGGCAATGGGCGGCGGCGCATAGCGCTCGGCGCGCGAATCAGACCTGGTCTCATCGCATGCCTGCTGGCGTTGGGGCTCTCCGCGCATGGTGCGATCGCAGACAGCGCCCATGCCGGAGATGGCCGCAGGCGCGATCAGCACGGTCGCTGGCACCCCAAAGCGACCACCGAGCCCTGGCAGTGGCAGCTGCAGGGGCCGATCGACACCTCTATCGCCGCGACCGTCTACGACGTCGACGGCTTCGAAACGTCCAGCGCGACCGTCAGCAAGCTGCACCGGCGGGGGCGGAAGGTCGTCTGCTATCTAGACGTCGGCAGCTGGGAGAGCTACCGGCCCGACAAGGGCGAGTTCCCGCGATCGGTGCTCGGCCGCCGCTACGCCGGCTTCCCCAATGAGCGCTGGCTGGACGTCGGCCGCTTCCACCTCTTCGAGCGGCCGCTGAAGCGCCGCTTCTCGATGTGCGCCCGCAAGGGCTTCGATGCGGTCGAGCCCGACAACCTCGCGGGCTGGGAAAGGGAAAACCACACCGGCTTCGAGATCACCCCCGCCGACCAGCTCCGCTTCAACCGCTGGGTCGCCCGCCAGGTGCACGAGCGCGGCATGGCGGTGGCGCTGAAGAACGACGGGCGCCAGGCTCGCCGCCTGATCCACGCCTTCGACTTCGCGATCGTCGAGCAGTGCTTCCAGTACGACGAATGCGGCTACTACCGTCCTTTTGTTCAGCAGGACAAGCCGGTATTCGAGGCCGAGTACGAACAGCAGCCGGCGCAGTACTGCGAAACCGCGCTGGCGATCGGCTTCAGCGCGATCCACAAGTCCTACGGCCTCTTCGCCAAACCCTGGCGCCCGTGCCGGTCTGTCGAATCGCCTTAGATCGGGTTACCGGCAAGAGAGCGCAAGCAAGATGAGGTGCCGCTCTCATCCACGCTTAAGACGCACCCTGCACCCTGCGGCGCCATGAGCTCTCTCGCGCAGGCGCCCCCCAAGCCCGTTCCCCCTTCTTCGGCCAAGTCTCTCGGCCGCACGATGCTCAACAAGGTCCCCGAGATCACCCTCTACTTCTGGGTGATCAAGGTTCTCTGCACCACCGTCGGCGAGACCTTCGCCGACAACCTCAACGAAAACCTCGGCCTCGGCCTCACCAACACCAGCTACATCATGGGCGCGCTGCTGATCGCCGTCCTCGTCTTCCAGTTCCGGGCGCGCAGGTACGTACCCGGCATCTACTGGCTGGCCGTGGTCCTGATCAGCGTCGTCGGCACGCTGGTCAGCGACAACCTGGTCGAAAACTACAGCGTCACCCTGCAGACCACGACAATCGCCTTCAGCGCGATCCTGATCGCAGTCTTCGCCGCCTGGTACGCGAGCGAGCGGACGCTCTCGGTCCACACGATCGTCACCACGAAACGGGAGGCCTTCTACTGGCTGGCGGTCCTCTTCACCTTCGCCCTCGGCACCTCCGCCGGCGACTTCCTCTCCGAGCAGCTCGAACTCGGCTATCTGCTGGCGCTCGGCATCTTCGCCGGGGCGATCGTGGTGATCGCGGTGCTGCACTTCGGCCTGCGGATGAACGCGATCCTCTCCTTCTGGCTCGCCTACATCCTCACCCGCCCGCTCGGCGCCTCGATCGGCGATTACCTCGCCTCGCCGAAGTCCGAAGGCGGCCTCGGGCTCGGCACCAACCTGACCAGCTTCCTCTTCCTCGGCACGATCCTGGCGCTTGTCGTCTACCTGGCGATCTCCAAGCGCGACGTGATCCCAACCGGAGGGGTCGCAGAAGCGGAGGGGCCGCCAACGGAGGGTGAGCCCCGAGTCCTCGTCGTCACCAACAAGACCGATGCCACTCCGGCCGTGGTCGAGGCGGTGCGGGAACGGGCGATCGCCGGCCCGGCTAGCTTTTTCGTCCTCGTCCCCAATCCCTCGCACGTAGCATTCGACCGCATCGGCGACGACACCATCCTGGGCGAGAAGGTCCTCGACCGGGCACTGCCCAAGCTGGAGGAGCCCGCCGGCGGAGAGGTCGCCGGGCGGGTGGCGGTGAGCCCCAACGCCTATGACGACATCGTCGAGGAGCTGAACCGGGTGAGCTATGACGAAATAATCCTCGAGACCTTCCCCAGCCATGTCTCGCATTGGCTGCACGTCGACCTCCCAGAGCGCGTCGCCGCACTCGGCTACCCGCTGAAGACGGTGACGGCGACTCACTGACGACGGCGTACCGCAAAGCGGAAGATACAGGAGGCTGTTAGGGTACCCTAATTCCAACTGGAGGTAGGGCCCTTGTCATTCGCTCAAACCGCAGCGCTCGGAGCCCTCGCGGGCTTCACCATCTATCTCGGTCTTCCCTTCGGCCGCCTGCAACTGTTGGGCGACCGCAGCCGCGTGGCGCTGGCGATGTTCTCGGTCGGGGTGCTTGCTTTCATCTTCGTCGACGTCATGGAGCACGCCTTCGGCATCGTCGAGGGCGCGGTGGAGGGCTTCAAGGCAGGTGACGGGACCCTGGGAAGCGCCCTCGGCCTGGCGGCGCTTCTCGGCGGTGGCTTCGGCCTCGGCCTGGCGGGCCTGGCGATGACCGAGCAGCGCCTGCGCTCGCTGCGCCCGCTGCCGCCGATCGCGGGCGGCGCGGTCGACGTCCTCAGCGCCGAGGAGCTGGCGCTGGAAGAGGCCGCGGCCCGTGCCCGGGCGCTGCGGACCGGCCTCACGATCGCGGTGGCGATCGGCCTGCACAACTTCGCCGAGGGCCTCGCCATCGGCGTATCGGCCAGCACCGGCGCGATCAGCCTGGCGACGGTGCTAATCATCGGCTTCGCCCTCCACAACGCAACCGAGGGGTTCGGCATCGTCGGCCCGCTCGGCGACGTGCGGCCATCTTGGGGCTGGCTCGGCCTCGTCGGTCTGATTGGCGGAGCGCCGACCTTCCTCGGCGCGATGCTCGGCTACAGCGTCACCTCCGAACCCCTGGAGCTCGCCTTCTACGCGGTCTCCGGCGGCGCGATCCTCTACGTGATCGGCGAGATATGGAACGCGATGCGCCGCTACGGGCACCGCGAGCTGGGCCTCTGGCTGCTTTCCATCGGGTTCTTCGTCGGGGTGGCGACGGACCTGGTAGTCGCCTACGGCGGCGGCTGACTACGGGGCCGCCCCGCCCCTCTGGAAGGAAACGAGCCGTAGCCGCTCGACCGGGCCCTTGACCGCGATCTCGCGAACGGTTCCGATCCCGCGAACGTAGTACTTGTTGTCAAGCACCTTGGGCTCGAGTGGCGTCCACTCCTTGGTCCGCAACGCATGGTGCGAGGAAACGAAGGGCACCGAGACATCGGCGTTCAGGTCGAGCACCTTGAAGTGATCTTCAGCCTGGCCCTTGGAGAACTCCTGACGGGCGGCCAGCCCGGCTTTCGGATGACCTGGGATCAGGACCCCGGCACGGGCGCCGTCAACGCCGGCTTGAAAGGAGCCTTCGGTGCTGGTGGTGTTGCCGTGGCTGTCGAGCTCCTTCGTGGCCTCACCGAAGTACCAGACGTTGCCGTGACGATCCTGGGCGTAATAGTCGTCCGTCACCTCCTCAGGCCTGCCATTTACCGAAACGACGTCGTGGACCACCGTCGTCTCGACGCCGAGGATCCGCTTGGCTCTGTCGGTTACCTCGACGACGTCAACGGTCTTCGTCCGACCCTTCAAGCCCGTGTACCGGTATTCGCTCCCGGGCTGGAGAGGGAACCAGGGGTTGTCGACCCGGACGACGAAATCGCTCGGGCTCAGCGTCGCCGGCCATCCCGGCCCGGCGCCCGACTTGATCGGACCGGGTGCTTGGGGGCCGGCCTGAACGGCCGTGGCCGAGACACCTCCAATCAGCGCACAGGCCACGCCCAGCGCCAAGAGCGCCCTCGCTCTCCTCTGATGCGTGACGGTCTGGACACACCGGGTGGTCAACGTAATCGCCACAAGGGTACGACGGCCACATGAACAAGAGATGAGAGCGCAGCCGTGCGGGGCGCCTCGGTTCACCCTGCTTCATCTACGGTCGACGGCCCTCTGCCACGGCGATAGCGGAGTTCGATCCGACGGTCCATCCCGACGCTCACCTAGCTCTCATCTAAGGTTAATCTCGCCTGCCACCCTTTGTGCGATGCACGTGCTGGTCGTCGAGGACGAGGTGAAGATGGCGGCGCTGATCCGGCGCGGCCTCACCGAGCAGGGCCTGGCGGTCGACGTCGCCCCGAGCGGCGAGGAGGCCCTCGTGATGGCCGGCTCCTCCGCCTATGACGCCGTGGTGCTCGACGTGATCCTGCCGGGGATCGACGGCTTCGAGGCCTGCCGGCGGATGCGAGAGGACGGCATCTGGGCGCCGGTGCTGATGCTGACCGCGCGGGGCGCGGTGGAGGACCGGGTCGCCGGCCTCGACGGTGGCGCCGACGACTACCTGACCAAGCCCTTCTCCTTCGCCGAGCTGCTGGCTCGGCTGCGGGCCCTGATCCGCCGCGGGGAGAACGAGCGACCTGCCGTCGTCGAAGTCGGAGACCTGCGCCTCGATCCCGCCACCCACCAGGTCTGGCGCGGTGAGACCGAGATCACGCTCTCGGCCAAGGAGTTCGCCCTGCTCGAGGCGTTCATGCGCCGCCCCGGCCACGTTCTCACGCGGCTGCAGCTTCTGGAGCAGGCGTGGGAGTACGACTACGAGCACCGCTCCAACGTGATCGAGGTCTACGTCCGCTACCTGCGCCAGAAGATCGACGCGCCCTTCGGGACACACTCGATCGAGACCGTGCGCGGGGCCGGATACCGCCTGCGAAAAGACGGCGGATGCTGACCCGGTCGCCGATTCGCCTGCGCGTGACCTTGGCCTTCGTCTTGATGATGACCCTCGTCCTTGGCGCGATCGGCCTCTTCGTCTACCTGCGCTTCAAGGCGGAGCTCGACGCCACGATCAACGCCAGCCTGCGCTCCCGCGCCACCGACGTTGCCGCCCTGGTGAAGGAGGCGGACTCCGGCCTCAGCGAGCGGCGGGGGAATCTTGTCGGTCGCTCGGAGAGCTTTGCCGAGGTGCTCGACCCGAGGAGGCACGTGCTCGAATCGACCGCTTCGATCGGCGGACACATCCTGCTCACCGCGCCCGAGTTGCAGCGGGCCGAGCGTGGTCCGGTCTTCCTCGATCGTGGGCCGCTCCCTGGCCTGCAGGACGAGTCACGCCTGCTGGCGATTCCGGTCCTCGCCAACGACCAGCGGCACATCGTGGTTGTGGGAACCTCGACCGAGGCCCGCAGGGAGTCTCTTGCCGACCTCCTCCAGTTGCTGCTGATCGGTGGGCCGCTCGCCCTCCTGCTTGCCTCGCTAGCCGCCTACGGGGTCGCGGGGGCGGCTCTGCGGCCGGTGGAGGCGATGCGCACCCGGGCGGCTGAGATCTCGAGCGCCGAGCCCGGCCAGCGCTTGCCCGTCCCTCCCACCGACGACGAGATCGCGCGGCTCGGGACGACGCTCAACGCGATGCTCGAACGCCTGGGGGAAGCCCTGGAGCACGAGCGCGCCTTCGTCGCCGATGCCAGCCACGAGTTGCGCACTCCGCTGGCGATCCTCAAGGCCGAGCTGGAGCTGGCCCTGCAGCGGGGACGCTCTCCCGAGGAGTTGCGGGCGGCGCTCGGATCGGCAGCCGAGGAGACCGACAGGCTCACGCAGCTGGCCGAGGATCTGTTGACGATTGCCCAGACCGATCGCGGGGAATTGCCCGTGCGACTGGCACGAATCGACGTCGCCGAGGTCCTGGGTGGCGTCGCCAACCGCTTCGCGCGGCGGGTCGAGGAAAGCGGCAAGGCGCTGGAGCGGAGCACGGAGCCGGGCCTGACGGTCGCCGCCGATCGCCAGCGCCTGGAGCAGGCGCTGGGAAACCTGCTCGACAACGCCCTTCGCTATGGAGAGGCCCCGTTGGAGCTCGCGGCAATCGCCCGCAACGGCTCGGTCGAGCTTCACGTCCGCGACCGTGGGCCCGGCTTCCCCGAAGAGTTCCGCGGCCGCGCCTTCGAGCGCTTCAGCCGCGCCGACGCAAGCCAGAGAATCGACGGCAGCGGCCTCGGGCTCGCGATCGTCGAGGCAATCGCCCTGGCCCACCGGGGCGAGGCCCATGTCGAGAACCGCGACGGCGGCGGCGCCGATGCGTGGTTGGCGCTGCCACTGATTCCCGACGATGGCCGCTCTCGCCCCGGCGAAGCTGCTGCTGATCCCGCCGGGTCCCTCGGCCGGCCAAGCGCGGCCGAGCCCTAAGCCTCCTCCGGCGCCAGATCGGCCTCTGCGATCGCCCGCCCCGGCCGCGCATGCTCGCGGCGACGATGCGGAACGCGGGCCTCTTCGGGAGCGTCCTTGCCGGTGACGCTCAGGTAGGCGACGAAGCCGGCGATCATCGCCGCCAGGACGAAGCTGACCGGACCGGTCCCGATCCCCAGGCCGCCCCGTTCTGGCGAAACCGCGAGCCAGTCGGCGAAGGAGGCGCCGAGGGGGCGGGTGACGACGTAGGCGAACCAGAAGGCGAGGATCGAGTTCATCCCGTAGCGCCAGTAGCCGAGCGCCGGCACCGCGATCACCGCGGCGAAGAGCAGGCCGGAGGCGAAGAAGCCAAGGCCGAAGGTGACCGCGGTCAGGTCGCCCGCGGCCGTGCCCAGGGCGAAGGTGGCGAGGACTGCGGCCCAGTAGAACATCTCCCGGCGCGGGGTGCGGATGCTGTGGATCGAGAGCGTGCCCTCGCTCAGGTACCAGGCCCTGAAGACGACGGCGAGGACTACCGCGTAGAAGACGGTCGAGGCAATGTAAGGAACGCCGAGACCGACGTGGAGGACGTCGGCGGCCATCGTGCCGAAGACGCCGACCATCGCCACCGCCAGCCAGTAGGCCCAGGGTACGTAGCGGTCCTTCGAGAACTGGATGTAGAGAGCTATGACGAAGGCGATGCCGCCGAGCACCACCGCTATCTCGGGGACGAGCTTGTGGACCAGGAAGTCCGAGGTCGACTCCCCCATCCCGGTCGTCAGCGCCTTGACGATCCAGAAGTAGGCGGTCACCTCAGGGACCTTCGAGAAGCTGCGTCCCAACGCGCGAGAAGACGCCTGGCCTTCTCCAGCGCCTGCTGACGAGGAGGTATCGAGCTGTGGATCCATTAATTAGTAGGTCACGGCGGTGGGACGGGCAGCGCGGCAAGCTAGATAGAAGGCCTAAACGCAAGATGAGAGACCGAAAGCGCCCCCGTAACCGCGGCCGATGGCCGGCCTGTGGCTCAGCCGGGGTCAGCGCTTTGGCGGACGCAGCCCAATTTGCGCAGGCAGTATTCAGATCCGAAGCTGGGACCGGCCAAGGGGATCGGGTCGAGGCCCGGGAACTGGACCGAGAGGTCGCCTTCCCAGGTGAAGACAGATTCAGGGGTGCGGGCGAAGGTGCCGGTGCCGCTCAACGGCGGGGGCGGCGAGACGGTCAGGTACCCGGGGTGAGGGTCGCTGAAGGTGGAGGCGGGAGCGGGGACCCTTACATGCCTGTAGACGACGAGGGGCACGCGCCCGGAAGCCGTTTCGTACCGAACCGCCGTTTCGGCCCAGTAGAGGACCTGGCCACCGCCTATCGTGCCTGGCCGGTATTTCCGTGCGAGGAATAGGGCCCCTACATCCTCGGCCGAGAACTTGCTGACCCATTCACGATCACGGAAGTTCGATTCGAATTTCGCTCCATACCGACACCGGCTCGTGGGCTTTTCCGTCGCCGCCTCGGCTTCGTGCACCTTTACCTGGGTGTATTCCCGCTCGCCGGCGAACCTGATCGTCCCGCGGACCACACCCGGCTGCACCGTTGGGGGTTTTTTACTTCCGCAGCCGAAAACCGAGGGGTGACGAACCGGCCCACGCGGGTGAAACCGCACCGAGATCGTGCCCAGCCCGAGCAGCTTCGCCTTCACCCGATCGGTCTCGGCAAGAACGTCCCGAGCCATGTATTCGGCGGCATACCCTTCCTTGGTCACCTGCAGGAGCAGGCGCTGGCGTTGATTCACGCTGATGTGAATCGAGTAGCCGTTGGAGCCTTCGAGTTCGATGTCGATCCACATGGCCGGCGGCCCGCCGTGCCTGGCCTTGGCCCAGGCGCCCCCCGAAAAACAGAGGAGGCCGGCAAGCGCAAGCATCGCGATGGCGGCCCGTCGCATCCTCATCGCAGCCCCCGTTCCAGGCCTGCCGGCCGCTCGTCGGCCGGCGGCTCCACCTTGAAGAAGTTGCAGCCATCTTTGTCTTTCAGCGGATTGACGACGCAGAGGTGGACGTGAAAGCCAGGTCCGGTCAGCGGCAGGCTCAACCCGGCGAGCTTGACGCCGAGGGTGCCGGTCCAGGCTTCGGACTCCTCCGAATAGGCGGCTTCCCCGTAGAACGGCGGCGGCGGCGCCAGCGTGGCCGTGGCGGGATGCGCTCCGGGGAGGCTGGTGAGCAGCGTCCCGGGAGGCCCGTTCAGGTAGAGGCCATGGCCGATCGCCATCCCATGCCTCGATTCGACGATCCCCAGTTGGACGTCCGCCCCAGGCGAGGAGTCTTCCGGATGCATGGCGGTGATCCCGACGTAGCGCCCGTGGCTGCGAGCGGACGCGTAGAGGAGGGCGATGCTGTTTTCGTCGAAGAACACAGGGGTGGATGCGACGTACTTCCGCAGCGATCTCGGGGGAGATTCCAGCGCCTGCCCCTTCTCGCACCTGAGGCGGGGCGAGTGGGCGATGTAGGCCTCGCCCTTGGCGGAAGAGACGTGGAAGTAGTTGCCCTCGCTGTGGAAGCTGAGGTGGCCGGCGAACCTGCCCTCTTCGGCGATTTCAGACCCCCCTTCGCACCCTGGCTGCGGATCGCGCCTGCGCACCCGCCCGCCTGGCCGGAACCGCAGGGACACCCGGCCGATCGAGCCGAACCGCGCCCGCACCACGCCGTGCTCCAAGTCCCCCAGATTACGTGCGGCGTAGAGGCTGTACCTGACATTGAAGGAATCACCCTTCAACTTTTCGTTACGGACCGCATAGAAGATGACGACTCGATCGTTGGGCATGTAGAGGGCGATCTTGTAGCCCCTCTCGTTCCCAAGAGGCAAGAAGCCGACAGTGTCTGCCCGCTGGACTTCGACCTTTCCGGCGCGCCGCGGCCTCGCCTGGCCGGTTCCGATCGCGGTAAACAGCGTGGCCATGGTCATGAGGCCAACCGCAACCAAAGATAGGCGCCCTCTCCCCATGCGCGAAGACTATCCCGTACCCAACAACGAATAGAGCCGGCGGGCGGCGCATGCCAGGGGGCCCCAGCGCCCCCGGTTGGATTCGAACCAACGACCATCGGCTTAGAAGGCCGGTGCTCTGTCCACTGAGCTACGGGGGCGGGTGGGCCTAGATTAGGCCCTGGGAAGCCCTTTGGCGTAGCATCCCGCAACGATGCCGAGCGTCGATGCAGCGGGGACGGAACTGCACTACCTGCGCGCCGGGGAGGGCGAGCCGCTGCTGCTGATCCAGGGAATGAGCGCCACTCACCTGACCTGGGGGCGGCCGTTCCTAAACGAGCTCGAGCGAAGCTTCGACTGCATCGTCTTCGACAACCGCGGCATGGGGCTCTCGGGCCAGGCCGAGCTGCCGTTCACGATCGCCGACATGGCAGCCGATACGGCGGCGCTGCTTGACGCGCTGGAGATCGAGACCGCGCACGTGGTCGGGATCTCGATGGGTGGGATGATCGCCCAGGAGCTGGCGCTCGCCCATCCGGAGCGGATCCGCACCCTGACGATCGGCGCCAGCTACTGCGGCGGCCCCAACGGGACGCTGATGGCGCCCGAGGATCTGCAGATGCTCGGCGCCGCCTACGCCTCCGGCGAGCCCGAGCAGGTCTTCCGCGCGATGTGGGAGATCAACCTCTCCCCCACGTTCCGCGAGGACGACTCGCGCTTCGCCGCCTTCGTCGAGATGGGATCGGCGCTGCCGGCTCCCCAGCCCGTGGTCCTGCAGCAGATGCGGGCCTGCGGCGCCCACGACACGCACGAGCATCTCGGCCAGATCTCGCTTCCCACCCTGGTCATCCACGGCGATGCCGACCGCATGCTCGGACACGGCAACGGGCGCGAGATCGCCGCGCGGATCCCCGCCCGCCTGGAGACGCTCGAGGGCGTCGGCCACATGTTCTGGTGGGAGCAGCCGCAGCGCTCGGCGGAACTGATCCGCGAGCACGCCCTGGCACCGGTCTGAACCCGACCCGCCGTCGACGGGACCCGGAGCGGAGATATCGATCGCTTGGGGCTCGTCAGCCTTTGCCGAGCCCGGCGCAACCGGCCGGGTCGAGCTTGCCCTTGACCTTGAAGACGTAGTCGGGCTCGGGCGTGATGTTGGGCTCTTCGATGATCTGTTCCAGGTTCGGGTCGGTCTTGATCCAGGCGTAGATCGGGTACCAGTATTCCGCCTCGTGGGAGTCCTGAGTGAACTGGCTGACGATCAGGAAGTCGTATTCGCCGGCGTTGATCCGGCGGCGGAACTGGGCGCAGCTGGTGGCGAGGCGGTAGGCGCCGTCCGGCCCCGGTACCCCGATGAACTGGACGTAGTTGTCGAGGTTGGCGCCGTAGAAGCCGTACTGGCCGAAGAAGATCTCCCCTGAGCCGGCGATCCCGATCCGCTTGTCGTGCTGCTTGCGGGCGAAGGCGTAGGCCTGCTTCGGCCCGCCATCCTGGAGGAAGTGGTCCGTTTCCGTGTAGTGGTGGTCGTAGTACTGCACCTCCTGGGCGCGGCCGAGGACCACGGCCAGCAGCAGGACCGCGCCCGCGGCGCCGGCGACGACGACGCGGCTCGCGTTCCACCGCGTGCGGGCCAGCCCCAGGCCCGCCGGCGCCCAGACCAGGGCCAGAGTGAGGAAGACGGTGCCGACGATGTAGCCGGGGTACCAGCGCGGCGTCGTCAGCACCGTGATCGCGTAGACGGCGAGGAGGAAGAACAGCGTCTGCCGGGCGCGGCTGTCGGGCGCCCGCAGCGGCCGCGCGATCGGCAGCAGGACCAACGCCAGGACCAGGCCGGGGATCAGGTAGCGGGTATTGGTGAAGAAGCCGGTCGGCGAGCCCTCCTGCCCGGCGGCGGTGAGCGGCGTGAAGATGTAGACGACCGCGGTCGCCAGCGCCCCCACGGCGATCACCCGCAGGATCTTGTTGCGGGAACGGACCGCAACGTAGACCGCCGCGGCCACGGCGACGATCAAGATCAGCGGCCAGAGCGGCCCGAGCGCGTTGTCGAGCTGGGGGAAGAACCAGCGGCGGTAGATCGTCGGCTGGGTCAGGTAGTGGGCGACGGCGAAGCGCGGCCGCGGGTCGAGCGGCATCTGGTCGGGACGCGGCAGGTGCAACGGTCCGAAGCCGATCTGCGGGAGCGGATTGCCGCCCGTCTTGACCGCCGCCCGCACGTACCAGTAGCCGCCAACCAGGAAGGTCGAGAGGCCGAGCACCCAGGCGGTGGTGAGGCGTCGCCCGCGGCCGCTGAAGACGATCACGCCAAGCCCGATCGCGACGACCGGGATCAAGAAGGTGAGCTTGACCGAGGCGGCGAGCCCTGCCGCGATCCCGGCGATCACCAGCGGCCCCTTGTCGAGCAGCGGCGCATCCTGCTCCGGCGCATCCTGGACCGCCCCCGAATCGGGAGCTCGTCGCTGGTGCGCGTTGATCAGGAAGGCGGCGAAGGCGATCAGGAAGGCGAGCCCCATGATGTCGTTTCGTCCCTCGCCCGGCTGGGTCTCGATCATCACCCCCGAGTCGAGCACGATCGCCGCCGCGACCAGCGTCGCCGGGCCGACCTTGTAGGGGCGCCCGACGCACCAGGCGGCGAGCAGCGCGATCGCCAGCCAGACCAGGTTGATCAGCGGCGAGAGCCAGTCGGTCTTGAAGAGGACGATCGCGGTGCCGTGGATCAGCTCCGAGCTCTGCGGGTAAAACCAGGCGACGAGGCGCAGCGGGTCGGTGAAGTGCAGGTGGACGGTCGAGTGTTCCTGGGCGAACCGCGCCGCGAAGGGCATGTGGTACCAGGTCGTGTCGCCGCCGAACATCCCCTGGTCGAGGCTGAGCTGGGAGGGGAAGGTCCACTCGGCGACCGTGAAGGAGGCGACCGCGAGGGCGATCAGCAGGGCGAACGTCTGCACCTGGGGGGCGCTGATCTCCCCGCCGGAGGCGGGCGCCATGTGCCAGCCGAGCAGGGCGGCGAGGAGGCCGATCGCGATGCAGACGACGATCGTCCAGCCGACCGTGAGGATGCTGAGGCTGCCGAGCAACTCGAGCGAGACGACCAGCAGCGCGACGGCGATCGTGGCGTCGGCGAGCCGCGCCAGCGCGCCGGAGAATTCGGGCACGATCCAGCGCCGCAGCCAGTAGCCGCCGAGGCCGACCGCGCTGACGATGCCGATCACGGCGAAGCAGCCGCCGAGGTAGGAGCCGAAGGAGGGAGTCACCGGCGCGGGATGCTATTCGCCGGGCCGGGCGGCGGGGCGCTAGGAGGCCGCGGCCGGGATGCGACAGGAGACGCCGGTGCCGGCGAGGCCGCAGTAGCCGTTCGGGACCTTGTGCAGGTACTGCTGGTGGTAGTCCTCAGCGTAGTAGAAGGGGCCGGCCGGCTCGACCTCGGTGGTGACCGGCTCGTGCCCGGCGGCGCGCAGGTCCGCGTCGTAGGCGCCGCGCGCCATCTCGGCCGTCTCCTTCTGGGCGTCGCCGGTGAAGTAGATCCCCGAGCGGTACTGGGTGCCGACGTCGTTGCCCTGGCGCATCCCCTGGGTCGGGTCGTGCTCCTCGAAGAAGACCTTGAGCAGGTCGCCGTAGGAGACCCTGGCCGGGTCGAAGGCGACGAGCACCGCCTCCGCGTGGCCGGTCTTGCCGGTGCAGACCTCCTCGTAGGTCGGGTTCGGCGTCGTCCCGTTCATGTAGCCGACCGCGGTCGTGTAAACGCCGTCGATTCCCCAGAAGAGGCGCTCCGCCCCCCAGAAACAGCCTAGGGCGAAGTAGGCGGTCTCGATCCCGTCCGGGAAAGGCGGCTGCAACGGCGCCCCCAGCACCGCGTGGCGCTCGGGCACGTCGAAGGCGGGCTCGCTGCGCCCCGGCAAGGCGTCCTCCGCCGAGGGCATTCGCGTCTTCTTCGAAAACAGCATGCCCCCCAGCTTACGCCCCCCGAACTGCATCAACTTCTAGGTCCACCAGGCCGAAAAGTTGATGCAGTTCGGGGGGCAAACGGGTAGCGTTTGCTGCATCGGCTGCCTCGTCGTCCTTTTCGCCTTGATCTCCCCCAGGCTGGCGCTGTTCCTGCTCTGGCTGTTCACCGACCTGCTCAGCCGCGCCTTCGAGAGCTGGTTCGTCCCCTTCCTCGGCTTCTTCCTGCTGCCTTGGACGACGCTGGCCTACGCGGCGATGTGGAGTTCCTCGGACCGCGTCTCCGGCTTCGAGTGGTTCATCGTCATCCTCGCCTTCGTGATCGACCTCGGCTCCTACGCGCAGAGCGGGCGGCGCCGGGCGAGAACCGCTTAGCGAGCAACCGCGGTGACGGGGAAAGCGAGCCTGATGTGGGCCTTGGAGAGGACCATGAACTCGCGCCGCTCCACCTCGCCCCCCTCCAGCGGTGAGACCTCGACGTCGACCAGCGGGATGAAGGAGATGTCGATCCGGTTGAACGAGTCCGAAAGCCGGCTCTGGTAGCCCTGCGCAGGCAGGGTCATGTCGCCGACGATCCAGTGCCGGTCGGTTTCGAACCGCACCCGTTCGACCCGCCGTTCGCTCTGGCTCAGATCCTCGCTCATCGTGCGCCTATCGGCAGGGAAGCCGCATCTCGCGAGTGGACAATCGTCCAAACCGCCTTGCGCAGCAGCCGGCGCTTTGCGCTCGTCGGCCCTGGTCCATCATCTATGCCGGATTATAGCTACTATAATGACCATATGTCCAAACAAGTGACCGCAACCGACGCGAAGGCGACGATTCTTCGCCTCTTGGACGATGCCGCGGCAGGCGAAGAGATCGAGATCACCCGTCACGGCCGTCCAGTCGCCCGCCTCGTGCCGGCAGCCGGTGCGCGCTCCCTGAAGGGCTCGTTCGAGGGCGTGGCCTCGACGGCGGTCGACGAGGAACAGCTGTTCTCGACCGGCGAGCGCTGGGACGCCGCTTAGGCGTGAGCGCGATCCTGCTCGACACCCACGTCGTGCACTGGTGGTCGGCGGAGCCGAAGCGAGTCAGCGCCTCTGCCCGCAAAGTGCTCGAGAGCGCGGATGAGCTCGTCGTCGCGGCGGTCTCCTGGTACGAGTTGGCATGGCTGGCGAGACACGAGCGGATCGTCGTCAACGTCCCAATCCGGACCTGGCTGCAGGGCCTCGCCGCGCAGCTTCGGACGATCGGCGTGACCCCGGCCATCGCGGACACGGCCGTCGGCCTGCCATCCTCGTTCCCGGGCGACCCCGCCGACCGCATGATCTACGCAACCGCGATTGAGCACGGACTCAAACTCGTGACCAAGGATCGGGCGATCCGCGATCACGCGCATCCTCAGTCAGTGGTTGTCTGGTAGCCCCGGGAAGCATCGACCGTTGAACATCGGGGCGATCGGATTGATTCGCCCCCCGAGCGGGGTTCATGATGGCCCCGCATCACGATTGCATCACTCTCGTGTATGGATCGATGTGGATCTGCTCGTCGACTGTGACTCGGGCCGTCAAAGACCGAGCACCAGGGCAAGGGCATCGTCCACGGCGCGAAGCTCATCGGCGTCGAGACGTCCAGCCGAGCGTCCGAGGCGCTGTGGATCTACCACCGTGCTTTGCTCGACGAGGACCTGCGTCTCGTTCCCCTCCAGGGTGATCACGGGACGGAAGGTGGCCGGATGGGCACTCGTCGAGGTGGGTGAGACCAGGGTCGTGCTCAGCCCCATGAACTCGTCGGCCTGAACGACCACCGCGTAGCGGGCACCGCGCTGCTCGCGGCCACGCACACCTCGCGGGGAAGGCAGTCGAAAGACCTCGCCGCGGACCACGTCAGTCGAGCACTTCGGGTGCCAGTTCCGACATCTGCTCCCGAACGACCTGCATCTCAGTTCGATCTGCCTCATCGGCAGCCAGTCGCTCGACCTCTTCGGCAATAGAAGATCGTGATCGGCGCCTCGCTGCCGCCTCCTGGAGCGCAGTGCGGACAGCCTCTGAGTCACTACTCGCATCGCCCCGCACCACTCTCAGCGCGGCAGCTGAACTGTCGTCCAGGCGAACGTGAAGCGATCGGCTCACAACAGGGAGTGTAGCACATATCGTGCTACAAATAATCGGGGCGCCCGGATTCGAACCGGGGACCTCGGCCACCCAAAGGCCGCGCGCTACCAGGCTGCGCCACGCCCCGCTGCGCCCAGTGTAGAGCCGCCCTGCGGACCGGGCGGGGTCGGCCGCGGGGCAACCGCTAGGTTTCGCTGCGATGGCCGACGTCCAGCCCCTCCACGCCCTGCATTACGACCTCGACGCGGTCGGGTCGCTGCAGGACGTCGTCGCGCCGCCCTATGACGTGATCGACACGGCGACGCGGGCCGAGTTGATCGCGCGCTCGCCCTACAACGCCGTCGCGATCGATCTGCCGAAGCCCTACGGGGAGACCGGGCCGCAGGCGGCCGAGGGCGATCCGTACGAGCGGGCGGCCAGAGAAATCGACGCCTGGCAGAAGGCGGGCGCTCTGGTCAAGGACGCCGAGCCGACGATCTGGGCGATGGAGCAGGAGTACACCGGCCCGGACGGCTCCGAGCACGTCCGCCACGCGATCCTCGCCCGCGTCCGGGTCGAGGACTTCGAGACCGGCCAGGTCCTGCCCCACGAGCGCACCCTGCCAGGGCCCAAGCAGGACCGCCTGGAACTGATGCGGGCAACCCGCTGCAACCTCTCGCCGATCTTCTCGCTGAGCACGCGGGACCCGTGGCCGCTGGTGGAGCAGGAGATCGAGCTCGAGTTCGACGAGCCCTGGGGAGAAGCGACGGACGCCGCCGGCACGGTGACGAGGCTCTGGCGAATCGAGGAACCCGGCGTCCTGGAAGAAGTCACCGAGCTGCTCTCCGAGGCGCAGCTGCTGATCGCCGACGGCCACCACCGTTACGAGACCGCGATCGCCTACCGCGACGAGATCGGCGGCGAGGGCCTCCACAACTACACGCTGATGGCGCTGACCGGGCTCGAGGACCCGGGCCTCTCGGTCTACCCCACCCACCGGCTGCTCTCCGGCTTCGCCGAGGACCCGGAGCGCCAGCGCCGCCTCGGCGAGGGACTGCGCGAGCTCTTCGACGTGACCGAGGTCGAGACCGACCGGATCGACCCGCTCGGCGAGGAGGGGGTCGGCGTCTTCGGCCTCTACGACTCCCACCACAAGCGCGCCTTCCGGCTGCGACTGAAGGACACGGCCGAGCTCGACCGCCTGCTCGAGGGCCAGCCCGAGGCCTACCGCCGCCTCGACGCGGCGATCCTCGAGACCTTGGTCCTGAAGGGAATCGCCGGGCTGAGCGAGGACGACATCCTCGCCAAGCGTGGCCTCGGCTACGCGAAGAGCGTCGAGGACTCGCTGCGCCTGCTCGACGAGGGCCCCTACGACGTCGCCTTCATCCTGCGCCCGATCCCGGTCGACCAGACCCGCGAAATCTGCGAAAGCGACGCCAACATGCCGCCGAAGTCGACCTACTTCTACCCGAAGGTGCTGACCGGGCTGGTCTTCAACCCGCTGTCCTGAAGGCCGCGGCGTAGGATCACGCCATGGTCAAGATCTACACCAAGAAGGGCGACGATGGGACGACCTCGCTCTGGTACGGCGGGCGGGTGCCGAAGCACCACGGTCGCACCGAGGCTTACGGGTCCCTTGACGAGGCCTGCTCGCAACTGGGCGTCGCCCGCGCCCTCTGCGACGCCGGCAGCGCCGAGCTCGCCGCGGACATCCTCAGCCTCCAGGACGCCCTCTTCGTCGCCGGTGCCGAGCTGGCGACCGCGCCGGAGGCGGCCGAGCGGCTCGAAGACGGCGTCAGCCGCACCACCGAGGCGATGGTCGCCGAGCTCGAGCGGCAGATCGACCGCTACATGAGCGAGGTCGAGCTGCCGCCGCAGTTCGTCATCCCCGGCGGCAACCTGCTCTCCGCCCAGCTCGACGTCGCCCGCACGGCGATCCGTCGCGCCGAGCGGGCAATCGCCGCCCTCGCCGAGGCCGGCGAGCTGGCGAGCGAGACCGTGATCCACTTCGTCAACCGCGCCTCCGACCTCGCCTACGCGATGGCCCGCTTCGCCGACGTCGACGACCCGGCGCTCTTCGAGGGTCGCGGCAAGAGCTAGATGAAGGTCGTCGCCCGCCGGAAGGTGAGTGGAGCGAACCGGATCCCGGGGTTCGCCCACGACGTCGAGATCGAGGGCGGCCACACGATCCGCGTCGACGAGCCCCTCGGAGCCGGCGGCAGCGACACCGGCCCCTCCCCCACCCGCCTGGTCGCCGCCGGCCTCGCCGGCTGCATCGCGGTGACGGTCGAGATATACGCAGAGCGGAAGGAATGGGACGTCGGCGCGGTCGAGGTGGACGTCGACGTCGAGTACGACGACTTCAGGCCGCTTTCGTTCACCGTGACGCTGAAGCTGCCGGCGGAGCTGAGCGACGAGCAGCGCGAGCGACTGCTGGCCATCGCCGCCAAGTGCCCGGTGCACCAGCTGCTCGCCGGCGAAACCCACGTCGTCATCTCCGGCCGGGTCGAGTCGCTCTGATGGACCTCGGGCTGAAGGGACGCGCCTGCGTCGTCACCGGCGCCAGCCGCGGGATCGGGGCCGAGACCACGCGACTGCTCTGTGCCGAGGGCGCAGGTGTGCTCCTGGTCGGCCGCCACGAGGAGCGCCTGGCGGCCGCCGCGGGGGAAGCGGCCGCCGCGGGGGCGGAGGGCGGAGGCCGCGTCGAGACGCTCGTCCTCGACGTCACCGGCGAGGACGCAGGCGAGCGCATGCTCTCGGCGGCCGAGGAGCACTTCGGCGCGCTCGACGTGCTGGTCAACAACGCCGGCACCGCCCGTTGGCGCGACCTCGACGACATCCCCGACGAGGACTGGCGCGCCCAGTACGAGCTCAACGTGATGGCCCCTCTGCGAGCGATGCGGGCCGCGATCCCACCGATGGCCGAGCGCGGCTGGGGGCGCGTGGTCAACGTCTGCTCGACCGCCGGCAAGCGGCCCTCGGCGGCGATGCCCGAGTACTCGGTGGCGAAGGCGGCCGAGCTCTCGCTCTCGCGGCTCTTCGCCGACCGCTACGCGAAAAGCGGCGTTCTCGTCAACGCGATCTGCCCCGGCCCGGTCGAATCGGAGATGTGGATGGAGCCGGGCGGCCTGCTCGACCAGTCCCACAGGATGTCGGGGGCAGCGAGCCGCGAGGAGGCCCTGGCGACGGCCGGCTCGAAGCGGCCGATTGGACGCCTGGCCGAGGCAGGCGAGATCGCCGCGGCGATCGTCTTCCTCTGCTCCGAGCGCGCCTCCTACGTGGCGGGCGCCGCCTGGTCCGTGGACGGCGGCACCGTCCAAGTAATCATCTGATGGGCCGGCGGGCCGAAAATACGCCTATACGGCGTGAAATCGGCCCATCGGCGGAGTTGTCGGGGTTGCTGCTCTCGCCGGAGGAGGCGTTTGCGATGGACGCGCGCGGGGGGACCGACGCAGCCGTGCTGGTGCCGCTGCACGACTGGCCCGACGAACCGGGCCTGATCTTCACGGAGCGACCCGCCGACATGCGGCGCCACGCCGGTGAGATTTCCTTCCCCGGCGGCCGCAGGGACGAGGGCGATCCCGACCTGACGGCGACCGCGCTGCGCGAGGCAGAGGAGGAGATCGGCCTCCCACCTGCGCAGGTCGAACTCTGCGGCGCCCTGCCGCCGGCCTCGACCTTCGTCACCGGCTACCGCATCCACCCCTACGTCGGCCTCATCGCCGACCCGGCAGAGCTCAACCTCAAACCAAACCCGGCGGAGGTGGAGACGGTCCTGGCTTTTTCGCTAGAAGGGCTGCGCAAGGGCTACGCGATGCGCCGCCTGGTCCGCCGCGGCGTGCCCATACACACGCCTACCTATGAGGTCGACGGCCACCTGATCTGGGGCGCGACCGCCCGGATCCTCGGCGATCTTCTTTCTCTGATCTGAGGCGACGAAGTCAAGCGTGGCTAGGACGCAGGGAGCGCCGCGTGCTCTGCACGCAAGCGACTGAGGACAACGCCACGCGCCGGCTTCGTCGCCTCAGACGTCCTTCTCTACTGGGACGCCTACGAGATTCCCCCACTCGGTCCAGGAGCCGTCGTAGTTCTTCACGTCGCCCTGGCCGAGCAGCTCGTGCAGGACGAACCAGGTGTGGGCCGAGCGCTCGCCGATCCGGCAGTAGGCGATGATCGGCTCGTCGCCGTCGATCACGCCTTTCGACGTGTACAGCTCGCGCAGTTCCTCGGCGGACTTGAAGGTGCCGTCCTCGTTGACAGCCTGGGCCCACGGCACCGAGGCGGCGCCGGGGATATGGCCCGCGCGCTGGGCGCCCTCCTGCTCGTATCCCGGCATCGCGATCAGCTCGCCCGAGTACTCCTGCGGGCTGCGCACATCGACCAGGTTGGCCGCGCCGTCGATCGCGCCGAGGACCTCTTCGCGGAAGGCGCGGATCGAGTTGTCGCCCGGCTGGGCGGTGAAGGTCGCCGGCGCGTAGCCGGGGGGCTCCGTGCTGCTCTCGCGGCCCTCGGCGATCCACTTCTCGCGCGGGCCGTTGACGAGCTTCACCTTGTCGTGCCCGTAGTAGCGGAAGTACCAGAAGGTGTAGGCAGCGAACCAGTTGTTGCGGTCGCCGTAGAGGACGACGGTGTGGTCGTTGGAGATGCCGCGGATACCCATCAGGGCGCCGAAGTCCTCCGGGCCAAGGAAGTCTCGCCTGACCTGGTCCTGAAGGTCGACGCGCCAGTCGAAGCCGATCGCGCCCGGGATGTGGGACTCGGCGTAGAGAGCCGGATTCTCGTCGACCTCGACGATGCGGATCGAGTCGTCGTCGAGGTGCTGCGCGACCCAATCGGTCTCGACAAGAACATCCTTGGCGTAGCTCACCCACAACCTCCGCTCTCGAAATCGGGGACTCCTACCGCAGCTTAGAGAGGTCGATCGGCCGGTCGGCCGCCTCTCCCACGAACTCGACCGGGATCCGCCAGGTCTCAGAGGCGGCTTCCACCGCCGAGCGGCCCCGGGCCAGGAGCGCCGCGTCGACGGAGCCGCCGGCCTCGTAGACGAACCGGCGCACCGGCGTTTCGACCAGGCGTTCGAGGAAGCGCTCGAGCCGCGAGCCGTGGATCGCCTCGAGGTCCTCGGCGGGCCCAACCGCCGAGCCCAGGAGCCAGTACACCGCGGCGACGTCGCCGACGAGTTCGAGCAGAGTCCCCGGCTGCTCGGGGTCGGCAAGGGCCGCCTCCAACCCCGCGGACTCGATCGCCGCCAACCCCTCCCGGCGCCTACTCGTCCCTCGCACCGCCCAACCCTCGTCGCGCAGTCTCTGGCCGAGCTCCCGCCCGCGACACCCGCAACCCACGATCAGCGCCCGGGCCACGCAGTCGCCTAGATCGCCCGGAAGCCTTTGCGCTGGCGCAGCCTCTCCATCTCCTCGGCCGCCACCTCGTCGCGCAGCTCCTGCTCGCTGCGCTCGGCCGCACCGCGCCGGCGTCGCATCTCGTTCTGGGCCTCGAGCATCTGCTGCACGTCGTCGATCTCGTTCTGCACCTCGACCTCGGGCGCGCGGGTCGGCTTCCAGTCGAGCAGTTCGGCGTTGTCGCCGGTGTAGAAATGCTCCATCAAGAACAGGACGCCGACCAGCAACAGCACCATCGCAACCGTGCCAAGGACGAAGTACACAGGCCAAGGATACGCCGAGCCCGCGCGTCGACTTAAATGCCCCGGATGGCCGAGGCCTTCCTAGTCGACGCGATCCGCACGCCGGTGGGCAGCTACCGCGGCGCCCTCTCCGGCGTCCGCCCCGACGACCTCGCCGCTCACACGATCGCCGCCGTGGTCGAGCGCACCGGCGTCGACCCCGAGCGGATCGCCGACGTCTACCTCGGCGCCGCCAACCAGTCGGGCGAGGACAACCGCGACGTCGCCCGCATGGCGGCGCTGCTGGCGGGACTGCCGAACACGATCCCGGGAGCGACCGTCAACCGCCTCTGCGCCTCCGGCCTGGAGGCGATCAACTGCGCCGCCCGGGCGGTCAAGCTCGGCGAGGGCGACTTCTACCTCGGCGGGGGAGTCGAGTCGATGAGCCGGGCGCCCTGGGTCGTCGGCAAGCCCGAGCGGGGGCTGCCCCGCGGCCCGCAGACGATGCACGACACGACCCTGGGCTGGCGCTTCGTCAACCCGCGCATGGCCGAGCTCGGCGTCTCGACCGAGTCGATGGGCGAGACCGGCGAGAACGTCGCCGAGCGCTACGGCGTCAGCCGCGAGGACCAGGACGCCTGGGGCCTGCGCAGCCACCAGCGTGCCGTGGCCGCCGCCGAGGCCGGGATCTTCGCCGAGGAGATCGTCCCGATCGAGGCGCCTCAGGGGCGCGAAACCGTCCTGGTCGAGGCCGACGAGGGCCCGCGCCCCGACGCCTCGCTGGAGAAGATGGCGAAGCTGCGGCCTGCCTTCCGCGAGGGCGGCACCGTCACCGCCGGCAACGCCTCGACCCTCAACGACGGCGCCGCCTGCACGCTGGTCGCCTCCGAGCAGGGCGCAGAGGAGCTGGGCGCCGAGCCGCTGGCCCGCGTCGTCTCCTTCGGCGTCGCCGGTGTCGACCCCGCCTACATGGGCATCGGCCCAGCCTTTGCCGTCCCCCGCGCCCTCGCCGCCGCCGGCCTCTCGCTCGAGCAGATCGACCTGGTCGAGATCAACGAGGCCTTCGCCTCCCAGGTCATAGCCAGCGCCCGCGAGCTCGGCATCGACGAGGAGAAGCTCAACGTCAACGGCGGCGCGATCGCCCTCGGCCATCCCCTCGGCTGCTCCGGCGCTCGCCTTGCCACCACCCTCGTCCGCGAGCTCCGTCGTCGCGGCGGCAAGTACGGCATAGCGACTATGTGCGTGGGAGTAGGCCAGGGCCTGGCGACGGTCTTCGAAGCGATCGGCTAGCTCGCCAGCAAGTCCGCTTGATTTAGGACCCCGAGTCGTCGCCCCACTGCAACTCAAACCCCTGAAAAGGCAAAACCTCTCCAAGGAATGCAAACTCAATTTCACGCCCTTCACTAGTTGACCTATCCTTCATGTCATCAGAAACCTCGGCGCGCCGATGGTGATTGATCTTGACACTAGCCTTCCCCTCCTCACGTCGATCAAGAATTCGGACTGAAAAGTCGCTGGAAATATGCTCGACGGTCCAAATCAATCGATCGCGTCGGCGAAAATGGCCAAACGTCTCCACCTCAAAATGAGAGGGCTTACTAGGATGGAACTTGTACACCTTGCTGAACTCGACCTTGCCTTCATCTTTCGATATATATAAATCTAGTTCTTTCCCGGTAAGTTCGTTACCGTCGGGCTCCAGGATCGAGAAAAACCCTCCTCCAGAACCCCATCTCGCGGCGTCCGTATAGAGACTGAACTGGCGGCGCCGATGAACCTTCGCTGACCCAAATACATCGAAGCGGTGTTGGGCTGCGACATGCACCTGATCGCCAATGCGCTTTAGCGTGATCTCAAGCGTCTGATTTGCCCGGGTGAGAGAGCTCGCACCTCGGAGTGCCTCAATCGCGTCGCCTACGTCGATACCGAATACCTGCCTAGCAATCAGCCAGGATACAAGCGCACTTGCAATAACTGATCCGCCGATTCCTATAAGGATTATGCCTCCAACACTTACACCATGCCGCACAGCACCGTGGGGCGATTCGGAATCAACAACGGCTAGCAGTGAGCCGACTACTAGGATGCCGACACCGGCGAGAAAAACGCGCTGCCATGACCGCATGTGCTAGACCTCGAAGTTGCCAAGAGTAATGTGCTTGGCTCGCAGTAGGATAAGCGGGTCAAATACGACGTATTCATTTGAAGTTCCCGCGTTCGTTGATACCCAAGGTAGAAAGAGCACTTGATGAGTGATGAGGTGAACACCACCCCAGAAAGCAGGATGAAATGGATGCAAGGTGCCTGGAGTAACACCCATCTGGCGCAATAAGTCTGGGCTCGTCAGCTTCGCCTCGCGGAGGGCGAGCGCATCCTTGACATCACGCAACGATAGGTGTCGATCACCTCTGATATGCGCAAGAGCGCGCCCCTGATCACAGTCGATCAAAAGGCTCTTGAGCTCGTGTTCCAGCGGGATGCGCTTCGCCGCAGCCGCGCTCTGGCAGGAGATAACGGGTTTCTCCAATTGGAATCGCAGAAGCCACGAGCTGGGATTTTCTAGCGCGGTGGTCAAATCTCGTCGCCCAATCAGGCAAGCGTATCCGCTGTTCAATGCTCATGCCGCATGGGTTTCGTGAGTTACGCTCTCGTTTCTCCGACCCTGCCGCTCTTGACGTGCTCCTACCGGCAGTACACGCAGACGCGCTTCACGAGGTAGCCTCGCGAGCCCATGGAGACGAGACTTCGGGAGTTGGCAAGCGTGGACGGGCGGATCTCGGCCACCTCCGCAGCGGTGGTGCCGCTGCAGGACGACGGGCTCTACCGGGGCGACGGAGCCTTCGAGGTGATCCGACTCTACGAAGGAAGGCCATTCGCGCTCGACGACCATCTGGACCGGCTGGCGAAATCGACGGCGACGATCGAGTTGGAGTTCGACCGAGACGCGTTCGAAAACGAGATCGACGCGCTGCTCGCCGAGTTCGGCCCCATCGACGGGCAGTTGCGGCTGATCGTCACCCGCGGCGGCCGGCGGCTGGCGATGACCGAGCCGATCCCGCAGCATCTGGAGAAGATCAGGCTCGCCACCGTCACCTACTGTCCGAGCGTCATCCTCAACGGAGTCAAGTCGCTCTCCTACGCGGCCAACATGCAGGCGATCCGGCTCGCTAAAGCCAGCGGCGCCGACGAGGCTGTTCTCGTTCAGCCGGACGGCACCGTGCTCGAGCCGCCCACCTCATCGATCTTCTGGGTCTCGCCGGAAGGCGGCCTGCGCACGCCGGCGCTCGACAACGGCGTGCTCGAGTCGATCACCCGCGACCGCCTGATCAAGACGCTGCACGTCGAAACCGGCACCTGGCCCGTCACTGACCTGCGTGCCACCAGCGAGGCGTTCATAACTTCATCGACCAGAGAGATACAGCCAGTTTCAGCAATCGACGGCGCCGAGCTGCCCTCGCCGCCCGGCCCCCGTACCCGCGAAGCGCAGGAAGCGTTCGCGGAAACGCTCGGAAAGGAGCTTTGACTTGGACTTCCAGTTGACCGACGAGCAGAGGCTGATCTCCGAAACGGCGCGGGAATTCGCCGACAAGGAGATCACGCCGCGAGTGCGCGAGAACGACCGTGCCGGCCGCTTCGACCGCGAGCTGGCGAGCAAGCTGGGCGAGGTCGGCTACCTCGGCGCGCCCGTCTCTGAGACCTACGGCGGCCGCGGCCTCGACTACATCGGCTACGGCCTGATCGTCGAACAGGTCGGCCGCGCCGACTCCTCCGCCCTCACCGTCGTCTCGGTGCAGACCTCGCTGGTCGCGGGATCGATCGAGAGGTGGGGAACCGAGGAGCAGAAGCAGAAGTGGCTGCCGCGGATGTGCACGGGCGAGGCGCTCGGCTGCTTCGGCCTGACCGAGCCCGACACCGGCTCCGACGCCGCCAACCTGCGCACCCGCGCGACCAAGACCGACTCCGGCTGGTCGATCAGCGGCCAGAAGATGTGGATCTCGTTGGCCAACTTCTCCGAGGTGGCGCTGATCTTCGCCCAGACCGACCCGGAGAAGAAGCACAAGGGGCTCGCCTGCTTCCTCGTCCCCACCGACAGCGAGGGCTTCACCACACAGGAGATCCACGGCAAGCTCGGCCTGCGCTCCTCCGACACCGGCGAGATCTCGCTCGACAACGTCGGGGTCGGCGAGGACGCGATGCTCGGCGAGATCGGCGACGGCTTCAAGGTTGCGATGAGCGCCCTCGACAACGGCCGCTACAGCGTCGCCGCCGGCTGCGTCGGCATCTGCGAAGGCTGCGTCGAAGCCTCGGTCGCCTACGCCAAGGAGCGCAAGCAGTTCGGCGTCCCGCTCGCCCGCTTCCAGCTGGTGCAGGAGATGATCGCCGACATGATCCTCAAGCGCGACGCCTCGCGGATGCTGGTCTACCGCGCCGGCGTGCTCAAGGACGAAGGCAAGCCGAACACGCTGGAGACCTCGGTGGCGAAGCTCTACGCAACCGAGTCCGCGGTCGAATGCGCCAACCTGGCGATCCAGGTCCACGGCGGCTCCGGCTACGTCGACGACTACCCGGTCGAGCGCTACTTGCGCGACGCCCGCGTCACCACGCTCTACGAGGGGACGTCGCAGATCCAGAAGCTGATCATCGGCCGCGCCGCGACCGGGATCAACGCGATGACGCCCCTATGAGCCGAGCGAGCAAGCGTGCATATCTGATTCTTCGCGCCGCGAGCGAGGCGAATGCTTGATGGGGACGCGATGACCGATCTGGTTCAGGTCTCTAGCGACGGCCACGTCGCCCTGCTCCGGCTCAACCGGCCGGAGGCGCGCAACGCGCTCTCGCCGGAGCTGATGGAGGATCTGGCAAGCGAGCTGGAGCGCCTCGACCCCGACCCCGAGGTGCGCTGCGTCGTCATCGCCGGCTCCGAGAAGGTCTTCGCCGCCGGTGCCGACATCAAGGCGATGGCCGAGCGTAGCTTCGCCGAGGCGCTGCGCCACCCGGCTGCGTCCTTCTGGCGACGCCTTGCGGCGATCAAGACGCCGATGGTCGCTGCCGTCTCCGGCTACGCCCTCGGCGGGGGCTGCGAGCTGGCGCTCGCCTGCGACATGATCGTCGCCGCCGAGGGGGCCAAGTTCGGCCAGCCCGAGATCAACCTCGGGATCATCCCCGGCGGCGGTGGCACACAGCGGCTGGCCCGGGTACTCGGCAAGCAGCGGGCGATGGAGCTGGTGCTGACCGGCCGGCGCTTCGATGCCGAGGAGGCACAGGAGATGGGTCTGGTCAACAAGGTCGTCGCCGACGACGCCTGGCTGGACGAGGCGATGGCGCTCGCCCGAGCCGTCGCCGAGCAACCCCCGATCGCCTCGCGGCTCGCCAAGCAGGCCGTGCTCGTCGCCGAGGAGACCGCCCTCTCCCCCGGCATCGAGAACGAGCGTCGCCTCTACGAGCTGGCGATGGCAACCGAGGACCGCATAGAGGGCATGAACGCCTTCCTCGAGAAGCGCGAACCGAATTTCGAGGGCAAATGACCGCCGACGGGACGAAATCCGCACCTATAGGGGGTGATTTCGGCCCATCGACCCCGGTCTTGCGGGTTGGTGTGGTGGGGGCGGGAACGATGGGGGCTGGGATCGCCCAGGTCGCTGCGCTCGGGGGCTATGAGACGCGGCTGCACGATCCCGTGCCCGAGGCGCTCGAAGCAGCCAACGACCGGCTGCACCGAGCGCTCGCCAAGGGCGCGGCGAAGGGACTCTGGAGCGAAGAGGAAGCCGATGCCGCGGGAGCCCGCGTCGGCGCCGCCGCCAGCCTCGCCGACCTGGGCGAATGCGACCTCGTGGTCGAGGCGGCGCCCGAGGACCTGAGTCTGAAGCGCGACCTCTTCGCCGCTCTCGCCGACGCCTGCGGCCCGCAAGCGATCCTCGCCAGCAACACCTCCTCGCTGCCGGTGACGGCGATCGCCGAAGGGGTTCCGCACCCCGAGCGGGTCGTCGGCATGCACTTCTTCAACCCGCCGGCGCTGATGAAGCTGGTCGAGGTGGTTGCCACCGCCGAGTCCTCCTCGGCGGCGCTCGAGGCGACGACCGAGGTCGGCGTGCGCATGGGCCGCACGCCGATCCGGGCCAAGGACAGCCCCGGCTTCATCGCCAACCGCCTCGCCCGGCCCTTCACCCTGGAGTCGCTGCGGATGCTCGCCGACGGGGTCGCCGACGCCGACACGATCGACCGCATCTGCAGGATCGGCGGTGGCTTCAAGATGGGCCCGTTCGAGTTGATCGACCTGATCGGCCTCGACGTCAACCTCAGCGTCGCCCGCTCCTTCTACGCACAGGGCGGCGAGCCGGAGCGCTGGCGGCCGAGCGCGATCCAGGAAGAGCTGGTTGCCGCGGGGCGGCTCGGACGCAAGGGCGGCCATGGCTTCTACGAGTACGGCGAGGGCGCCCACCGCGAGCGCGACCCGAATCTCGGGATCGAGGCGCCAACCGTCGACCCGGATGAGCTGGCGAAGATCGACCCCGCCGCGCCCGAGGTCCTCCCCCGCTTGCTGGCCCAGATCGCCAACGAGGCCGCCTTCGCGCTCGAAGAGGAGGTCGGCTCGCCCGCGGACATGGACACCGCGATGCGCCTCGGCTTCAACTGGCCGCGGGGGCCGCTGGAGCTCACCGAGCTGATCGGCCCCGGCCGGGCAGCGACGTTGCTCGAGAAACTGCGGGGAGAGCACGGCGACGCCTACCTCCCCGCCCCGACACTCGCCGCAGCTTCGAAGCGATAGCTACAGACGGCTCGTCTCGCCGCCGGGCGGAAGCGTCTCCCGCACACGATGGGCCAGCGCAACCGCCATCGCCCCATCGCCGACCGCGCCGCCGACGCGGCGAGGGGCTCCGTAGCGCACGTCGCCAGCGGCAAAGAGGCCGGGGATGCTTGTCTCCAGCGCCAGCGGATCGCGCTCGAGCGGCCACTCCTCGGGGCGCGTGCCTTCGTGGATCAGGTCGGGACCGGTGAGGATGAACCCGGCCGGTCCGACCCGGACGCCGGTCTCCTCCGCCCAGCCGGTGCAGGGCCGGCCACCGATGCAGAGGAAGAGTGCCTTTGTGGAGAGGCGCTCGACCGTGCCGTCGGCGTCGCGAACGTGCACCGAGGCGAGCAGGCCGTCCTCGTCGGCTTCGACCGCGGCGACCTCGCTGCGCAGGCGCACGGAAATGCCAGGGTGGGCCTCGATCCGCTCGACCAGGTACGCGGACATCGACTTGGCCAGCGAGCTGCCTCGAACCAGCATCGTCACCCGGGCGCCGGAGTCGCCCAGGTTCATCACCGCCTGCCCGGCCGAGTTGCCGGCGCCGACGACGATCACGTCGTCTCCCCCGCACTGCGTCGCCTCGCTGCGCCCCGCCCCGTAGTAGACGCCGCGACCGAGCAGGTCGTGCACTCCGTCCACCTCCAGCCGCCGCCACTCCATGCCCGGCGCGACGATCACCAGCGGCGCCTCGACCCGGTGGCCGCCCTCGACCTCCAGCTCGAAGCAGCCGGCGCCGTCATGGCGGCTGTTCGCGAGTCCGCGCAGGAGGACCAGCTCGGCGCCGAAACGTTCGGCCTGACGGCCGGCCCGGCGCGCCAGCTCGGCGCCGCCGATCCCGTCGGGAAAGCCGAAGAAGTTCTCGATCATCGAGGTGTGCGAGGCCTGGCCCCCGGGGACCTCGCGCTCCAAGACCACCGTGGAGAGGCCGTCGGAGGCCGCGTACACGGCGGCGGCGAGACCGGCCGGGCCGGCGCCGACGATCGCGATGTCGTAGGAGGACTGCGACGGCGGCGCTCCCTCGCCCCACGACGCGGCGACGTTGGCGACGGTTGCGGGCGCGATCACGACCTCGCCGTCGACCAGAACCGGCAACTCGGCGCCGGCGGCGCCATGCGCGGCCAGCAACTCGTCGGCCTCCGGCGCACCCGCCTCGAACCACTCGAAGGGCTGCGCAGCGCGGGTGAGGAAGTCGCGCAGATTGTGATCGGCGCTCTCCAGGCGCCGGCCGACGACCTTGACATCGGGTCGAACCGGGCTCATCAGCGGGCGAGGCGGAACATCAGCTGGTCCTCGTAGCACCAGCTCCAGTCCTCGCCAGGCTCGACCGAGCGGATCACCGGGTGGCCGGTCTCGGCGTTGTGGGCAGTGGCGTGCTTGCCCTCGGAGTTGTCGCAGCAGCCGATGTGACCGCAGTCCTGGCACATGCGCAGGTGCACCCAGCTCATCCCCAGCTTCAGGCACTCCTCGCAGCCGGCGATCTCAACCGGGGGGTCGAAGATCTGGATCGAGCGGATGTGCGAGCAGGACGGGGCCGTGCGCCCACCTTAGCTCAAGCAATCGCGCCTCTCGGCCGATGCGAAAGCATGAACCAGCCGCTCTCCCGCCGGCTGACCCCCGTAGTTGTCGCCTGGCTCGGCGCCCTCGCGGTGCTCCTCGCCGCCTACGCCGCGGTGATCCTCGGCCCGATCGGCGGCTCCTCGGTTCAGGACGCGTTCGGGCGCTGGGCCTACGACGTCGTCGTGCTCGGCGCCGCGGCGGCGGTGCTCGTCAGAGCCGCATGCCTTCCCGGCGAGCGACTCGCCTGGCTCAGCCTCGGAGTCGGGCTGCTGCTCTGGGCACTAGGGCAGACCTACTACTCGGTCGCCCTCTACTACGCCAGCCCGGCCCCGTTCCCCTCGCCGTCCGACGCCCTCTTCCTCGCCTTCTACCCGGCGACCTTCCTCGCCCTTGTCCTGCTGCTGCGCAGCCGCTCGGCGCGGGTCGACTCGTTCGCCTGGGTCGACGGCCTGATCGGGGCGCTCGCCGTCGCCGCCGTCACCGCGGCGCTGATCTTCCCGCCGGTGCTGGATGCGCTCGGCGGCGACACCCTGGGCGTCGCGGTCAGCCTCGCCTACCCCTGCGCGGACCTGGTCCTCCTGGGACTTGTCGCCGGCGCCCTGACCACCTCCCGCTGGCGCGTCCACAGCGCCTGGGGACTGATCGCCGCGGCGCTGATCCTCTTCGGCGCCGCGGACGTCGTCTACCTCTCCGTCGCCGGGCAGTCGACCGAGGCGCTCAACCTGGCCAGCATCGGCTGGCCCCTGGCCTTCCTCCTGCTCGCCGGCGCTGCTTGGCTGCCCCACGCCACGGTGGAACCAACGCGGAAGCGCAGCGGACGCTCGATCGTCCTTCCGATCCTGCTCGCCGCCAGCGTGATCTGCCTCCTGGCCGTGGGCAACCTGACGCCGATCGGCGCCGTCGCTGTCGCGCTCGGCATCGCCTCGCTGCTGGCCGTGCTCGCCCGCCTCGCCGCCACCTTCTTCCTCAACATGAGGATGCTCGCCGCGACCGAGCGGGAGGCGGTCACCGATTCCCTCACCGGCCTGCGCAACCGTCGCAGCCTCGTCGCCGACCTGGACCGGGTACTCGCCCGCCGGGGCGGGACGGCTCACGTCCTGGCCCTCTTCGACCTCGACGGCTTCAAGTCGTACAACGACAGCTTCGGTCACACGGCGGGCGACGAACTGCTCAAGCGCCTCGGCGCCAGCCTGGCCGCCGCAACGGAGCCCTGGGGCAAGGCCTATCGCCTCGGCGGCGACGAGTTCTGCATCCTCGCCCCGATCGGCGAGGCAAAAGCAGACGTGATCGTCAAGGCTGCCGAGGGAGCCCTCTCCGACCGCGGCCCCAGCTTCTCGATCAGAGCCTCGTGGGGCAAGGTCGAGTTGCCCCGAGAAGCCGAGACGGCGGCCGATGCCCTGCGGATCGCCGACCGCCGCATGTACACGCAGAAGGGACAGCGCAGCGACTCCGCCCTGAGTCAGACCCGCGGCGTGCTGCTCGGCCTGCTGCGCGAGCGCGAACCGGGGCTCGACCGCCATCTCGGCAACGTGGCGAGCCTCGCCGCCCAGATAGGCCGCGCGCTGGCGCTGGAAGCCGAGGACATCGACGTCCTGATCAGGGCTGCGGAGATGCACGACGTCGGCAAGGTCGCCGTCCCCGACGAGATCCTCCACAAGAGCGGCCCGCTCACCGAAGCGGAGCGGGACCTAATGCAGAAGCACACGCTGGTTGGGGAGCGCGTGCTGGCCGCCGCTCCGGCGCTGCTGCAGGTTTCGAAGGTCGTTCGCTCCAGCCACGAGCACTGGGACGGCAGCGGCTACCCGGACGGCCTCGCCGGGACCGCGATCCCGCTCGGGTCGCGCATCATCCTGATCTGCGACGCGTACAGCGCGATGACCGGACCGCGGCCATACGGCCCGCAGATGACCCCAGCCGAAGTGATCGAGGAGATTCGGCGCTCGGCGGGGCGGCAGTTCGATCCCGACCTGGTGGAGCTCTTCGTCGCGAAGGTCGCGCCGGGCGCCGCCGGGGCGCAGGCAGGCGAGGAGACGAGGGTCTCCACGTAGCCGTCCGGGTTCTTCGCCCAACCGGGCCGGCATCTGTGCAAGGGTGAGGCCCGATGGAGGGGGCCGAGAACACCGGAATCGGGGAGGCGATCACCGAAGAGGGCATCGTCGCCCTGCGCGAGGAAATCGAGCAGCTCGAAGGCCCGACCCGGACCAAGATGGCGGCGCGGATCAAGGTCGCGCGCGAGGAAGGCGACCTTAAGGAGAACGCCGAGTACCACATCGCCAAGGAAGACCAGGCGCACCTCGAGACCAAGATCAAGCGCCTGCGCGAGCGCCTGCGCACCGCCGTCGTGGTCGAGGTCGACGGCAATGCCGACGCCTTCGCCTTCGGCCGTACCGCCGAGGTGCTGGACGAAGCCAAAGGCGAGGTCAACACCTGGACCCTGGTCGGCTCGACCGAGGCCAACCTCGCCGAGGGCCGCCTATCCGCCGAGTCCCCAATCGGCCGAGCCCTGCGCGACGCCAAGGTGGGCAAGCCGATCGAGATCGAAACTCCAAAAGGCTCCCGCACCTTCGTAGTCCAGAAGCTCCTCGGCTGAGCCGGCCGGCTCAGAGAACGATTTCCCGGTCGGGAGACGAGAGGGCCGCACCTGCGGCCGCAATCAGCGCATCCGCGTCCAGGTCATACTTCCTCGCGGCGTCTCGTAGGGACCTGGCGGTGTCCCCATTGGTACCTATCACGTCGATTCGCACCGGCCTGCCGTCGAGGATGCCGACGACCAACCAGTCATCGACCTCGTCATCGCCGTAGTCGACCCCCTCCACCCGATCGATGAGATCGATCTGGATCGTGTCGCCCTTGCTGTCGTAATCGGCTCTCATCTTCGCCTCCGATGAATTGTGACGATCGGCTCGGGGTCGTCAAGCGCGACGACGACTCGCACCCGCTCTCCCCGGATGCGCCCGATGTATGTCCACTTCCCGTTTCGGCCGAGCTCGATGCGCTCCGGCGCGGCCACGAGCCTTTCGGCATCGGCAATCGTCGCTCCGATCTCCCGCGCCCGGTTCTTCGCGTGTCGGGTGAAGCGCACACGTGTCTAAGCCCCGGGCGCGCGAATCTCTCCCCTGAGAATCTCACGTCGGGAGCGGCTGATCGAGGCTTGACTCACGGCCCGGGCGGGTGTAAACCGAGACGAGGCCGCAACCCGAATCCGATTGGAGAGTCGATATGAGCAGAGTCATGGCCGACTGTCGCCGCTTCGAGAGCGAAAGCAACTGCACCCTGACGATCATCGGCGAGGAGGACGAGGTGGTCAACGCCGCCGCGGAGCACGCTGCTTCCGTCCACGGGCATGAGGACACACCGGAGCTGCGCGAGCAACTCCGAGGCATGCTCGAGCCCGAGACCGCCTACGCCCCCGGCGAGCGCCAGGCCGAAGCCTTCCCAGGCTGAAAGCCTCACCTTCGTTGAAGGGTTTTCCGGCCTATAGCGCCGAAAATCCTTCAACGAGCGCTTGTCGGGTTGTAATGCTACGCTGTCGCACATGGAGATCGGCGTACGTGATCTGCGCAACCGCACGGCCAGCGTCATCGACGCGGTCAAGGCCGGTGAGCGAGTTGTGCTGACGGTCAACGGTGACCCACTGGCGGACATCGTCCCCCACGGCCAGCGCACCCGCTGGCTCGGGGGCGCCCAACTACGCGAGCAACTCCGCGACCGTGCTGCCGATCCGGCACTGCGACAAGAGCTCGACGACCTCGCCGGCCAGACCCTCGACGAGCTTTGACCGAGCAAACCGCCGGCCTGCTCGACACCTCGGTTTTCATCGCCCGAGAGACCGGTCGGCCCCTCGGCGAATTGCCAGATCGGGTCGCCGTCTCGGTAGTCACCATCGGCGAGCTTCAACTCGGCGTCCTGAACGCGGCCGACGACGCCACCCGCGCACGTCGCGCCGACACTCTCGCCCTGGCCAGGTCAGCCGATCCGATCCCGATCAGCGAGGCGGTGATGACCAGCTGGGCCCGCCTGGTCGCAGACTGCAAGACAGCCGGCATCCACCGCGCCATCAAGCTCACCGACACCCTTATCGCTGCCACTGCCGTAGAGCATGGCCTCCCAGTCATTACTCAAGACGAAGACTTCGCCACGATTGCCAGTGCACATACGGCGCTCGCGGCGCTAAGAGTCTAGATGGGCTCCGAAAACGACACTCGGATCCAAAAAACGATTGCGTCTTCGTCCTAAATATCGTTTTGTAGTTTAAAACCAAGCGTTGTTGCGAGCTCAGAGTCAAAGAGCAACTCTGGAAACTGTTTTGTAAGAACTTCCTGATTCTCTACCCAGATCAAGCAAATACAGACAACGGTATGGGAGAGTTGTTGCGTGGTGGTACCGATTGCGCCTGCATGTTTTTTGAGCAGCCGTTGAACCTCTCGCCCCTTCAAAGCCTTCTCGAGCTGACCGCGGGTTCGAATACCGACCATGCCGAGGGCGTCTCGCAGAAGCTTCTCAATATGACTCGCCGTACCTCCAATAGGTGAAACGGTTCCACGAAAAGCCGCACCTTCTGGCAGCAAGGATTCCAGGCAACCGACGAGCCGGGCCGCATCAAAGCTGACATCGTGGTCCTTGTCCGCCTCATATGTAGATCGATAGTGATCGATCAGGTTCTGCCCACTTTCCCTGATCCCCAAGAAGGCATAGTCAAGGGTCTCGAGACTGCCCGCCACCGCTGCCAACCGCCGACCCAGCTCGGGCGGGAAATCCACACCCGACTTATACTGAACCTCATGCTCGATAGTTGCCCAGGCATCCTGCAGAAGACTCCTAATCTGAATTTCGAACCACTGCGACCCTAGGTGCTTTCTCACCGCAGCCTCATGCTCGGGTAGGTGGACAACCAAGTGCACAGACCGATAACCGAAAACGTCAGCGCCAAGCAAATCCAGCCGGTCGTAGGACTCGTCGTCGTCCACAGTCAGAAGTGGACGCAGATGCTCGGCCGCACTCTCTACTCGGTCTGGATAGTTGGTTACCACCCGGACCCCAATTAGATCCTTGATTTCAACGGCCGGATCTGTGTACTCCTTCTGCCTCAGCTTGTCGAGCAGAGAGTACGGATCCTTGGCACGCGCCGTGACCGCCTGGATGCCCGCACCAGTCCCCTCAAGAGCAAGCGATACGACCGCGCGAGCTTCAGCTGCCGCGCCCTCGTAGGAGGAAAACTGCGCCTGATAATCCTCAAAGAACTGAAGAGTCGTCTGTGGTAGGAGCGACACCTTATGCGCATTAATCGGAATCGACCACGTGGACGAGTGTGTTGATTCGCGTCAGGCGTGGCCGTATGTTGTCAGTTTGCCTACTCGCCGCCAGTAGATAGCGACTCGCCATCCGGGGCGGACGCTTTCGGTTAAGCAGTCGTTCGAATTCCTGAAGTTTCTTCCCAGCAACGTCCCAATCAACTGAAAGCACACCTGTAGAAGATGCCAGACGGTCCAACGCACCGATCAGCGCATAGAGGTCGACTGGTTTGCGAAAACGACTTTCACTAAAGTCGGGGAGAGCTTCCTGAATCCAGTTCAGATACCTCTTCAAACGCTGTTCCGCTTTGCGCCCGCCTGGAAACCTCAGCTGATAGAGACCGTAGTACAAATCGAGGGCGGCCTTCTTGTCTTGAGGTCCCTCAATTAGAAGAATCGCTAGCTCTCCGGAGAACTCTACCGCGCGCATTCGTTTAAGCTGGGTAGGGGTAAAGATCCGGGCCTCCTGCCATATGTCCCACCGCCCCAGACGCTCGACGAAGTCGTAGAACGCGCCTTCCTCCCGGGCATGGCGCAGCTCCTGTGGTGAGAGGCGTACTACGTATTTATTCATCCGAACGAAAAGGTCCCGTACATCACTGTCCGAATATCCAGACAGCTCCTCGACTACGAAGTCATAACTCAATATTCGGCTACGGAGTCGTTCGGGGAGCTGCGAGAATTTCTGCCCTTTCAGGGAACTATTGGTGGTTTGAGTTAGTCCAAACCGATTGTCGATAAATTCGAACACGGCGGTCAAGCGTTGCTGCCCGTCGATGACCTTGTACGAGGGCCGTCCGGTCTGCGCAGACGTGTACCGCTGGAGAAAGAGTTGGGGTATAGGCCTATTCTCAACGATTGTGTCGAGCAAGTACGCCTTTGCCGCACGGGGCCAAACGCTATTGCGCTGAAACTCCGCTGCTAGCTCGAGTTGGCCATCGTCATAAAGCTGTCGCAGGAGGGCGACATCCTTGGTGGTCGTACGCCGATCAGGCATGCGGAAACCTTAATCGTTCCCAAGGACGACTCCAAGTGTTTGAAACCCGCTACGACCCAGGAGTCGGGGCGATCTCGGCGGGCTCGCCGCCTGGGGCCCAGTGAGCCTCGGGCGAGGGCGGAGTGTCGCGTAGGTACCACTCGGCGTCGAGGGCGCCCATGCAGCCGGTGCCGGCGGCGGTGACCGCCTGGCGGTAGGTGTGGTCGACGACGTCGCCGACGGCGAAGACGCCGGCCAGGTTGGTCTTGGTCGAGCCGGGCTGGGTGAGGATGTAGCCCTCGGCGTCGGTGTCGACCTGGCCCTCTACGACCTCCGAGCGGGGGATGTGGCCGATCGCGACGAAGGCGCCGTCGGTGTCGAAGTCCTCGGTCTCGTTCGTCTCGACGTTGCGCAGGCGCACGTGGTCGAGCCGGCCCTTGTCGCTGGCGACGAACTCCTCGGCGACGTAGGGGGTCTTGAACTCGATGTTGCCCTGCTCGCGCGCCCGCTCCTGCATGATCTTGGAGGCGCGGAACTCGGCGCGGCGGTTGACCACGGTCAGCTCGCTGGCGTACTTGGAGATGAAGATCGAGTCCTCCATCGCCGAGTCGCCGCCGCCGATCACGATCACCTTCTGGTCTTTGAAGAAGGCGCCGTCGCAGACGCCGCAGGTCGAGACGCCGCAGCCGCTCAGCTCGATCTCGCCGGGGATGCCGAGTCGGCGCGGCTCCGCCCCCATCGCCAGGATCACGGTCTTGGCCAGGTGCTCCTCGTCGCCGAGGTAGACCTTCTGCACGCCGCCGTCGGAGAGCTCAACCCGGTCGACGTCGTCGGTGACGAAGCGCGTGCCGAAGCGCTCTGCCTGGGCCCGGAACTGGGTCATCATCTCCGGTCCCATGATCCCCTCGGGGTAGCCGGGGTAGTTCTCGACGTCGGTGGTGTTCTGCAGCTGCCCGCCCCACTGGAAGCCCTCGAAGACGAGCGGCTCGAGGTTGGCGCGCGCGGTGTAGAGCGCGGCGGTGTAGCCGGCGGGGCCGCCGCCGACGATGATCGTGTTCTCGACTTTCCTGGCCTCTGTCATGTCCGTCCTGAGTCTAGTGGCGTTGCCAATACTTCACTTTGTATAGTAGCGCCGCGGTCAATCGGCAATCCCTCCGTTTCCCACGTCTGGACCCTGGTGCGGAGCTGGAAGAAAGCCGCGACTCCGAAGGGGATCGGCATCCAGAAGGCGATCAGGCGGTAGATCAGGATCGCCGGGAAGACCGTGTCCTCGGGGATGCCGAAGAGGACGAAGGCGCCGATCATCCCCGCGTCAACCGCCCCGACCCCGGCCGGGGCGAAGGGGATCAGGTTGGCGACCATGCCGAGGAAAAAACCCTGGACGACCACGGCTAGGGGGACGTGGACGCCGAGGGCGTGAAAGCAGGCCCAGAGGATGCCGATATTCGCCGCCCAGAAGCCGGCGGCGCCGAGGACCGCGAGCCCACCCTCCCGGGGGTGCGTGAAGAGGCTGATCGCGAAGCGAAACCCCTCGGCGAAGACCGCGGGGACTTTGGCGATGTTCCTGGCGATCGCCTGGCCACGCTCGCCGTGGACGAAGCGCGCGACCTTCGGGCCGAGGTCAGGCGGGATCAGCGCAAACAGCAGCCCGAGAACCAGCAGCACGCCGGCAATACCGGCCGGCACGATCGTCAACTCCACCGATGCCTTGCCGTGCAGCACGCCGGTCCGCAACAGGACACCGAAGAGGATCAGCGCCAGCGGGTAGAAGGCGTAGTGCAGGGTGAGGAAGGCGACCATCCGGCGGGCGACGTCGTGGCGGCGCATGCCGGCCTTGCGCAGGGCCCAGAAGGTGAGCACGATGCCGCCGGCGCCTCCGGCCGAGAAGAGCAGCGTCGCCGCCAGGCCGGCCATGTTGATCTCGTAGGTCTCGACCCAGCTGAGGCGCAGCGCATTGCCGCCGACGACGGCCTTGAAGAGGGCGATGTAGGTGGCGAAGGCAACGAGGTTGAAGCCCACCGCGACCGCGATCCAGATCGGGTCGGCTTCGTCGAGCTTGCCCAGCGCGTTACCCAGCCCGACCAGCTTCGGGAAGAGGAAGTAGATCCCGACCAACAGGGCAACGACGAGGGCGCCCGTCTGGATCAGCCGCCGGCGAGTGAAGATCGGCAGCTCGGCGGCTTCGCCGCCTTTCGCCGGATCCTCGGGAGACACTCCAGGGAAACTACCCGCCGGCGAGGCGCTCCAAGCGGCGCAAGCCCCGATTTACGCGCAAAACCGCCGGCTCGGCCAGGGGCTCGCCCTGCCGCACGGCGGCGACGAGACCTGCCCCGGCGACCAGGTCGGTGACGTAGTGCTCGCCCAGGTAGACCAGGGCGAAGCCGAGCGTCAGCGCGTAGCTCCAACCTAGAGCGCCCTCGACCCGCCCCGCTTCGGAGAGCGAGATCGCCGCCATGGTTGAGGTGGCGAAGTGCAGCGAGGGCATTGCCGCCCAGGGGTTGCCACCCAGCGCCCCGTACATCGCCGGCCAGGCCGAGCGCCAGGTCTCCTCGCCGACGCCGACCATGATCCGCCGCACCTCCTCCTCGGTCAGCCCCTGCTCCGACGCCCACCACGGCGGCGCGGTCGGCACGGCGAAGTAACCGGCGCAGCCAATATCGAAGACCGCGGCGAGTTGGCGGGCGGCGCGCGGGAAGCGCTCCGGGTGGCGCAGCAGGATCCAGATCAAGGCGAGGTAGGGCTCGAAAAACCAGAGCCAGTGGACCCAGGTGAGGAAGCGGTCGACCGTGACGACGCGGGGCAGGCGCGCGAGTGCCCGCTGGAGGCGGGCGTTGGGCAGGCGGCCGAGGCCGATCGCGCGGTCGGCGACGATCGGGTAGCGCGTGCGCAGGCGCCGCTGCAGGCGCTCCGGGTCGTCATAAGGAAGCTCGTGAACCATCGTGAATGCCCACATCTGCATCGCGTAGAGGGCGACGTCGCGTTTACGCGAGCGCGGGAAGAGCACGGCGACCGCGAGCGGCCCCGCCGCGCAGGCGACGACGGTCACCGGTGCCGGCACCCGCAGGCGGCGGCGCAGCAGGGGAACGGCCACCGCGGCGGCGACTGCGCCCGCCGCTCCGGCCCGTACCGCCAGGCGAAGCGCCGGAGATGGCCGCGAGCGCTTCCTCATCAGGTCGGCGAGTATAGGTCGGCGGTCGGGACACGAGCCCGGCGGCGCGCCGCCTGAATGACTGCCTTCGTGATTAGAATGGCCGCGCTTTGGCGCCCAAGGACTCATCACGATGCCCCGCGTGTGCGACTGGCGAGCGCCGGACCAAGCGGGGCAAGGACGCAGGGAGGCCGAATAGCAGCGCTATTTGGCCGACTGAGGACGCGGCAACGCGCCGGTCCGCCGCCGCCAGTCGTGCGCGGGGGGCCTCGTGATGAGTCCCCATTCTCCTGGCACCGACCAGATCGACACGCTGCTTTGGATCGGCTTCGTCGCCGCGACGATCGTCATCGTCGCGATCAACGGCGCCCTGATCTACGCCGTGCGCCGCTACCGCGGCGGCCGCGGGTCCGAGCCACGCCAGGTTCGCGGCGGGCGCCGCACTCAGTTCCGGGCCGCCGCCGGGCTCACCGTCTTCGCCGCGGCGATCCTCGTCGTCAGCCTCGTCTATACCGGCAAGGCGCGCGAGACGCCCGCCACTGGCCCCGCCGGCCTCGCCTCGGCCCGCTCCCAGCCGCTGAAGATCGAAACGACCGGCCAGCAGTGGCTGTGGCGCTACGAATATCCCAACGAAGCCTTCTCCTACTACAAGCTCGTCGTCCCGGTCGACACCACGGTCGAACTCGACCTGGTCTCCACCGACGTGATCCACACCTGGGACGTGCCGCAACTCGCCGGCAAGCGCGACGCCGTTCCCGGCAAGACCAACCACGTCGTCTTCCGCGCCGATGAAGTCGGCGTCTACCGCGGACAGTCGGCGACTTTCTCGGGCCAGGCATACGGCGCGATGCGGACCGAGGTCGACGTGGTCTCCCCTCAGGAATACGAAGAATTCGTCAAACGCCAGAAGGCTGACATCCAGGCCGCCCAGGACCGCGTCGTGGGCCTGATCGAAAACGGAGAAGTGCCATGAGCGCTGCGCCCGAGGTAGTCGTCGACGGCTTCCCCCGCCGCCGGCCGCGCTGGATCGAGATCGCCACCAGCGCCGACCACAAGGACGTCGGCCGGGTGATGATCGTCGGCGCGCTCGGCTTTCTCTTCATCGCGGTGGTCGAGTTGCTGCTGATGCGCCTGCAACTGGCGGTGCCGGAAAACTCGCTGCTCACCCCGGTCACCTTCAACCGCATGCTCTCACTCTACGGAGCGACGGCGATCTTCCTCTTTGCGATCCCGCTGGTGCTCGGCCTCTTCTACTACCTGGCACCGCTGCAGGTGGGCGCGCAGGGCACGGCGCTGCCGCGGCTCGGCCAGATCGGCCTCTGGCTCTACATCGCCGGGGCGACCGTGCTCTACGCCGGCTTCCTCTTCACCCCGTCGGAGGCCGGCGTCAACCCCCTGGCCCCCCTCTCCGGGCTCGCCTTTCTGCCCAACAACGGCGTCGACGCCTGGGCGGCCTCCAGCGGCCTGGCCACCCTTGGCTTCGTCCTCGTCGCGATCAACCTCGTCGCCACGCTGCGACGCATGCGCGCTCCCGGGATGGCCTGGCGCCGGGTTCCCGTCTTCGCCTGGGCAGCGGCGATCTGCTCTTGGCTGATGCTGGTGATCGGCCCGGTGATGCTGGCGGCGATCTCGATGCTGCTGATCGACCGCAACTTCGACGGCATCTTCTTCGCCGACGGCTCCGGCGGCGCGCCGCTGCTCTGGGAGCACCTGAGCTGGATCTTCTTCACCGGCACCTACATGCTGATCCTGATCGCCGCCCTCGGCGCGATCGCCGAGATCGTCCCGGTCTTCTCGCGCAAGCCGCTCTTCAACCGCGGCGCCGTGACCGGCTCCATGGTCGCGATCGCCGTGATCGGCACCCTCGCCTGGATGCAGAACATGCTGACCTCGCCGATCGGAATCGGCTGGATGTACTTCGCGATGACGATGTCGCTGGCGCTGATCGTCCCCTTCGGCCTCGTCATCTTCAACCTGATCGCGACGATGATCGGCGGCGCCCTGCGGATGCGCGCGCCGCTGCTCTTCTCCCTCGGCGCGATCTCGGCGATCTCGATCGGCCTCGGCTCCGAGATCTCTCACTCGATGGTCGCGGTCGCCTGGCGCCTGCACAACACCACCGACGCCACCGCGGCGACCCACTTCGCCTTGATCGGAGGCAGCGTCTTCGGCGGCTTCGCCGCCCTTTACTACTGGTTCCCGAAGCTGACCGGCCGAACCATGGGCGAGACGCTGGCGCGCTTCTCCTTCTGGACGATGGCGATCGGCATCCTGGTCGCCTTCGTACCGCTCTTCCTCGCCGGCACCGACCACGGCCAGGTCGTCGACGCCTACAAGTTCTTCGCCGGCACCGGCGTCAGCGCCGAGAACCTGATCTCGACGATCGGCGCCTTCGTCCTCGCGATCGGGATCCTGCTGACCCTGGTCAACGCGATCGCCAGCCGGACCAACGGGGCGCGGGCCGGGCACGACCAGTGGGGCGGCGACTCGCTCGAGTGGTTCGCGCTCTCGCCGCCCGAGCCGCACAACTTCGACCTGCCGCCAGACGTGCGCAGCGACCGGCCGATGCGCGACATCCGCGAGGCGATCGCCAACCGCACCCGCCGCGATGAAGAGGCGGCCCGCGAAACACAGCCGGTAGCCTGACGCCCGTGAGCGGCGCCGAAACCGCTGTAGTCGCACAGCGCACCCCCGCCTTCGTCGCGGTCCTCCGCGACTACGTCACCCTGACCAAGCCGAAGGTGCAGTCGCTGCTGCTGCTGACCACGATCACGACGATGTACGTGGCCGGCGACCCCTCGGTCGTACTCGTCTTCCTCGTCTGCCTCGGCGGAGCGCTCTCGGCGGGCGGCGCCGGGGCGATCAACCACGCGATCGACCGCGACATCGACCGGATCATGGCCCGCACCGCCGACCGGCCCGTGGCCAGCGGCCGGGTCTCCCCCCGGGCCGCCGTCGCCTTCGGCGCCCTGCTCGGCTGCACGTCCTTCACCCTGCTGGCGCTCGCGGTCAACCCTCTGGCCGCGGCGCTCTCGATCTCCGGCCTGTTCGGCTACGTCTTCGTCTACACGCTCTGGCTCAAGCGGACGACGCCCCAGAACATCGTGATCGGCGGCGCCGCCGGCGCCGTGCCGCCGCTGGTCGCCTGGGCGGCGGTGACGGGCGGAGTCAGCGGCACGGCCCTCTTCCTCTTCGCGATCGTCTTCTTCTGGACGCCGCCGCACTTCTGGGCGCTGTCGCTGCTGATGGAGGACGAGTACGCGAGGGCCGAAATCCCGATGCTCCCGGTGGTGAGAGGGGCCGCGGAGACGAGACGCCAGATCCTCCTCTACACGATCCTGCTCTACGCGGTGACGCAGTTGCCCTTCTGCGCCGGCGGCTTCGGGGTCGAGTACCTGATCGCCTCGATGACACTCGGCGCCGGCTTCATCTACTGCGCCGTGCGCCTGCTGCGAAGCGCCGACCGCCGCTGGGCGCTGCGCACCTACCTCTTCTCGCTCGCCTACCTGGCGCTGCTCTTCGTCTCGATGCCGCTCGACCGGTTGTTCTAGTAGAAATCCGGGCGTGGATCGCGAGGCCGCAAGAGCGAACATGGCCGCCGGGCTGACCGCCGGCGGCATCGCCGCGGCCGTCTTCGCGCTCTGCTTCGTGGCGGCGATGCTCTACATCGCCTCGTGAGCGCGGAACACCGCCACATCCCCGAGCCGGGAGAGCTCGTCTACCTACCGCGCTCCTCCTGGGCACCCGTGGTCTTCGGCTTCGCCCTGGCCCTGACCGTCTGCGGCATCTTCGCCGAGGGATTCATGGTCCGCGGCTGGATCTACTCGATCATCGGCGGCGTAGTAGCCCTCTTCGCCATGCGCTCAATGATCAAGGACGCGGTTCGCAGCTACTACAAGCTCCCGCGCAAGCAGAACGTCCGCGGAGCTGTGCTGCCGGTCGAACAGATCTCTCCGCCGCAGCCCTGAGAGCCCATCCCGGCAGGGGTTCCGCTTAACTTTTTGGGTCTTGCGAAATAACCGGGGAATGAGACCCGGATAGAAGACATCCGCTGCCCTCAGAAGGCTCTGCGTGGTTCTAAAACGCGGAGTCAGGAGGAACAGCGGATGCAAGATCACGTTAGCCGCCTCGTC
>DASSMU010000239.1:0-9949 GCA_035701465.1 Solirubrobacterales bacterium
GAGCGCAGGCCCTGCACGGGCTCGCCCTGCATAGGCTCCGCGGCGACGATCTTCACCGCGTCGCCGAAGGTCTCCTTCAGGCGTCGGCCGTTGCCCATCAGCGTGCCGCCCGTGCCCAGACCGGCGACGAACGCGGACACCTCGTCGAGCTCTTCGAGGATCTCAACCGCGGTGCCGTTGTAGTGGGCGAGCGGGTTGGCCTCGTTGCCGTACTGGTAGGGCATGAAGTAGGCGGGGTCCTCGGCCATCTCCAGCGCCACCTCGACCGCCCCGTTGGACCCCTTGGCGCCCTCGGAGTAGACGATCTCGGCCCCGTACATCTCAAGTAGCTGGGTGCGCTCGGAGGTGACGTTGTCGGGCATCACGACCTTGACCGGGTAACCCTTACGACTGCAGATCATCGCCAGCGAGATGCCGGTGTTGCCCGAGGTCGGCTCGAGGATCGTCTGGCCCGGTTCGATCGCGCCTTCGGCCTCGGCCGTCTCGATCATCGACCTGGCGACGCGGTCCTTGACCGAGCCGGTCGGGTTGCGACCCTCAAGCTTGGCGTAGATGCGGACATCGGGGTTGGGAGAGAGACGGGGAAGCTCGACCAGCGGCGTGTTGCCGATCGACTCGACGATGTTGCCGAAGCGTCCCCCGCAGGGCCGATTTAGAAGCTTTCCCGACACTTCAAAAAGTATAGCCATGGCCTGGCGAGCCGTGGCTATTTACGAAAAGTTCTTCAACCGCCGGCCATGGCGGGGAGGATCACGACCGTGTCGCCGTCGGCGACCACGGTGTCGAGCCCATTCAGGACCCGTACGTCTTCGTCGTTGAGGTAGACGTTTACGTAGCGGTTGAGCTCGCCCTCCTCGCCGAAGAGCTGCGCCTCGGTGTCGGGGTGGGCCGCGGTCAGCGCCCGCAGAACCTCCCCCACGTTCGAGCCGGCGGCCTCGACCTCGGGCTGGCCGCCGGTGTGGGCCTGCAGGACCTTGGGGATGCGAATCGTCGCCATCGAGCCGGAAACCTACCGGCTATCCGGCGCAGAAGAGGTCGTAGTCAGGGAACCGGCCCATCTCGGACTCGGGGATCTCGGCTGCGTCGGGACCGCAGATCGGGCACTCCGGGTCGCGGCGGACCTTCAGCTCGGTGAAGCGGGTGCCCAGCGCCTCGTAGAGAAGGAGGCGGCCGACGAGCGGCTCGCCGATGCCGATCACGAGCTTCAGCACCTCGTTCGCCTGCAGCGTGCCCATCGTCCCGGCCATCACCCCGAGCACCCCGTTGGCGGAGCAGCTCGGCGCCAGCTCGGCTGGCGGCGGGGTCGGGTAGAGGCAGCGGTAGCAGGGGCCCTCGAAGGGAACGAAGGTCGAGATCTGTCCGTCGAAGCTGAGGATCGAGGCCGAGACCACCGGCTTGCGCAGCCGCACCGAGGCGTCGTTGAGCAGGTAGCGGGTGGGGAAGTTGTCGGCACCGTCGACGATCACGTCGTAGTCCTCGAGGATGCCGAGGATGTTCGACGAGTCGAGGCGCATGCGGTGCTCGACCACCTTGACGTCGGGGTTGAGCGCTTCGATCGTCAGCCGCGCCGACTCGGTCTTGGGGACGCCGATCCGCTCGGTGTTGTGGATCACCTGGCGCTGCAGGTTGGAGGCGTCGACCACGTCGTCGTCGACGAGCCCGATCGTGCCGATCCCAGCCGCGGCGAGGTAGAGCGCCGTCGGCGCGCCGAGGCCGCCGGCCCCGAGCAGCAGTACTTTCGCGTTCAGCATCTTCAGCTGGCCCTCGACCCCGACCTCGGGCAGCAGCGTGTGGCGCGAGTAGCGATCGCGCTGCTCGGCGCTCATCCCCTCGGTGGCGACGACGGGCAGCCCCTGCTCCTGCCAGAGGAGGATGCCGCCGGCCATCGAGGCGACGTCGGTGTAGCCGAGCGCTTCCATCTGCTCGGCCGCCTTGTAGGAGCGGTTGCCGCTGCGGCAGTAGAGGATCGTGCGGGCGGACTTGTCCGGCGCCGCTGTGCCGATTTCGTCGGCGAGCAGGCCCGGGGGCACCAGCTTGCCGCCCTCGATGCGGGCCTCCTGGAACTCGTGCGGCTCGCGGGTGTCGATCAGGACGATGTCGCCCCCCTCGATCTCCTGAGCCGCCTCGAAAGGCTCGATCTCCTCAACCACCGATTTGGTCTGCGCGCCAGTCGCCATGCCGTCTCCTGAATACCTGAATTCCGATCAGACTTTACTTCAAAAAGTATAGCGAGAGATGTTCGACCAGCTCAGAGCTGGGTCGCGATCAGCCCGATCAGGGCTGCGATCGCGACGCCGCCGAGTCGCAGCAAGAGTTGGTACATGGCTTCAAAGCGTTCGCTCATGCGCTCATCCATGCGTTTGAGGCGAGCGTCAACTCGCTCAAAACCGGCTTTCATCTCGACCCGAAGTTCGCGAAGGTCTCCTTCGACCCGGTCAAAGCGCTGCTCGCAACGCCGACCGATTTCGTCGATCCGTCGGTCGGTCGCATCGAAACGACGGCCAACCTCGTCGAAGCGTTCACCCACCCCATCGAAGCGATCGTCGATGCGGTCGAACCGCTCTTCCAGCCTCTCGTCGGTCCAACTCTTAGTCATCGTCTCCATGATTGCACCGTAACCAGTTGTCTGCGGTGCATGGCGCGCAGAATGTCACGGTTCTGCAACAACAATCCCGCGTAGGCCTATCGGCGACCGATGCGGGCCCTCAGCCGAGACTGGGGCGCATCTGGCGCAGCCTTTTGACCCGCTCCTCGATCGGAGGGTGGGTCGAGAAGAGGCCGGCGATGCCCTTGCTGGAGAAGGGCTTGACGATATAGAGGGGCTCTGCCGCCTGATTGACCTGCATCGGCTTCGCCGTCGCCCCCTGCTCGAGGCGCAGCAGGGCGCTGGCCAGCGACTCTGGGTTGCCGCAAATTTCGGCGCCGCCGGCGTCGGCCGCGTACTCGCGCTGGCGCGAGATCGCCATCTGGATGATCGTGGCCGCGATCGGGGCCAACAGGAAGGTCGCCAGCTGGCCGACCAGCGCAAGGGGCGAGTTGTCGTCGCTGCCGAACCAGAGCAACATGTAGGCGATGTAGGTGATCGCAGCGCCGATTGCCGAGGCGACCGACTGGATCAGGATGTCGTGGTTGCGGATGTGGGTCAGCTCGTGCCCGAGTACACCGCGCAGCTCGTCTTCGGAGAGCAGGTTGAGGATGCCGCGGGTGACCGCGACCGCCGAGTGCTTCGGGTTGCGCCCGGTGGCGAAGGCGTTGGGCTGGTCCTGCGGGATCACGTAGAGCCGCGGCATCGGCAGCCCGGCCCGCGCGGTCAGTTCGCGCACCGCCTCGTAGAGCTTCGGCGCTTCCGATTCGGAGACCGGTTTGGCCCCGCTCATCGCCAGCGCCATCTTGTCGCTGAAGAAGTAGGAGAAGAAGTTGATCGCGAAGGCCATCAGGAGGAAGAGCGCCGCGGTACTCGCCCCGCCGATCAGGAAGCCGATCACGACCAAGAGGCCCGACAGCGATGCCATCAGGATCGTGGTGCGGATCGTCGCGCCGAACGTCGACTGCTTCGTGGTGGTCATCGCTGCTCAAGTCCTCCCTCGGTTGGTCCCCGGATTATGACGCAGCTGCATAACCGACCGCTTCAGTAGGATTTAGATCCATGTTGTTCTCGACCAAAGCAGAGTACGGCGTCCGCCTGATGGTCGAGCTGGGCCGCCAGCCCGGCTCGGCGCCGATCTCGCTCAGCGCCGTCGCCGAGGCCGAGCGGCTGCCGCTCTCCTACCTCGAGCACCTGGTGGCGAAGCTGCGCAAGGCCGGCCTCGTCACCTCGACCCGGGGGGCGCACGGCGGCTACCGCCTGGCCAAGCCGGCCGCGGAGATCACGATGGATGCGGTCGTCGAGGCCCTGGAAGGGCAGATCGCCCCGATGGAGTGCTTCCACGACGCGCCCGACGGCAAAGTGCTCTGCTCGCACGAGGACGACGGCGACCACGCCTGCGCGACCAAGCTGCTCTGGACCCGCGTGCAGGGCGGCGTCACCAAAGCGCTCTCGGGCACGACGCTGGCCGAGCTGGTCGAGTTCGGCGGCACCGCCGCCCACGGCGAGCGCCGGGCAACGGTCGGCACCGCCGCCTGACGTACGGACTTCCTAAAACCCAGAAACGGAGTGAAATTGGCAGAGCTGGAGATACGCAACCTGCACGTGAGGGCCGAAGACAAGGAGATCCTCCGCGGCCTCGACCTCGACGTCGAGAAGGGCAAGGTCCACGCGCTGATGGGGCCGAACGGATCGGGCAAGTCGACCCTGGCCAACGCGATCATGGGACATCCGGCGCTCGAGGTCACCGAGGGCTCGATCGTCTTCAAGGGCGAGGACATGACCGAGGCCGATCCCGACGAGCGCTCCCGCGCCGGCCTCTTCATGGCCTTCCAGTACCCGGTCTCGATCCCCGGCGTCTCGGTCAGCAAGTACCTGCGGATGGTGATCAACGCCCACCGCGAGGCTCGCGGCGAGGAGCAGATCAAGATCAAAGACTTCGCCAAGGTCGCCCAGGAGGCCATGTCGCTGGCCAATATTCCGAAAGACTTCTCCAGCCGCTACCTCAACGACGGCTTCTCCGGCGGTGAGAAGAAGCGGATGGAGCTGCTGCAGCTGGCATTGCTGCGGCCGGAGATCGCCGTCCTCGACGAGACCGACTCGGGGCTCGACATCGACGCCCTGCGCACCGTCGCCGAGGGGGTCAACAAGTTCGCCGGTCCCGAGATGGGCGTGCTGATCATCACCCACTACCAGCGCATCCTGCACATGGTCAAGCCGGACTTCGTCCACGTCATGTTCGAGGGACGAATCGTCAAGGAAGGTGGCCCGGAGCTGGTCGGCGTGCTGGAGGAGAAGGGCTACGGCTGGATCCGCGAGGAGGTCGAGGCGGGCGCCGCAGCCTGACCTCGGGGACCAATGGAGCAGACGACCGCCAATCGCTCCTCCCCCCCGCTGCCGTTCCCGATCGAGAAGGTCCGCGCCGCCTTCCCCGCCCTCGAGCGAGAGATCCACGGACGCCCGGTCGCCTACCTCGACAGCGGCGCCAGCGCCCAGCGCGTGCTGGCCTCGATCCAGGCGGTCGACCGCTACGAGCGCGCCCATCACTCCAACGTCCACCGCGGCTCGCACACGCTCTCGGCCGAGGCGACGGCCGCCTACGAGGGCGCCCGGGCAACGGTCGCCGACCACCTCGGCGCCGGCGACCGGCGCGAGGTCGTCTTCGTCCGCAACGCGACCGAGGCGATCAACCTGGTTGCGCGCGCCTGGGGCGACGCCAACGTAGGCGAGGGCGACCGGATCGTGCTCACCGAGATGGAGCACCACTCCAACATCGTGCCGTGGCAGCAGCTAGCCGAGCGAGTCGGGGCGGAGATCGATTGGGTGCCGGTCGGCGAGGGCGGGCTGCTCGACATGGATGCTTATACGGCGCTGCTGGAGCGCGGCCCGAAGCTGGTCACCGTCGCACACGTCTCCAACGTGCTCGGCAGCGAGAACCCGCTGGCAGAGATCTCGCGACTGGCCCACCAGGCCGGAGCGCTGGTCCTCACCGACGGCGCCCAGGCGGCGCCGAAGATGGCGGTAGACGTCGCCGAGCTGGGAGTCGACTTCTACGCCCTGACCGGCCACAAGCTCTACGCCCCAACGGGCATCGGGGCCCTCTGGACGAAACTCGACCTGCTCCGGGCGATGCCGCCCTTCCTCGGCGGCGGCTCGATGATCCGCAAGGTCACGAAGGACGGCACGACCTACGCCGACCCCCCCGCCCGCTTCGAGGCAGGCACGCCGGCGATCGCCCAGGCGATCGGGATGGCATCGGCATTGCGCTGGCTCGACGGGCTCGGCATGGACGCGGTGCTGGAGCACGAGCGCCAGATCGCCGCCTACGCGTTGGACGCTCTCGCCGAGGTTCCCGGCCTGCGCGTCTTCGGCCCGCCGGCCGGCCCCGAGCGGATTGGCCCGGTCTCCTTCGAGCTGAACGGCGTCCACGCCCACGACGTCTCCGAGATCCTCGACCGCCACGGCGTAGCCGTCCGCGCCGGCCACCACTGCGCCCAGCCGCTGATGGACCGCCTCGGCATCCCCGCCACAGCCCGCGCCAGCTTCGGCGTCTACACCACACCCAAGGAGATCGACCGCCTGGTCGAGGGCCTGCTGGACGCCCGCAAGATCTTTGCCCTGTAGCAGGCGCTCCCCCGGCTACTGGCCGCGCCGGAGACGCCAAAAACCGCGAGGGTCCTTGAATGAGCTTCCGACGTGTTCGAGCAGATTGCCGTCACGCAGCTCGCGCAGGTATTTCAATGCCGTCGGCCTCGAGACACCGAGCAGCTCCACGGCCTGAGTCGTTGTGACGCGATCGCCACGGCTGAGGAACTCGACAAATCGCTCCGATCCCCGCGGCAACCGCTCGAGCAGACGCCCCGCCAATGGATCGGCAAGCAACCCCACCTGCACCGAAGTCGAGCGCTCGGCGTAGACGGGGTCGGGCAGGCCGACCCGACTCATCTCCTCGAACATGCGGTCGACCCCCTCGCCCAGCTCCCTTCCGTACCCGAGGTCGCTCATCGCCCGCGCGATGCGCGGATTGCGGGCAAAGCGACTGGAGCGGATGCTCTCCGGCCGGACCAACCCCGGCAGGCGCCCCGGACTTTCGACTTCGAGGCGGTCGTCGAACAGCTCGATCCGAATGTGGTCCCCACCGGCGCTGTAGGAGCGATGGGTCACGGCATTGACCACCGCCTCCAGCCAGGCAAATTCAGGGATCAGGGTGCTTTTCGAGAAGCGCCCCTCCCGCTGTAGGCGCATTGCCCGTGGGAGAAAGCTTTCTATGCGCTCCCGTGCCCCCTCTACCTGAGAGGGGATCGGGCCCTCGACCCTCTCGTCCTCGACCACGTTGGACCGCGCTCCGCTCTCCCTCGAGGAACCGGCATAGCGTAGAACCCTCACCGAGGCCTCCGGAAACCGCACCTGGGGCTCGCGGCCGAGAACCAGTAGACCGGCAACGGTCAGCGTCCATGTCCCGTTCGCCTCAATCGCCAGACCGCGGGCCAGGAGGACCTGCTCGAGGTCGATCGTGGGCCTGAGCTTCCGCTTGTACATCTCGACAAGTGACTCGTCGAGATCGTCGAGGCTCGTTCCCTCGACCGCCGAGCCGTCGTAGATCGAGTCGCCCTTGTCGTAACGCAGCTCCTGGGACTCGATCGGACCCAGCTTTCGGTTCTCGTCCCCGACCCGGAGAAAAGTCTCTCCCTTCGCCGTCAGGTGCACGCGCTCGCTGGCCTCGACCTCGAACAGCACGATCTCATCGTCTTCTCCTTGCTCGTTGCGGCAGGGCAAGAGCTCGAACCGATGTCGAACGGGCGGCTCCGTGAAGTCAAGAGCGGACTGGCGCCATGCGTTGAGACGGTTGCTCGATGCCACTCCCTCGACCTTGCCGTCGTGAATGCCGACAACCAACAGTCCTCCCTCGGCATTCGCGAAGCCGGCGATCAGATCGCCGACGGTTCGAGCTTGGACTCTCGCGCTGACTCTCTCGAGCCATTGATCCTCGGATCGGCGCACCAAGAAATCGAGGGCGTCCCCTTCGGAGAGCAGCTGCAACCCGGATATGTCCGCTTCGCGCGTTTTCATCGACTCGAAACTTATCAGATGCATTAAAGTTTTAAGTGCTCTTGTATAGACTCTCTCGTCTAAGGGGTTTTTGCCTGTAAATCGTCACTGAAGGCATTTGCAACGAATCAAAAAAACAGACCTAAAACGGGCCAAGTTGGTCAGGCTTCCAAGAAGCGATCCTTGGTCTCGTCCTCCCCTTCCGGGAAGGACGCGTTGTACCGCTTCGCTAGCGTCCCCCGAGTGGACGAGCTCTACCGCGACCAGATCCTCGAGCACTACAAGCGGCCGCACAATTTCGGGAGGCTGGAGAGCCCCGATCTCGAGTTCGAGGACACGAACCCGTTCTGCGGTGACGAGCAGCACGTGACGATCCGGCTCGACGACGAGGGCCGGGTCGCCGAGATCGCCTTCGACGGCAAGGGCTGCGCGATCTCGACCGCTGCGACCTCGCTGCTCACCGACGAGCTGGCCGGGAAGACACGCGAAGAGATCCTGCACCTGCCAAAGGAGTTCGTCCTCGACCTGCTCGGGATCGATATCTCGGCGACCCGTATGAAGTGCGCGATGCTCGGCCTCAAGGTGGTGAAGAGCGCCAGCCTCGGCCAGCCCGCCGAATGGGAGGACGAGGGCGAGGTCGGCGACCCGGGCGAAGCAACCGCAATCTGACCGCAGCCCGTTCCGGTGCGCCTTTGCCCCCTATAGCCGGGTAAAGGCGCACCGGAAGCTCTTAGGCGGCGTCCTCTTGCATCGGGCTGGGCTTGATCACCGCGAACCCGGCGCCGAACGGGTCGGAGACGACGGCGAAGCGGCCGGCGACGATGTCGAGCGGGCCGAAGTTGACGCTGCCGCCGAGCTCCTTCAGCTTCTCCAGGGTGGCGTCGGTGTCCTCGACCGCGAAGTAGGTGAGCCAGTGGGCGGGCACCTCGTCGGGCACCCGCCCGGTGATGTCGAGCATGCCGCCGACGCTGCTGCCGTCGACCTGCAGGCCGGTGTAGGTGCCGACGTTCTCGACCTCCATGTCTTCGTAGGTCCAGCCGAAGACGGCGCTGTAGAACTCCTTCGCGCCGGCCGTGTCGCGGGTGTTGAGCTCGTTCCAGGAGAGCGTGTTTGCCTCGTTGACGAGTTCGGCGCCGACGAAACTGCCCGGCTGCCAGATCCCGAAGACTGCTCCGGTCGAATCGGCGAAGACCGCCATCCGGCCCAGGTCCATCACGTCCATCGGCTCGGCGAGGACGGTGCCGCCGGCATCGCGGACCTTGGCCGCGGTGGCGTCGGCGTCGGCAACCGAGACGTAGGTCGACCAGGCGGGCGGCTGGCCCTCCTGCATCAGCGGCATCGCGCCGGCGACCGGCTTGCCGCGCAGCATCGCCTGGCGGTAGCCGCCGGTCTGCTCGGAGTTCTCGCCCTCCGGGATGCTCCAGCCGAAGAGTCCGCCGTAGAAGCTGACTGCACCGTCCATGTCGGGGGTGCCGAGGTCAACCCAACACGGGGTCCCGGGCACGTAACTGGTCCTCTCGCTCATGCTGTCTCCAATCGTCTGGCGGGGAAAGTCGCAGCCGATCCTCTCATTCCCGCACCGCTTGTGGTCAAACCCCTGTTACGGTGCGCGGCCGATCCGGCCAGGCCGCTAAAATCCGACCTGTACGCTAGGAATAACGTGACGGACGGCACAACCACAAGCAAAATCAGCATCTGCTCGGCGGGCGAGCTGCCCCCCGGGTCGACGCGCCTGGTCGAGCACGAGGGGCGCAAGATCGGCGTCTTCAACTGCGAGGGCAGGCTGTATGCGATCGAGGATCGCTGCTCGCACGACGACGGGCCGCTGGCCGAGGGCGAGTTCGACCCCGCAGCCTGTACCGTCGAGTGCCCGCGTCACGGCTCCCTCTTCGACCTGAGCACCGGCAGGCCGAAGACCCTCCCAGCTTTCGCCCCGGTGCAAACGTTCCCGATAGCCATCGAGGACGACACCATCACCCTGGAGGTTCCCTAGACCATGGCCACACCCGAGGTCGTCGCAGAGAAGAGAGAGCTCGCCGGCATCAACGCCGACTACAAGGAGAAGTTCGGCTTCCACGATTCGGAGACCGGCTACGCCTACAAGGCGCCGAAGGGCCTCTCCCGCGAGATCGTCGAGTCGATCTCCGAGTACAAGGACGAGCCGCAGTGGATGCGGGACTTCCGGCTGAAGGCGCTGGAGCACTTCTACTCGCGCCCGACCCCGACCTGGGGCGGCAACCTCGGCCAGATCGACTTCGACGACATCCACTACTTCGTCCGCGCCTCGGAAAAGAACAGCCGCGACTGGAGCGAGGT
>DASSMU010000240.1:0-2233 GCA_035701465.1 Solirubrobacterales bacterium
TGCTGGAGGAGCGCGAACGAATCCGCGCGAGGTGACGCCGCCGGAGGCTCAAGAGGACAAGGACTTCAGCTCCGGCGGCGGGGCGCCCTTCCCCTCGAGCATCCCCAGCGCTAGCGCGGCCTCCACCCGCACGCTCGGATCCTTATCACCCGCTAGCTGTCGGAGGGGGAGGAGGGCTTGTTCGATCCCCGGGAAGGCCGGACCGAGGCGTCCGAGGTGCCAGGCCGCCAAGCTGCGGACGAAGGCAAGCTCGTTGCCCAACTCCGCGATGAGGACGGTGACCGACTCTCCGCCTGACGGCGCCACCCGGGCGAGGGCCGCCGCCGCCCAGACGCGCACGAACCCAACCGGGTCCTGGAGGGCCGCGGCGAGGTCGGACGCAGCCTCGGTTGCCGCGGGGCCAATCTCGCCTAGGGCATATGCGCCGAGGCGGCGCTGGAGCGGATCGCTGCTCGAAAGCTCCCCGACCCAGTTTGCGATGGAAGTCCCTAGGTAAGCGACCTGCGCGCTCATGGTCCGACCCTACTCAAGGCCCCACGCCCGAGCCGGCGGTCCAGGTCGAACGCGGCGCTGATCAACCCGATGTGAGTGAATGCCTGGGGGAAGTTGCCAAGCGCTTCGCCACGCGGACCCGTCTCCTCGGCGTACAGGCCGAGGTGGTTGGCGTAGGTCAGCATCTTCTCGAAGATGAAGCGGGCCTCCTCGGCGCGGCCCGCCCGGGCCAGCGCTTCCACCAGCCAGAACGTACACATATTGAACGTCCCCTCGCTCCCGGTCAGGCCGTCGCCGGCTCCTCTGCCGATCTCGTAGCGGTGCACGAGGCTGTCGGAGACCAGCTCCGCCATGATCCGATCCAGCGTCCCGCGCATGCGAGGGTCGGTCGGCGACAGGAAGAAGACGAGCGGCATGATCAGGTTGGACGCATCCACCGCGTCGGTGGCGAAGTGCTGCACGAAGGTCTGCCGCTCCGTGTCCCAGCCGCGCGTCATGATGGCCTCGTAGATGCGGTCTCGCTCCGCGGCCAGGCGGGTGCGGTCCAGCGGCAGGCTCCGCTTCTGCGCAAGGCGGATCGCTCGGTCCAGCGCCACCCAGCACTGCACCTTGGAGTAGACGAACTGCTGCTGTCCACCGCGCACCTCCCAGATGCCATCGTCGGGTCGCTCCCAGTTGTTTGCCACCCAGTCGAGCATCTTTCGCAGGTGGCACCAGAAGTCATAGGCGATCGGCGTCCCGTACTTGTCGTACAGGTAGACGGCGTCCATCAGCTCGCCATAGATGTCCAGCTGCAGCTGCTCGGCAGCGGCGTTGCCGACTCGCACCGGACGCGAGCCGCGGTAGCCATCGAGGTGGCCGAGGACCTCCTCGGGCAGCTCGTGCCCGCCGTCGATGCGATACATAGTCTGCAACGGGTCGCCCCGGGCGCCCTCGACGGCCCGCTGCTCCAACCAGGCCATGAACTGCTCTGCCTCCGACGTCAGCCCCAGGCGCAGGAAGGCGTAATTGGTGAAAGCGGCGTCGCGCACCCAAGTATAGCGATAGTCCCAGTTGCGCACCCCGCCGATCTCTTCCGGCAGCCCGCAGGTCGGCGCCGCCACGGTCGCGCCGGTCGGTGCGAACGTCAGCAGCTTCAACACCAGCGCCGAGCGGTGGACCATCTCGCGCCAGCGACCTGAATAGTTGCACTTCCTCAGCCACTGCCGCCAAAAGGCCAGGGTCTGCGTCAGGGCCTCCGTGCCGACCAGCCGCGCCTCGAGCAGGACGCCGTCATGAACGCTGTCGTGGCCGTTCTCCTCCACCTGGCGGAGGATGAACGTGGTCGTCTCGCCGGGGTTGAGGACGAACTCGGCAGCGACGCCGTCGCCCTGCCGACCAAGCGGGAAGCGGCTGACTAGCGAGACCTTCATGCCTTGCGCCTCGAAGATCGCTCCCCGGCCCTCCAGGACGACCTGGTGGGGCCGGCGGGCGAAGTCGAAAGCCGGCCGGCAGTCGAGGCGGAAGCGGACCGACCCGCGCACCGCCCGCACTACCCGGACGATCTGGTGGATCTTTCTGATCTCGCGCGGGCCCTGGACCGGCATGAAGTCCACGACTTCACCGACGCCCTGGTCGCTAAGAAAGCGCGTTACCAGGACATTGCTGTCAGGCATGTACATCTGTTTGTGCTGCGCCTCGTAGAGACTGGCGATGCGGAATGAGCCCCCTTTCTGGTCGTCGAGGATCGCCGCGAAGACGC
>DASSMU010000241.1:0-6095 GCA_035701465.1 Solirubrobacterales bacterium
CGGAACACAAGACGAACTGGGTTCCCGTGCCCCGTTCAAGAGACATCCAATGACCGGCTTACCGTCCTCGGCGCGACGGGCTGACCCGACATTCGATGCCACCAATCTGGCTCGTTTTCCTAGTCATATCGAGTTGCTCGATCACCGGTGACTCTGGATCTTCCTTAAGACGGACTCCTAAGAACGGGCTCCATCAGGCCGCAGTAGATCACCTGTTTATGACTCAGGGCGAAAGGCCTTGCGGGTGATTTTTTTGGGTACGGCGGGCTTCACGTGCTTTGTGTCTTTCCAAAGCTTCTCAAAGTTTTCTGCAAGCACCTGAAAGAAGTCCCCGTCTTCTCTGAACCGCATGTGCATCGTGCGATTTCCAAGTTTCCTATACACCAACGGCGCGAAGTAAGCCACGTCATCGATACGGAAGTAGCTCATTGTCGGCATTACCCTCGCCAGCCTTACCCGAGATTCCTTGCCCTTACCATCACCCATCCATTCCTCCGGTAGCGATCTCAGGACCTTTCGAATCTCTCCTAGGATTGCGTTTGAGCCCTGTTCCTCCTCCTTGTCACGCAGGCTCGCGAGTGTCTTGGTTCCCTTGGGGAATAGGGGGTCCAGCAGAATGATTCTAACCTCTGCTTCACATTTGAGCCAGTCGTTTTTATCCAGCTCGCGCATGGTGTCCATCGAAACCTCGAGAATGTCTACCGTCTCCGTTGCCTGTAGCACGGCCTCCTCTATTTCAGGGTCCGGGCGTCTTTCGTAGCACTCGTCGAGGCCGACCCTCACAGCAACTTCGTCCCGCTTTCTGCGATCCTCAAGTCGTTTGCAGGAGGCCTTGACTTCCTCCAGTGTTTCGCCGTGTTTGTCGAGTTGCTCCTGCCTGCGGCGACCCAGGAGGTCCCCGTAAGTAAGAAATGCAAGCAACGCAATCACACCTGCAGCAACGATGCTCCCGCCGATTTCCTCCCACGGACTTTCTTTGAAAAGCGAAGAAAGGGCTACGCCAATCGCTACGGCGAAAAGTGGGACCACGATCTGGAGCCGGCGCAATGGCTCGTCGCGGACAAGAACACTGGTGTCTTTCGCATCCCCCGCCATGCGGCGTACTTTATACACCGTTTATCAGTAGATTGATAGCCGAAGAGAAACTCAGGCAACAAGCACAGCCGGCTCGACGGGAAGGTGCTTCTCGATGGGAAGGTGCTGCTTGGCCTCCGTCAACAACGTAGTGAGACAACGGCTTACCTCGATAAGTTCATCGGCACGCTCGTGGCGCCATCGCGAGCTTCTCAAACTTTCGAGGAGATCGCGGTACATGGGTCGATAGAGCGCGTCGATGCATGAGCGGTCTGACAGTGACGGAACCGAGAACAATTTCGGGCACTGATTCTTCCGCCCGCTCCTCAGCTGTCCGTTCTTCCATTGAAGCGTCGTCTTGCCCCAAGAAAGAGTCAACGCTGTGCTACGAACCGCCGCCCGGTAGGAAACCGACAAGTCGAGGAGGTTCGATCCAGCCCAAAGGCGCGCGCTCACCTGCTCCCGTCCTTTGGAGTCATACTCGCGGCTCGCGGACTCAACCGCGAACGGACGGCCCAACTCGCGTCCCAAAGCCAGAAAATGCACCGCGTGATCGGCAAACCCGCCCCCCATCGCCGGGTTGTCCCGCCAACTCGACACCGCGCGCTGATCGGTTGAGGTTCGCTGAACGTCGACGGATACGGATACACGTTGGCCCGATTTAGCCGCCGCACGCAGGATCCGGGATATCGACTTCCAAGGTGGGGAAAAACGATACTGGTAGGAGGCAACGAACGCTCGATCCTGCCCCCGTCTCCATATTGCCTCCAGCTCGCTCACCTGTGCCACGGTGCATCCCCCGGGCTTCTCGCAGAGTATGTGCTGCCGGTAATCCGCCGCGCGTACCGCCAAGCTCGCGTGGGCGGCGGGTGGCGAAGCTATAACCATGAGATCGGAGTCCACGGAATCGAGCATCTCTTCGGCCGACGCAAAGGTCGGAAGGTCCGGGAGGGCCAGCAGGACCGCGGCCCGTTGTCGCATATCGGGATCGCAGGCCGCCACGACTTTCACCAGCCCATCCGATTCGAGTTCGCGGAGGGCAGGCAAATGCCCGCGAGTTGCGGCAGCGCCCAGCCCGGCAAGCGAGACTCTCAACTCAGAGCCTCCTTCAGAATCGCCAGAGCCTGCCGTGCCTCCTCCTCGGAAAGGGTCAGCGGCGGACTGAGCCGCACCCGCGGAACGTCAGCTGCCAGTAGCAGACCCATGTCCCTGCAACGTCGGAAGACCTGGCCGCAGAAACTGCGATCAGCCAGGTCCCCGGTCTGAGGATCGACGAGGTCGAAGCCGAGCATCATTCCGACCCCCCGCGACCAGGATGCATACGGAGACGTAGCAGCAAGCTCGTCCAGCCCCGCGGCGAGCAGAAACGCCACACGGCGCATGTCACCGAGGAACGACGGCTGAGCGAGGACATCGAGCACCGCCCCGCCGGCTGCGCAGGCGAGCGGGTTGCCGCCGAAGCTGGTCGATGTCGCCGAGGGTCGATCTAGCGATCCCGCCGACCAGAGATCAGGCGAAGCCGCGACACCGCTGAGTGGGAACCCCCCGCCCATGCCCTTGCACGTCACCATGATGTCGGGAACAACACCGAACAGGTCAGACGCAAACATGCTTCCCGTCCTGCCGAAGCCGGTCTGAGACTCGTCGAAGATGAGAAGCCAGCCACGATCGTCGCAAGCTGCACGCAACTCCGAGAAGAAGCGCCGCTGCGGTGGGATGTTCCCAGCGGTACCGAGCACGGGCTCGACGATCACGCAGCTCACCTTCGCGAGATCAAGCCCCTCGCCGAGCCGCGCCCAGGACAACCCAGGCGACTCCTCGCAGACTTCGTAGCGTGAAGCTGAATGCGAGCGACAGGCGGGGAACTTGGCGTGGTGCAGCCAACTCGGGGCAAGTCCGGTTCGCTGTTCCTCGGCGCTGGCGCCGGCGAATCTGACTCCGGCGGTCTTTCCATGGAAGGCAGACCTGAAGGCGAGGACCCCGTCTCGCCCTGTGGCTTGCTGCGCCAGCCGCACGGCCGCCTCAACCGCCTCGGCGCCACCCGAGAAAAGCGAGGTACGCCCCAACTCGGGTGGCAGGACTTCGCCCAGTCGCTCTAGATAGCTCGCCCTAACCGGGCTATGAAACGGGGAGACGCAAAGACGAGCTGCTTGCCGTGTGACTACCTCGACCCAGTGCGGGTTGGCATGCCCCAGCGCGGAGACGCCATACCCGGATACGAAGTCGAGGTAGCGACGTTGCCGATCGTCGATCAGATACGACCCCCGGCCTTCGACGATGGCGACTTCGGCCACCGTTGCAATGCGCCGGATTTCGCCTCCAGCGTAGTCGTGCATCCGGTCCGCCGAAGGCTGCCAGGGAGGTCGCTGGGTAATCGTCGCGTCACCCATGGCTGTCCCGAGGGTCGACCAAGCCCCGCAACTTATCGGCGAGCGCCGGGGGCGCCACGACAAGGGTCCCAGTGTCAGACCAAGGCTGTCCAGAGATATGAAGGCCGGCTTCGGTCGCCACCAGCCCAGCAGCGGCTACGTCCCAAATTCGCAGGTGGGACTCAAAGTAGGCATCGAGCTGCCCGGAGGCAACACAGCACAGCTCGAGCGAAGCGGCGCCGTGACAGCGGACGTCGCGAACCGCACCGAGCACCCGATCCAACTGCTTCATCTGCACTTCGCGGGCCGCGCCGTCGGACGCAAACCCCGTAGCCACCACCGCATCGACGAGATCGGGTGTCGGCCCAAGGCGGGTTGTGAGGCGGCGGCCGTTTAACCGCACCCCGCCACCGACACGAGCCGTATATCTCTGTTCCAAGGCCGGTGCGTCGACCACGCCGACCTCGATCCCCCTTTGCGACCTTGCTGCTATTGAAATCGACCAGTGCGGCAACCCAGCGATGAAGTTGTTGGTACCGTCGATCGGGTCGACGATCCATCGGATCGCGCTTCTGCCAGAGAGCGACGGCAACTCCTCGCCGAAAAAGCTGTCATCGGGTCGGCTTGCAGCGATCTCCTCGCGAATGCATTCCTCGACCGCGCGATCCAGAGTAGTCACGAGTCCTTCGCCGCTTTCCTTTTGACGCGGCTCGATAGCCATCTCGGAACCCCGGATCAAAACAGCCGCAGCGGTTGCTGCTTTTTCGGCGAGGCTCAGCAGCTCAAGCCGATCGATGTCCCCTGCCCCATCGCTCGCCTCGTCAGTAGACGCCAAGGATCTGAAAACCATAGCGGCCATTGACCTACCTCCTAGGGACCGAGAGGCGACAAATGCGCCGGCCGCCCCTCCTTCAGGACGGTCGGCAACGGCAGGTGGAACCCAACTGGCATCTGCCTACCTTAGCTATGTGCGCGGGGGGCGGGTGGTGCTCGGCATGAAGCTCGCAGCAGGAAAACACCCTGTGGCAGATGCTTCTACCCAAGTCTCCGACTAACCACAAATCGAGCCCAGTAGCGCGAGACGCTGCCGATTCGATCTCGCTGGCAACATCGGCTAGCGGCTGGACGATGATCGCGCCGAGTTCGAGCTGACGATGCCGCCGCACGACCTGGGCGGAAACCCTGAAGCAGCTCCACGGCGAAGCCGAGCGGCTGCTCGCCGAATCGCCTCACAAGCGCGAGTCGCACAAGGAAGACGAGGTGACCTACATGCGCAAGCACGCAGACACGCCCCGCTGACCGCAACCGCCATCAGCAAGGGACTCGACCTCTCGATCAAGATCGAACTGCTCAGGTATAAGAACTCAGTAGCTCGCCCCAGCGCTCGGAGATCGACGTAGCCTCGCGCAGATAGGGACGCTTAAAGAAATAGCCGAGTTGCGGCTGGAAGCCGCTGAGCCCCGCTCCGGCACCACGGTGCACCAGCCGGACCAGATCCAGCACCATCGGAGCAGCAAGCTGGGAGTCGCGTCCACGCCAGTCGATCCGAATCGAGAGGGGCGCTCCCAGCCAGGTCGAGCACTCAATCGCGTCCCAAGCCTCCTTCGCATCGCCCCACGGGGGGAGATACTCGATCGACACCTTGTGGAAGTCAGGTTGCCGGTCGTGAAGAGCGTCGGTCTTGTCGGCGATCTTGGGCTCCCCGTACTTCGGGCTGCTTAGAACGAAACCGTCGCGATTGCCGAGCAGGTTCGTCGAGTACCAGCCGTCGACGTGGATTCCGCGCCGGGCCAGCATCTCCGCAACCGTCACCTTCATCATCGTCTGACCGGTGCTGCCGTCGCGTCCGGCGATCTGAACGCCTGCCTCCTCGGCGTGGCTCCAGACCGCGCGCATCTCAAGCGCCACGCTGGGCGTGAAATCGACGAAGTGCGCGCCGGCGTCGGCAGCACCGACCGCGTACATGACCTCCGCCGGAACGGCTTTCGAGCGCAGCACGGCCATCTCTCCATCGGCGGGGGTGACCTGGCTGCTGGGATTAGCGAGGAAGACGACGATCACCTCTCGCGCGCCGGTGGCGGCGCGGAAGGTCTCGATGTCGGCGGCGACCACGCCGGCTCCCTCTTCCAGCGATTTCGGTCGCCGCGCGAAATCCTCCTCGTCGAGGGGATAGTCGAAGGCGGTCCAAAGTCCCTGGGAGAGCGGTACCTCGTCCTCGTTGACCGCGTCGATCACCGAGGGTGGAAGGTGGCCGTGCCGGCGCAGAGCCTCCGCCACGGTGGTGGGTCGCAGATCCCACCCGCCCAGCTCGATGTCGGCGGCGGCGGCGAGCGAAACGCCTGCGAACGCCGGATGATCGGTCACGCCGAACTGCTCCGGAACCACCCCGCGCTTCATGGCGATGACGCCCCCGATCACAGCGCTCGCGGACATCCCTAGGGCACCGACCACCATCAAGCCCACGGGGGCCTCGTCGACCCGGTCGCGCACGTCCTCCCATCCCCCCTGCTCCCGCTCGTCGGCCACGGCACTCAAGCTTCTCGGTTCACTTGAGATACCCTTCCGACCCGCCATGGGTACGGGAGATTGCGCGCGCCTGTCGTCCGATCCGGCCCCGCCAGGGGCCACGGCGTGACACCTCCTAGAACCTCC
>DASSMU010000242.1:0-4427 GCA_035701465.1 Solirubrobacterales bacterium
TGGGGGGTGATGTTGACGGCGATGCTCTGGGTGTTGCCGTCAGCGCCCTGTAGCGTCGGCGACTGTGCGGCGAAGGCGTATCCGCTGATGACGGCGGTCACGCCGAACGCCATGGCGACGGCAAGGGTCAGGCTTTTGCGCATGGGCATTCGCTCCTCTTTCGGTTTGGGCGAAGCGCCTCCACTTCCATAACCACGCTGCAGGTCCAGAGTAGCGCGTTGAATTCCAGTTAAGTCCCTGCTCGGCGCGTGCGTGGCAGCGGATCGCTCGGATACGATTCGCAGCGCCGTTCCGCCGGATCGGAGGCCGGGGAACCGCAAGCGACGAATCCGTGGCTGCCAATCCCGCAGGCGAGGAAAAAGGTCCGGCACAAAGCCGGAGAGTGACCCCCGCCCGGATCGCGGCTATCGCGGTGCTCGCAGTAGCGGTGATCGCGCTCGGGTTCGTGGTCTTCGGCGGCGGCAGCGAACACAAGTACAACCTCCTCTTCCAGAACGCGAGCCAACTCGTGCCCGACAACCAGGTGCTGATCGGCGGCCAGCCGGTCGGCTCGGTCGAAAGCATCGAACTGACCGACGACGACCTCGCCAAGGTCGTGGTCAGCGTCGAACAGGAACTGCACGAGAGCACCACAGCGACGATCCGCGCCACCTCGCTCTCCGGCGTCGCCAACCACTACGTCTCGATCAGCCCCGGGCCGAACAGCAACCCGGCCCTAGACGAAGGCGCCACGCTCGGCCTCGCCTCGACCACGACCCCGATCGACATCGACCAGTTCTTCAACACCTTCCCGCCCCCGGTGCGCCGCGGCCTCGGCAACTTCATCAAGGGCAACGCCGAAATCTACGCCGGCCGCGGCCCCGACGGCAACAAGACCTTCAAATACCTCGGCGTCGGCTTCAATCGCGTCGGTGCCCTCGTCCACGCGCTCAACTCCGACGAACACCTCTTCTCGCGCTTCCTGGTCAGTTCCAGCCGGCTTGCCACCACGGTCTCCGAACGCGGCGCAGAGCTCTCCAGCGCGATCGCCAACGCCGACAACGCCTTCGGCGCGATCGCCGGCCAGAACGTCGCCCTCGACCGCAGCCTGCAGCTGCTGCCGCCGACCTTCCGCCAGGCAAACACGACCTTCGTCAACCTCCGCGCCGCGCTCGACGACCTCGAACCGCTGATCGACACGACGAAGACGGCGACCAAGGAACTCGCCCCCTTCCTCGCCGAATTCCGCCCCGTGATCTCGCGGGCCACCCCGGTCTTCAAGGACCTTCGCCTCACCGTCAACCGGCAGGGCTTCGCCAACGACGCGGCCGAACTGCTCGCCACCCTGCCGGCGGTGCAGCAGCGAGCGTCGAAGGCGTTCCCCCACGCCGAAGACTCGATCGTCGCCTTCCAGCCCAACCTCAACTTCTTCCGCGCCTACACGCCCGACCTCTTCAACGGCTTCGCCAAGCTCGGCCAGATCACCGCCCCCTACGACGCCAACGGCCATTACGCCCGGGCCAGCTTCTCCGACCTCAACATCTTCAAGTACGCGGGCAGTGGGGCGGCGCTGGAACCGATCGCGCCGAGCGAACAGTACGACGCCTTCGGCCCCTCGGCCGGGATCAAGCGGCGCTGCCCCGGCGGCGCCAGCCAGCCAGCCGCCGACGGCTCCAGCCCCTTCGTCGAACCGCCCTTCGCCGGCGCCGGCGTGACCACCTCCGAGTGCAACCCCGAAGACGCACCCCCCGGGCCATGAGGAGAAACGTCGTCATAGGCGCGGTGGTGGCGGCACTCGTCGTCGTGGTCGTCCTGCTCGTTTCGGGTGGCGGCAGCGACAGCAGCGGCTACCGGGTGCGGGCGATCTTCGACAACGGCGGCTTCATGGTCAAGGGCGAGCAGGTCCGGGTGGCTGGCGCCAACGTCGGCGAAATCGAATCGGTCGGTGTCACCCTGCCCGGGGAAGTCGACAGTTACGAAGGGGGCAAGGAACAGAAGATCGCCGGCAAGGCGGTGATCGTGATGAAGATCACCGATCCCGGCTTCCAGGACTTCCGCAGCGATGCCTCCTGCCTGATCCGCCCGCAGTCGCTGATCGGCGAGAAGTTCGTCGACTGCAACCCGACCATCCCCCGTGCCCCCGGCTCACCCCCGGCGCCGCCGCTGAAGAAAATCCCTTCCGGCCAGCCCGGCGCCGGTCAGTACCTGCTGCCGCTGGAGAACAACAGCACCAGCGTCGACCCGGACCTGATCAACGACATCAACAAACTGCCCTACGCGCAACGCTTCCGGCTGATCTTCAACGAACTCGGCGCCGGACTGGCGGGGCGCGGATCCGACATCGAGGCGGCGGTGAAGCGGGCCAACCCGGTCCTGCGCGACGTCACCCGCCTGATCGGCAAGCTCAACGCCCAGCGCGACCAGCTGACCCAGCTCGCCTCCGACTCCGAGAAGATCCTCGGACCGCTCTCGCGCGAACGCGCCCACGTCGCCGGCTTCTTCACCAACGCCGGCGCCGCGGCCCAGGCCAGCTCCGAACGCGGCGCCGACCTGGAAGCCTCGCTGCGCAAGTTCCCCGCCTTCCTGCGCGAGTTCCGTCTCACCATGGGCAGCCTGCAGGGCTTCTCCGACGCCGCCACCCCCGTCTTCACCGACCTCGGCAAGGCCGCCCCCTCCTTCACCGAGGCCACCCGTGAGCTCGCTCCCTTCTCGGCCGCCTCTACAGTGGCGCTGAAGTCGCTCGGCGCCACCGGGGAAATCGCCGGCCCGACCCTGCGTGCTGCCGACCCGGTGGTGATCAAGACCCGCGACCTGGCTCAGTCCGGTGCCAGCCCGACGACGAAGCTGGCGAAGTTCCTCGGCAGCGTCAAGGAATCGAGGGGCTGGAACTTCCTGGTGGACCTGATCTACAACGGGACGGCGTCGACCAACGGCTTCGACAAGTACGGTCACTTCCTGCGCAGCTTCGTCACCCTGACCAACTGCATCGAATACGAAATCAGGGAATCGAGCAGCTGCTCGGCCAAGTTCACCGGCCTCAACGCCGGCACCTCGGCGATCAGCACCACCGAACTCGCCCGGATCCTCGAAGAAGAAGAAGCGGGCGAAGGTGGCGGTACGCTGGCTCGACCGGCCACGCCGAGCGCCGCTGTCGCGCCGTCCACCGAAAGCTCGCCCCCTGCTTCCAGCCCCGCCCTTGGCGCCGGTCGCCGCCTCGGCGCCAAGGCAACCCTGCCCGCTCCCCGCCGGCGCGCCCTCCTCGACTACCTCCTGGGCCCATGAGGAACCGCAGCGGCATACAGGGAGTGGCGAGCAGCCCGGTGATCGTCGGCGCGGTCACCGTGCTGGTCGTCATCGTCGCCGTCTTCCTCGCCTACAACGCCAACAACGGTCTGCCCTTCGTCTCCACCTACAACCTCAAGGCCCGGGTGCCCAATGCCAACGCCCTGGTCAAGGGCAACGAGGTGCGGATCGGCGGCGCCCGCGTCGGCGTGGTCAAGTCGGTCGTGCCGGTGCAGGTGGGGGGTGGCCGCGTAGCTGCCGAACTCAGCCTCAGCCTCGATAAGAACGTCGAGCCGCTGCCGGTCAACTCGACGATGATCATCCGGCCCAAATCGCCGCTAGGCCTCAAGTACCTGCAGATCGTCCCGGGCAACTCGAGCAAGGGCTTCGCCGCGGGGGAAACGATCCCGCTCTCCGCCGCCCACCCGGAACCGGTCGACATCGACCAGTTCTTCGACATGTTCGATGAAAAGACCAGGACCGCGATCCAGCGCAACCTGGCCGGCTTCGGCAACGCCCTCGCCGGCCGCGGGCCGCAGCTCAACGGCTTCTTCGCCGTGCTGCGGCTGGCGGTCGAAAGCGGCCAGCCGGCGCTGGCCAATCTGGTCTCCCCCAGCACCAACTTCGGCGGCTTCTGGCGGGCGCTGGAGGACTTCTCCGCCACCGTGGCGCCGGTCGCCGAGGAGCAGGCGAGCATGTTCGCCGGCCTCGACCGCACCTTCGCCGCCTTCGCCGCCGTCTCCCGCCCCTTCATCCAGGAAACGATCTCCAAGGGACCGGAAACGCTCGACTCGGTGACAGCCGACCTGCCCTCGCTGCGCCCCTTCCTGCACGACTCCGAACGGTTCTTCGTCGCCCTGCGGCCCGGCGCCAGCGACCTCGCCGCGACCTCGCCGACGATTGCCGCCGCCCTGCGCGCCGGCGTCCCCGCGCTCAACGCCTCGCCCAAGCTGAACGCGCAGCTGCCGCCGACTGCCGATGCGCTGCTCGCCTTCCAGGAAGCACCGGGCGTCTTCAACGGCCTCGATCTGCTGATCGACACCAACAACCTGCTGCAGCCGGCGATCAAGTTCATCGGACCGGCGCAGACGACCTGCAACTACCTGACGATCGCCTTCCGCAACCTGGCCAGCGCTTCCAGCGAAGGCAGTCCGCTCGGCAACTGG
>DASSMU010000243.1:0-5055 GCA_035701465.1 Solirubrobacterales bacterium
GTGTGGGAGGGGTTATAGACCTTGACTTCTTTGCCTTCGTTGGAGGCGTAGAAGTCGCCTTTGGAGTCCACTGCCGTGCCGCAGGCGTGTTTGAGGCCTTCGAGGTCGAGGGAGTGGTTGCGGGCGTGGAAGGGGGCGGCGTTGGCTGTGGCGGCAAAGACGAGGAGGAGGGCCGCCAGCGCGGCCAGGGCGGCGACGGCCGCTCGAAGCGCTCCCCACCTCACGGTGTTGTCGTGTCCCATTCGATTCGCTCCTCCACTGTTGGTCGTCTTTCCCGCCCCCTGAAGGCGGCTTGCCTTGCTTTCGGGGGCACTGCCCCGAGCCCCAAACCCGAGTCTCGATTAAGGCCTAGTTCGATGCAGCATACTCCATTTCAGTTCCATATAAAGACCGTGTTGGTTTTTAAATAAGAAATGCTCATTTTCAGTTAAACTGGCGCCGGCCCCAAGATTCCCGAGCGAATCGAATGCCTAGCCGGTGATGTTCGGGTAGGTGAAGTTGCCTTACTTGGCCTGATTCTTGATTGGTTTCACTTTGATTCTCCTTATGATTGCGTCGGGAGCTTTGCCTGGGCGTTTCGCCCTTTATACGTCCGGAAATGCCGCGTTGCCAAGTTACTCAAGAGATATCGCGATAAAGGCAAATTGGTGTGAGTCAGAGATACTCGTTTTGCCTGCACATGGCTACACGACTGTTTGGCGCGTGCGCGAAGTCGCGCTTTCCCGGATTTGGCGCAAGCGTGAGGTTGAATTCGTTCCTCCAAACTTCGACGAGCCGCCGCTCACCTGATCGCCACATCTCCTCAACCCACTGATCAGCTGTCCCCTCGAGGGCTCCGAGCAGCCCCGCAACCCCTACGAGATCGCCCAGGCTACCTGGGCAGCGTCGCCGTCACCCAAGCCTTCCTCACCCTCTCCAAGGTGATCGGTCATGCTGACCTGTTGGTCAACGAGGGGCGCATAGACGGGTGCAGCGGCGACGTTATTCGCTACGAACAATCAAATAGAAACCCCGGACCTTGGCGGCTGCCGAGGTCCGGGGTTGCTGTGCCTAACTGGCGCTAGGCGATTCTCCAGAGCTTCAACAATTTACTTAACCAACCGTTGCAATTGTGCCTTGTTCGTATAAGGATTTATTTTCTGTATCGTCTGATTTGCATTCTGTCGCGCTTACTATTTCTTTCCATAACCCTTTACGTTCAAATAGGTGTACGCACAGTGGTTGTTCTACTTTTAAGCCGGCTTCAGCGATCACTAACCCGTAGTTGCCGCTTCGGGAGGGAAGCAGTTCACTGCAATTACTGTCTTTGTACCAGCCATGACCTGCGTGTTCGTATTTCACGCAATAATGTAATCCACCCGGTTTACCGATGTAAGTCGGTTCTAACGGAGTCGTCTTGATGTCTAATTTGCCCGTGGCGGGACAGAAGGTGCCTTTTGTCTTTTTGACTTCCTGGTTCTGGATCGAGACTTCGCCGTTTTCAGTTAAATTAATTTCTTTTCCTTCAACGATGTCGATAGTTTTACTAGCTAATAAGGGGCCCTTGGCGGTGCCAACGAGTTCTTCGCCGTTGTAGAAGCAGTTGATGCCAATACAGTTGACGTGGACTTCGCCTTCGCCGGTCACTTTGGCGGTTTCATGCCCTTCCCTTAAGACTGCGATGGATGAGGGGCCGCCTTCTTCGGTGACGGTGCAGCCGGAGCCGCAGCTCGAGTAGGTGAAGTTGCCTTCGATCACGAGCGGATTGCCTGCTTTGACCGCGCCTAAGAATAAGACGTTGCATTCGATTTTGGGGCTGGCTAACAGGATCGCCTTGCCAACCGAGGTTTCGTGCACGTGAACGACGGCCTCTGTACCATTTGGACACGGTGCTGATGCTGCGGTCCCCGGGTCTAAATCGCACAATTCCGTGGATTCCGCCATTGCCGAGGAGGCGCCGGCGAATGCCATCGCCATCAGCGCCGCAAGCGCGGCAAGGACGAACATCTTGAGTGGTTTCACTTGACTTTCCCTTTCTGGATTTGGGCCCGGAATTCGCCCGGGCGTTCCGCGCTTTTATACCCTCGGGCGTCGCCGAGATGCAAATTACTCGAACTATTTGCCGGCAAAGGGTATTGGCGCGGAGACGCCGGCCTGCGTTTTCCCTGCAAATCACAAGGTGACCGATTGGCGAATGTGCGAATTTGCGCACTCGCAGATCTCGTCTGACCGCACTCCTGAGCGCTGCCGCCAAGGATGCCCGGTGTAGCACCAGACCCTCGTCGAGCGCCGGATAGCAATACGCTGAGCGCGCATGAATCCCCAGAGGACCGGCGGGATCCGCTCGCGGATGTCGAGGCGCTCCGTCAAGAAGCGGATGCTGCTCATCGTCAACCCCTATGCGACGACGGTTTCGAGCCGGCTGAAGAATCTTGTCGTCTACGCGCTGCAGGGACGCTACGAGGTCGAGACCGTCGACACCGAGGCGCAAAATCATGCGACTGAGATCGGACGGGAGGTGCGCGACCATGGCTATGACGTGGTCGTCGCCTTCGGCGGAGACGGGACGCTGAACGAGGTCGCCAACGGACTTGCCGGGACGGATGTGCCGGTTTCGGTTCTGCCGGGCGGGTCCACCAACGTGGTCTGCCGCACACTTGGGATCCCCAACGATGTCGTCGACGCGACCGAGCATCTACTGGCGCTCGTCGACGATTGGCAGCCGCGCAAGATCGACCTGGGCATGGCCGATGGGCGCCACTTCGTCTTCTCGTGTGGGGTCGGCATCGACGCGACCGTGGTCAAGCGGGTCGACGCACATCCCCGGATGAAGTCGGTGGCGGGTCCCTATTACTTCAGCTGGGCTGCGGTCTCGGCCTTCTACCGTTCATACTTGGTCAACCCGGTTCGCTTGCGCGTCCAGGTTGACGGCCAGGAGGCCGAGGGCGTGACCGCGCTGGCGCAGAACTCAGACCCCTTCACCTACTTCTCCGACAGCCCCATCCGCGTCTGCGAGGGGATCGCGATCGATGACGGCACGCTGGCGCTTGGCGTGCTCAAGCGTGCTGCGACGCGCGACATGCCCACCCTAATCGCGCGTCTGTTCAGCGAACGCAAGCCGGCGGCTCACCATCGCCAGATTGAGCATTTCCCGAGCATCTCCGGGGCAGTCATCACCTCGATCTCCGAGACCAAGGACGGGATCCTCCGCCCTTTCCCCATCCAAGTCGACGGCGACTACATCGGTGAGAAGACCGAGCTGAAGCTCGTTGTCGAGCCCAAGGCACTCACGGTAATTGCCTGAAACTCAGGCTCCCGGTGTGATCCGGTACGCGTCGAAGACGCCCTCGACGTTGCGCAGGCGGGCGATGCACTGTTTGAGCTGCTCGGTGTCGCCGACCTCGATCACGAACTTGTTTTTCACCATCGGATGGTTGGTCGTGCAGCTGGCGCCGAGGATATTGATGCCGGCCTCAGCGAAGGTGCGCGATAGATCCTCGAGCAGGCGGGTGCGGTCGTAGGCGTCGATTTGCAGCTCGACCCTGTACGTGGACTCGTTCTCTCCATCCCAGCTCACGTCGACGAACCTTTCCGGCGCCCGCTTCAGCGCCTTCATGTTCTTGCAGTCGCTGCGGTGGATGGTTATCCCGCGGCCGAGTGAGACATAGCCGGCGATCTCGTCTCCGGGCACAGGCCTGCAGCACTTCGCCAGGCGGACAGCGACGTTGGCCGCGCCCTTGACGCTAATCCCGTAGTTAGAGGCGTCCTTAGTGCGGCGCGCCTTGTCCTCGCGGTGTCCGCCGGCGATGCCGAGCGGGTCGCTGTCCTCGACCGCCTCCCCTGCCTTCAGCCGCTGCATCAGCTTGTTGGCGACGGCCTTGGTCGAGATCTTGCCCTGGCCGAGGGCGATGTAGAACTCGGTCGCCTTGCGGAAGCCCATCTCCCGGATCACGTCGACGAGCAGCGGCGAGGCGGCGACCTTTTGCATCGGCAGGCCGTGCTTGCGCAGCGCCGCCTCCAGACCCTCGCGGCCCTTGCGCTCGGCGTCCTCGCGGCTCTCCTCCTTGAAGAAGGCGCGGATCTTGTTGCGAGCGCGGCTGGTCCGCACCAGCTTCAGCCAGTCGCGGGAGGGACCGCGCTTCTGCTTCGCCGTCAGCACCTCGACGATGTCGCCAGAGCGCAGCTGGTAGTGCAGCGGCACGATCGAGCCGTTCACCTTGGCGCCGACGCAGGCGTGACCGACATCGGTGTGGACCGCGTAGGCGAAGTCGAGTGGGGTCGAGCCAGCCGAGAGATTCTTCACTTCGCCCTTCGGAGTGAAGACGAAGACTTCGTCCTCGAAGAGGTCGACCTTAAGCGACTCGAGGAACTCGGCCGGGTCCTGCTCTCCCTCGGCCTCGACCAGCTGGCGCAGCCAGGTCATCTTCTCTCGCCGCGGGTCCGCGTCGCCGCCCTCCTTGTAGGCGACGTGGGCGGCGATCCCGTACTCGGCCAGCTTGTGCATCTCCTCGGTGCGGATCTGAATCTCCAGTGGCTTACCTTCCGGCCCGATCACGGTCGTGTGCAGCGCCTGGTACATGTTTGCCTTCGGCATCGCGACGAAGTCCTTGAAACGGCCGGGCAGCGGCTTCCAGAGCGAGTGGATCACCCCGATCGCTCCGTAGCAGTCCTTGACCGAGCCGACGATCACCCGCATCGCGGTGAGGTCGAAGATCTCGTTGAACTCGCGCCCCTTCTTGGTCATCTTCGTGTAGATCGAGTAGAAGTGCTTGGCGCGGCCGGAGATCTCAGCCTCGATTCCCACCTTGCGCAGCTCGCCGGATAGGAATCTGCCGGCATCGTCTACGTAGGTCTCGCGCTCGTTGCGCTGCTGGGCGACGAGCTGCTTGATCTCGGCGTACTTGCGCGGGTGCAGGGTGGCGAACGCAAGGTCCTCGAGCTCCCACTTGATCGCGTGGATCCCGAGCCGATGGGCCAGGGGAGCGAAGATCTCGAGCGTCTCGCGTGCCTTCTCCTGCTGCTTCTGCTTCGGCAGCGCCCCGATCGTCCGCATGTTGTGGAGGCGGTCGGCCAGCT
>DASSMU010000244.1:0-4789 GCA_035701465.1 Solirubrobacterales bacterium
CCCCCCCCCTCCCCCACGCCACCCGCGCGAGCTGCGGTGGCGGCTGACGAATATGCTCGCTGCCGTGAAGGCGGTTCAGATCACCGAGTTCGGGGGGCCGGAGAAGCTTCGGCTCGTTGACGCAGAGGTTCCGGTTCCCGGGGAGGGAGAGGTGCTCGTCGACGTCGCCCGTAGCGGAATCAACTTCGCCGACACGCATGCGACCCGGAACGATTACCTCGCAGAGCAGTCCCTGCCTCTGGTCCCAGGAGCGGAGATCAGTGGGCGGACCGCCGATGGGCGGCGGGTGGCGGCGCTGCTGGGCAGCGGAGGGTACGCGGAGAAGGTCGCGGTGCCGGAGGCGCTGCTTGTTCCGGTGCCCGACGAGGTGGACGACGACCAGGCGGCGGGGCTGCTCCTGCAGGGCTTGACCGCGTTGGCTTTGGTTCGGCGCTGCGCCCGGATCGAGCCGGGAGAGACCTTGGTGGTCGAGGCCGCTGCCGGGGGAACCGGCAGCCTCGCCGTGCAGCTTGGCAAGCGGGCGGGCGCGAAGGTGATCGGGCTCGCCTCCAGCGAGGAGAAGCGGGCGCTGGTCGAGCGGCTCGGCGCCGACGCCACGGTCGACTCGCGCTGCGACGACCTGGGAGCCGCGATCCGCGAGGCCAACGATGGCGAACGGGTCGACGCGGTCCTGCACATGAGCGGCGGCGCCGCCTTCGACGCGGAGATCGGCATCCTCGCCCCGCTGGGCCGGATGGTCGTCTTCGGGATTGCTTCGCGCGAACAGCGCGAGGTCTCCACCGCGGCCCTGCTGCGCGGCTCGAAGTCGGTGATCGGCTTCTGGCTGGTGCACCTGCTCGCCCGCCAGGAGCTGGTCGCGCCGATGATCGGCGAGCTGCTCGGCGCGGTCGCGGCCGGCGAGCTCGAGGTGACGGTCGGCAACGTCTATCCGCTCTCGGAGGCCGCCCGCGCCCACGAAGACCTGATCGCCCGCCGCAGCAGCGGCAAGCTCCTCCTGGATCCGAGCCGATGATCGACGCATCCGACATTCACCACACTCAGGTGTGGTCAAAGTCGGAAGGGCGCACTCGATGACCGCCTTCAAGGACCTGGGACTGGCGCCGGCGATCCAGCAGGCGATCGACGAGCTCGGCTTCGACGAGCCGACGCCGATTCAGGATCAGGCGATCCCGGAGCTGCTCGGCGGCCACGACGTGATCGGACAGGCGCAGACCGGGACCGGCAAGACCGCGGCCTTCGGCCTGCCGCTGCTCCAGTACCTCGATCCCGCCAACGATGAGGTGCAGGCAGTCGTCCTCACCCCGACCCGCGAGCTCTGCATCCAGGTGACCCAGGCGCTGCGCTCCTACGCCGAGCACCTCGACGTCGAGATCGTCGCCGTCTTCGGCGGCGCCCCGATCAAATCCCAGCAGGCGCAGCTGCGCTCCGGAGCCCACGTCGTCGTCGCCACGGTGGGGCGGATGATGGACCTGATGAGCCGCCGCTCGCTGGTCCTCACTGCGGCGCGCTACGTCGTCCTCGACGAGGCCGATGAGATGCTCGACCTCGGCTTCATCGAGGACGTCGAGAAGATCCTGCGGATGTGCCCGAGCGGACGTCAGACGGCGCTCTTCTCGGCGACAATGCCGCCGCCGATCCAGCGCCTCGCCGAGGGTCACATGTACGACCCGACGACGATCCGGATCACGCCTAAGACGCTGACCGTCGACGCGATCGCCCAGGCCTTCGTCGAGGTCGAGGCCAAGGAGAAGACCACGCGCCTGGTCGAGCTGCTGCGCCAGGAGGAACCCGAGCAGGCGATCATCTTCTGCCGCACCAAGATCGGCGCCTCGCGGCTGGAGAAGGCGCTGAAGGACAAAGGGCTGGACGTCAAGGCGCTGCACGGCGACATGAGCCAGGGCTCGCGCGACGGCGTGATGATCGCCTTCAAGGACCACCGCGTGCGGCTGCTGGTGGCGACCGACATCGCCGCCCGCGGGCTCGACATCGAGCACGTCACCCACGTGATCAACTTCGACGTGCCGGCCTCCTCGGAGGTCTACGTGCACCGCATCGGCCGCACCGGCCGGGTCGGCCGCACAGGCCGGGCGATCACCTTCGTCACCCCGGCCCAGCGCGAGGAGATCGGCCGCATCGAGCGCGACGTGAAGACGACGATCGGCGAGTGGGAAACCCCCGAGGAGCGCCTCGAGCACGCCCCGCGCCCACGGCGGCGGGAGCGGACCAAGGTCAAGGAGGCCACATCGCCTGAGCCTGAGGCGGAGCGCGCCGAGGAGAAGTCCACCGACGACGCCGGGAAGAAGCCAAGCAGCGGGACAAAGCTCTTCGTAAACCGGGGCGAGCGCAGCGGCATAACTGAGGAGGACCTGCAGTGGGCTCTGAAAGAGGGCGCGGTCCTATCTGACGATCAGATCCACGACATAAGCGTCCTGCACCGCTTCTCCTTTGTCCGCGTTTCTCCAGACGTGGCTGAGCGCACTGTTGAGTACCTAGATGGCACGAAGCTCAAAGGCAAAGAGATCCGCCTCGAGGTAGCCCGGAACTAACCAGCTACAGCCTGGGCAGGTGGTGAGGGAGGGGGTCTCTCCCTCACGACAGGCCCACCTCTATCTCTGCGTCAGTTCGGCTATGCGGGTGAAGAGCGCCTCGAAGTCGATCGGCTTTGTGAGATAGCCGCTGACCTCGACGTCGCTCGCGGCGCCGGCGTCCATCTCGTCCTGGTGGGCGCTGACGATCAGGACCGGGGTCTCGACTCCTTCGGCGCGCAGCTGGCGCAGAGCTTCGATGCCGGACTTGCGCGGCATCATCGCGTCGAGCAGGAGGATGTCGGGTTCGGGCTTGGGGTCGCTGTGCATCAGCTCGACGACCTCCTCGCCGTCGGCCGCGGCCAGCACCTCGTAGCCCTCCATCTCCAGCCGGGTCCGCAGCAACAGCAGGATCGTCTCGGAGTCGTCGGCTATCAGCACCCGAGCCGTCATAGCGCTCCCCCGGGTCGATGGGCCGAAATCTGCGGCATATGAGCGGTTTTCGTCCCGTCGACGGCGGTTGTCGCCGGGATCGTTGGGAGGTGGATGCGGAAGGTCGAGCCTCTGCCCGGAGTCGATTCAGCTCCGATCGTGCCGCCGTGCAGCTCGACCAGGGACTTGGAGATCGCCAGGCCGAGGCCGGTGCCGCCGACGTGCTGGGTCAGCCCTGCGTCGCCGCGGGTGAAGCGCTCGAATATGTGCTCCAGTTGGTCCTCCGCCATTCCCGGCCCGTCGTCGCTGACGATCATCTCCACTTCAGCATCCCGACGCTCTGCCATCACGCTGATCGCCGCTCCTTCCGGGCAATACTCATGCGCATTGGTAAGTAGGTTCACCAGTACTTGACGAATCCGGTCGCGGTCGACGTTTATCCGAGGCAAATTTGGGTCCACTCGGAGGTGCAGGCTCTGGCCCTTTGATTCGGTCTGGCTGCGCATCGTCCTCGCGGCGTCTTCCACCAGCGGTCCGGTGTCCGTGGGCATCGGCTTGATCGTCAGCCGCCCGGCGTCGCTGCGGGCGAGGTCGAGCAGGTCGTTGAGCAGGCGCACCAGGTGGCGGGTGTTGTCGAGAATGATCTCGACCGTGTCGGCCTGCTTGGGGCTGAGCTTGTCGCGCTCCAGCATCAGCAGCTCGGCGAACCCCTGCACCGAGGTGAGCGGGCTGCGCAGCTCGTGCGAGGCGGTGAGGACGAACTCGTCCTTCATCGTTTCGAGCTGGTCGCGCTCGCCGGCGCGCCTCTGTAGCTCGGCCGCCATCTCGTTGAAGGCGCTTCCCAGTGCTGCCGTCTCGGAGAGGCCGCCGACCTTGACCCGTGCCTCCAGGTCGCCCCCGGCGAGGCGCCCCGACGCCTCGACCAGCTCCTCCAGCGGCCGCCGCATCGAGGAGATCAGGCCGCTGAAGAGCAGCGCCGCGCCGGTCAGGCCGGCGATCAGACCCGCCCCGACCAGCAGCGCCGTGTCGCGGGTCTCGCTGTCGATTTCCTCACGCAGTTTTTCCCGCTTGTGCTGCTGGGCGACGATCGTGGCCCGCGCCCCGGCTGTGTGCGTCCTCGCCGCGAGGCGGTTGCGGGCGGCGATCTCCAGCTGGTAGGACTGAGCGGTCGCGTTCTCGTAGTCCTGGCGCTGCTGCAGGAAGCGCGCCACCCCGATCACGGCAAGACCGGTGAGCACGGCGAAGGCGATCGCGAAGCCGATCGTCAGCCTGTTGGCAAGCGACGGGCTAAGCCGGAGACGGCGTCGTGAATATGCTTGCGCGACTATGGGCGACGAGGCTACAGGCACCGCCGACGGCAGCGCCGAGGCGCCGCAGGGGATCGACCGCTCTGGGGTCGAGGCCTGGTTCGGCGAGCACGTGCCCGGCGTCCAGCTTCCCCTCTCCTTCGAGCGGATCTCCGGCGGCCATTCGAACCTGACCTATGGGGTTCGCGACGCCGCGGGCGGCCGCTGGGCGCTGCGCCGCCCGCCGCTGGGCAAGCGCCTCGGCTCCGCCCACGACATGGGGCGCGAGCACCGGGTGGTCTCGGCGCTGGCGCCCACCCCCGTGCCGGTCGCGCCGGTGGTCGGCCTCTGTGGGGACGAGAGCGTCAACGGCGCCCCCTTCTACGTGATGGAGTTCGTCGAAGGCCCGATCCTGCGCGGCCTTGCCGAGGCCGACGCCTTCCCCGACGAGGCCGACCGACGCGCGATCGGCGAGCGGGTCGTCGACACCCTGGTCGCGATCCATGCCGTCGATCCAGACGCCGTGGGGCTCGGCGAGCTGGGTCG
>DASSMU010000245.1:0-5499 GCA_035701465.1 Solirubrobacterales bacterium
GCGCCTGTAGCCGGCCGCGATCGCGCTCGACATCGAACGTCCCGCCCGCACCTCCTCCTTGATGCGCTCGAAGATGACGATGTTCGAGTCCGCCGCGACCCCGATCGTGAGCACCAGGCCGGCGATACCCGGCAGCGTCAGGGTGATCGGGATCAGTTTGATCAGGGCGAAGAAGATCACCCCGTATGCGCCCAGTGCGAGTGTTGCGACGAGGCCGAGGAAGCGGTAGAAGATGAGCAGGAAGATGACGACCAGGGCGAGGCCAATCAGCCCGGCCTTGATCCCGGCGTGCAGCGCCTGGCTTCCCAACGTCGCCGAGACCTGCGTCTGGCTGATCAGGTTGAGGTTGACCGGCAGCGCGCCGCGCTGCAGGAAGCTGGCCAGTTCCTGCGCGTCGGCGTTGCTGGTGAAACCGCCGGAAATCTGCGCTCCGGTGCGCCCGTCGATCCCGTCGGGGTTCTGGGCGAAGTTGATGATCGGTCGCGTCTTGACTTCGTTGTCGAGGATCACCGCGAAGTGGCCGGAGCGTTCTTCGGCTTCGGATCCGGCTGTGGGGCCAATTGCCCTCGCCGCGCCGCGCTGAGCGATCCTCCGGGTGACTTCCTGGAATGCCTGACGGCCGCTATCCGTGAATTTGAAGGTGACGTTCGGTTGGCCGAATTCGTCCGTTTCCTGCTTGGGGCTGGTGATTTCGGTCCCCGAGAGAGCGGGGTTGTCCTTCAGCGCAAACCAGCCCGGTTCGGCGCTCTCGATCACCTGGCCGTTTCTGTCGTTCGGCTTTTCAGAGACGACGACGGTTCCCTGCGGGACCTTGACTACCAGACCGACATCGCGCGGTCGTTTCTTGCCGTTGGGGTCGACATAGAGGTCGTCCTTGCTGTACTCCGGACCGTCGATCAGTTTGTGCGGCGCCGCTTTCTCGAACAGGTAGTAGGTGGCCGGCTGGCTGCACTTCGGGCAATCCGGTTTCGGCTTCTGTTCGGAGGCCAGTTTGGCGGCGGCGTACTCGGTCGGGTAGGCACCGGCGAAGACCAGCTGCTGGTTCTGGCTGCTGGTTGGGGTGCGGCCGGCTTCTTGCCATTCTTTGTTTGCCTGCGCAAACGGCCCTTTCGGCGGTTCCGTGCCGGGATGGCCGCCGATCGCGGCCTCGCGGCCGATCAGGTTGGGTTCCCAGTCGTAGAAGAAGAGACGCGCCGGCTTGGTCGCGCATTCCGTCGCCTTGCCGACGCTCGTCGCCCCGGGTATGCCGACCTGGATCTGGTCGCTGCCCACCTGCGCGACTTCGATCTCGGAGACTCCCAGCTGGTCGCAGCCGGAGCGGATGATGTCGATCGACCTGCTCATCGCCCCGTTGTCGATCGTCGGCTGTTGAGGCGTGGGGCTCGCCTGCAGAACCAGTTGGACGCCCCCTTTCAGGTCGAGACCCAGCTGCGTCGGCTTGCTGGCGATGACCAGAGCCGAGACGGCGATCAGGCCGAAGACGAAGAGCAGGACGAAGAGGTGTTTGCGGCGGCTGCCCATCTGCTCAGCCTTCAGGGGTGAGGACGATCAGCAGTCCCCCGTCGTCGTCGTAGGCGGGGAAGACGTCGGCCACGGCCTCGGCGGGAATGTCGCCTTCGGCGTTGACCGAGACGCGCTTGCCGAGCGAGCGGACCCCCCACTCGAGCGAGGTCTCTATCGGGTCGGTAACCCCGTCGCCATTGGTGTCGGCGGACTCGTCGCCGTCGCCGGGCTCGCGCCATTCAAGGCCCAGGACCTCCTGCACCGGCCGGCCGATCACGTCCTCGTCGGTGAGGCCGGTGAGCTCGAAGCTGCCGCGGCCGGCGTCGATCACCCGCGCTTTCTGGTCGCAAACGAAGAAGGCGGCATTGGGTGCCGGGTAGTAGTCGTCGAGCAGCTCAAAGACGAAGCCGAAGCCGCATTTAGAGCAGCCCTTCGGGCGCGTGCTGAAGCCCGCCGTACGCTCGGCGCTGACCTCCCGATGGCCGCAGTTGGGGCAGATGAAGAACGGCACACCCGGCAGGTTACTGAGAGTCGGTTTTAGAAGAGGCTTCTTGCGGCATCGGGAACCGGCAGGCCCAGGTGGTCGTAGGCCCGGGGCGTGATCACGCGGCCGCGCGGAGTGCGCTTGAGCAAACCCTGCTGCAGAAGGTAGGGCTCGAGTACGTCCTCGATCGTGTCCGCCTCCTCGCCGATCGCCACGGCCAGGGTCGAGAGGCCGACCGGTCCACCGGCGAACTTGGTCGCCACGGTGTCGAGCAGGGCGCGGTCGCTGCGATCCAGCCCGCCGGCGTCGACCTCGAGCATCTCCAGAGCGGCCGCGGCGACCTCGCCGTCGATCGAGCCACGCTCCTTGACCTGGGCGAAGTCGCGCACTCGCTTGAGCAGCCGGTTCGCCACACGTGGGGTTCCGCGCGAGCGGGACGCGATCGTCTCCGCCCCTTCGGCGTCTATCTCGACGCCGAGGATGCCGGCCGAGCGCAGGACAATCTCGCCCAGGTGCTCGGGGCTGTAGTGCTCGACCCTGTGCGAGAGGCCGAAGCGATCTCGCAGCGGCGTGGTCAGGAGGCCGGCACGGGTCGTCGCGCCGACCAGCGTGAAGGGCGGCAGCGGCAGCGTCACGGTCCGGGCGCCCGCTCCCTGACCCAGTACCACGGGCAGCTCACCGTCCTCCATCGCCGGATAGAGCGTCTCCTCTACCGCCCGGCCGAGCCGGTGGATCTCGTCGACGAAGAAGACGCTTCCGGGCTCCAGCGCGGTGAGGAAGGAGGCGACGTCGGCCTTGCGCTCCAGTGCAGGGCCGGCCGTCTGCACCATCGGCACCCCCATCTCCTCGGCGACGATGTGGGCGAGCGAGGTCTTGCCCAACCCCGGGGGGCCGGCGAGCAGTACGTGATCGAGCGGCTCGCCACGCCCGCGGGCGGCCTCGATGAAGATCGCCAGCTGTTCGGTGACCTGGACCTGGTTGACGAACTCGGCGAGCCTTCGCGGACGCAGCGAGCGGTCGAGGTCCTCGTCCGGTGCGTCTGCGCGGGCGTCGTGCACGCGAACGTCATCCGCGGCCGGGAGATCGTCGAGGTCCGGCGTGCGGATACGCCGCGGGCCTATCGCGCTCATGCCTTGCTCCTAGACGTACCGGCCTTGCGCAGCGCGGCTGCGACCAGCTCCTCGGCCTCGATGCCCTCGATGCCGTCGAGCAGCTGCTCTGCCTCCAGCGGGGCGTAGCCGAGGTTGACCAGGCCGTCGCGGGCAAGGCCGCGGGCATCCGAGCCGTCGGCGGCGGCCAGAGCGACCTCCTCCTCGAGCGCGCCGGCGACCTTCTCGCGCAGCTCGACGATGATCCGCTCCGAGGTCCGTTTGCCGATTCCGGGTACCGCCTGGAAGCGTTTCGCGTCGCCGCTGGCGATCGCCCGCAGCAACTCGCGGGCAGGACCGCCGGAGAGCGCGGCCAGGGCAACCTTGGGCCCGACCCCGCTGACCGAGATCAACTCGCCGAAGAGGTCGCGCTCCTCCTCGGAGGCGAAGCCGTAGAGGGCAAGCGAGTCGTCGCGAGCAATCAACTCGGCATGAAGGAATACGTCGCGCCCGGTGGCGGGGACCGCCTTCAGCGTCTCTGAGGACACGGCGAGCCTGTAGCCGACGCCGGCGGCGTCGATGACGACGTGATCGGGTCGCCGCACCATCACCTCCCCGCGCACGGCGGCAATCATCCGGCCAGCCTCTCCGGGGTCACGTCCGGCGCCGCATCGGCAGCTTCAATCGCCTCCTGTCGCCCCGTTCCCCCACCGTGGCAGATCGCCACGGCGAGCGCGTCGGCGGCATGGTCGGGCGTGGGCGGCTCCGGCAGGCCGAGGAGGGTGCCGACCATCCGCTGCACCTGCTCCTTGCCGGCTCCGCCCGAACCGCAGACCGCCTTCTTGATCGCCTGCGGCGTGTAGGTGAAGCAACGCACACCCCGCTGCGCGGCCGCGAGCATCGCCGCTCCGCTGGCGCGGCCCACTGCCATCGCCGAGTGGACGTTCTTGCCGAAGTAGAGGTCCTCGATGGCCATCGCCTGGGGCTGGTGCCACTCGATCAACTCCGAGAGCGCTCCATGGATCCGCTCCAGGCGCCGCTCCATCGGCATCTCGGGCGTGGTTTCGACCACGCCGCCGTCGAGGGCGACCATACGGGAGCCCTCGATCCTGACCACGCCGAAGCCAAGGTTGGCTGCGCCGGGGTCGATCCCCATCACGACTTGCATGGGAAGTGATTCTGGGAGAAGCCTCGGATGCCTTTACACAGCCAGCTTTTCGATGATCTCGGCTGGGACGTCGAAGTTGGCGTGGACCTCGTTGACGTCGTCGTGCTCCTCGAGCGTGTCGACCAGGCGCAGCAGCGATTCGGCCTCGGTGCCCTTGACGAGCACCGTGCTCTTCGACTCCATCGCAACCTCCGCCGACTGCACCTCGACGCCTGCCGCCTCGATCGCCTCGCGGACCGCGCTCAGGTCGCCCGGCTCGCAGACGACCCGCAGCTGCTCGCCGTCCTCGCGTACGTCCTCGGCGCCAGCGTCGATCGCGACGATCAGGTCGTCCTCGCCATACCGAGTGCCATCGACGACGACCACGCCGCGTTTCTCGAAGATCCAGGCGACCGAGCCGGGCTCGCCGAGGCTGCCGTGGTGCTTGTTGAAGGCGTGGCGGATGTCGGCGCTGGCACGGTTGCGGTTGTCGGTCAGCGCCTCGACCAGGATCGCCGCGCCACCGGGGCCGTAGCCCTCGAAAAGGATGCTCTCGATCGCGTCGGCGTCGGCGCCGATCCCGCTGCCGCGGTCGATCGCGCGCTGGATGTTGTCCTTCGGCATCGAGGCGTCGCGCGCCTTCTGGATCGCCGTCGCAAGGGGTGCGTTGGCCTCCGGGTTCGGCCCGCCGTCTCGCGCCGCGACCGTGATCGCCCGCGCCAGCTTAGTGAACTGCTTGCCCCGCTTGGCGTCGGCGGCGCCCTTCTTGTGCTTAATCGAAGACCACTTCGAGTGACCGGACATACCTGGCATTCTATGAATGTGGAGATGGCCACCGAGTCGCACCGCGATGGGCCGGCCAAAGGCATGGCCGCTGCGGTCGTCTTCGTGACTATGCTGCTCGCGGCGCTCTCGATCTGGACCGCGATCCCGCTCAGCTGGATCTACATCGGCTCCAAGGTCTCCCATACCCAGTTCCCCAGCACCGGCCCCTACTTCGTCGTCGCCGCGGGGATCATTGTCTCCGTGCTCGTGATCGCCTGGCTGATTGGCCGCCTCAACCGCCTCTACATCCAGATCACCGGCACCAACCGCCTCGCCCCGATGCGCCCTACCTGGCTGCGCAGCATGCGCGACACCTCCTCCGCCCAGGGCACGACGACCGTCGTAGAGGCTGTCCTGATGGGCTCCGTCATCCTCGCCGCGATCACGCTGACGGTGTGGTTCTTCTTGCTGGCGGGATCGCCGATTCCGAACCAGTAATCGGTGGGGTTGGT
>DASSMU010000246.1:0-3068 GCA_035701465.1 Solirubrobacterales bacterium
ACGACCGCCTCGGCCAGCATGTTCGGCGAGATGTAGGTCTCATTGGCGCGTTTGGCGAGCTTCGCGATCTCGCCCGCGGGCCCCGCCAGGTAACCGACGCGGACGCCGGGGCTGACCGTCTTCGAGAACGAGGACGCGAAGACCACCCTGTCGGCACGGTCGATCGAGATCATCGCCTCCATCGGGTCGCCCTCGAAGGGGAGCTCGCGGTAGGGGTCGTCCTCGAAGATCCAGAAGTCGTGCTCGGCGGCGAGCTCGACCAGCCGCACCCGCTTCTCGGCCGAGAGCGTGCAACCGGCCGGGTTGTGGAAGTTGGGGATGATGTGGGCCAGCTTCACCGGTCCCTCGGCGAGCGCCGCTTCGACCGCGCCGATCTCGAACCCGTCGGCCTCCAGCGCCACCGGAATCAGCTCGACCCCGAGCCGCTGCAGCATCAGCAGGGTGCGGTCGTAGGTCGGCTGCTCGACGATCACCCGGTCGCCCGGCTCGAGCAGGTGCTCGAAGAGCATCGCCCCCGCCTCCAGCGAACCGTTGGCGACCATCACCTGCCCGGCGTCGAGTCCTCCGTGCCGCTCGGCGATCCACTGGCAGAGGCCCGGATGGCCGATTCCCGTGCCATAGGAGAGCGCCTTTTCCCAATCCTCGGCGAGCGCGACCGCCGCCGCCTCCCGCACCGCCTCGCGGGGCAGGATGTCGGCGCTGGGCGCACCCCGCGCGAATGAAATCGCGTCCGCAGCCATCGACGCCGACACTAGCAACGCCGCCGCCTCGCCGAAATCCGGCCGCCGCTGCCTATACTCGCCGGCGATGGTTGGGGATGCGGAGGGCTTACGCAGGCGGGCTGCGCTCACGACAGCGATCGCGCTCCTCGCGTCGATCGCGGCGATGATCGTCCTGACTGGGGCAGCCGCCGATCCGCGCTCTCCCGAAGACCCGGCCGAACAGCTGGTGCTGCGCCTCCACGACCTGCCGCACGGGTACTTCCCGTTCGGACCCGAGGGCAGCGACTTCGAATTCATCTGCGAACCGCTCGACCCGCCTGAACCCCAGCCTGCCCTCGCGCAATTCATCAGGCGCTACTCGCCGCAGGGCTGCATGGGCGTGTACCTTCGCCTCTATCGAGTACCCGACCTCGTATCGAGCAGCGAGATGGTCGGGACGGCGGCGCTCGATGCGGACAGCATCCAGGCAGCCGAAGCCGGCCTTGCTGTCGCTCCGGAGATCCTCAGCCACTTCACGGAAGACGAAATCCCGAAGGAGGCCACGCCCACGGCGGCGGTCGGCGACGCGACCCGCCTCTTTCATTGGCTGAACATTTCGAGCTTCCTCAATCGCAGCCGGCGTCGTGGCTCGCTCCTGGCCTGGCGCTCGGGCGATGTGCTGGGCGTCGTGTTCGCTACTGCGGGCTCATTGGAGACGAGCGACCGAATCGCCGAGGAGCTCGCTCGACGCCAGCAGGCCCACATCGAAGCTCCAACTCCCTACACCCGGGCGGAACGAGACGCCAGCGAACTCGGCCTGGACGATCCCGCTCTGAAGCTGCCCGTGTACTGGTTCGGACGGACCTTCAGGCCAGGCCATGCCCTGCCGGTCGCTCATCTCGAGTGGGGCGGCGGGGCGCCCTACTTCGGCGGAGGACTGACAGGTGCGAAGCTGAAGCTCCAGTACAGCAAGGCACTCAGCCTCAGCTCATGGACGAAGAGGGGATGGCGACGGTTCCTCGCCTCCCCGGATGGCAGGGAAATCTTCGCGGAACGATGCCTCACCTCCACGGATGTCGCCATCTCCAGCGGCCGGGCCACGATCTACACCGCTCACGTCGCCGGCTTCCGCCCCTGCGCCGCGCGATCCCCCCGCCGCTTCTTCGCGGTCGTCCACGTCGGCGGCATCGTCGTCGGGGTCCGCCTCTCCATCTGCCGCAACTGCTCCAAGCCGGCCCGCGGGTCATACAACTCGCTGGCGGGCATGAAGGCAGCGGTTCGCGGCCTTCAACTCAGGCCCGCCCCGGAATACTGAACGATGGCCGAGGAGAGGGGAGGCATGCACGGGCGCACGTTGCCGCTCGTCGCGATTCCGCTCATGGCTCTGCTCGTGACGCTGGTCGCCCTGAATACGGCAGCGGCGTCGGGGCGCCGAGCCGAGCAGCAAGACCTGATTCTGCGCCTGCACGATCTCTCGCCGGGATACCTAAACGTCGAACTGCACGAAGAGAGCGACGACGGAGTCTTCTGCTCGCGCCTGACCCATCCGCGTGGCACACCGCCAGCGCTCGCGAGTTTCATCGCACGCTTCCACCCAAAGGGCTGCATGGGCGCTTACTACCGCCTGTTCGCCGTCCCCGGCCAGCCCCCGGAACCCGTTGCGGTCGGCACCGGAGTGCTCTCGATGAAGACGGACCGGGCTTCCGACGCCGCCTGGCACGTCGTACCCGAGCTTCTTGGCCGCCTCTTCCACGACCGCCGGCCGCGCGCCGCTGCCGCCCCCGAAAAGGTGGGCTCGGCAACGAGGATGTTCCACACCGCTCAGGTGCCCGGCTTCTATCCCTTCTACCGCAAGCTGGGCCACACAACGTCATTCCTCGTCTGGCGCTCGGGCAACACGCTGGCCGTCGTCGCGACCGTCGGGGGGACCCTCGCCGAAGACGACCGCGCTGCTGTCAGCCTCGCACGCCGCCAGCAGGCTCACATCCGCAAGGCGAGTCGGTACACGCGCGCCGAACGCTACGACGCCGAAGTGCCCCTCGACGATCCCGCCATCGAAATGCCCGTCTACTGGCTGGGACGGCACTTCCAGCCGCAGGGCCTGGTGGGCGAACGCCTCTTCCAGGCCTATTTCATGCCTGCACCGCGCCCGGAATCCAAGAACGGGCCGATCGAGGAAGGGCCGCTGGCGCCGTTGTTCATCGGCTATGGCGACATCACCCTCGACACCTGGACGCCGGCGACCTGGGCGGTCTTCGCCGATTCCAGAACCGGCCAGGCACTCGTTTCGTGGAAGTGCACTCGAACGAGGACGATCTCCCTGCCCGACCGCACCGCGACGATCTTCGCCGGCTATGAAAGGGATTT
>DASSMU010000247.1:0-8651 GCA_035701465.1 Solirubrobacterales bacterium
CCCCCGACCCAGCTAGGTCGGGGGCTGTCTCGCTTCGAAGGGCTATCGATCCCCCAAAAGTGTCGGGGGAACTTGGAGTCAGTTCACATTAGGGCCTATGCCGGTGGGGGTTCCATCTGGTGCCGACGAGAGAGCGTCGGGGAGGGGTCCCGGGCCGGCCTTCGGCCGGGAGTTCCCGGGGACCCCTCCCCGACGCTCTCTCTGACCCGAAATGCCCCATAGACTGGGCCGCCGAGTGAGCCGTTCGCAAAAAGCTTTGGCAGGTTTCTTCTCCTTCGCGGGGGCGATGCACTTCGTCATCCCACGCAGCTACGAAGCGATCATGCCGCCCTCGCTGCCGAAGCACCGTGAGGCGGTGGTCGCAAGCGGAATCGCGGAGATCGTGGGGGGAACGGCAGTGCTTGCGCGGCCTACGCGAAGATTCGCTCGCTGGTGGCTGTTGGCCCTACTGCTTGCCGTCTTCCCCGCCAACGTGCACATGGCGGTCAACCCAGAGCAGGTCAGAGGGCTCGACCTACAGCGGGTGCCCCGCTGGGCCCTCTGGGCACGGCTGCCGTTGCAGCCGCTGGCGATGCTCTGGGTCTGGCGCGCAACCCGCGACTGATTCGTATATAAACGTGCAGTTTTGTCTGTAGGTGTTTTGGCTGTAGAGCTTCTGTCTTGGCAGACAGAGAATTGCCGGATGAAACCACGCGAACGTTTTGCAATCAACCTGCGCAAAGCGCGCAAGAAGAAGGGCGTCTCGCAGGAGGAGCTCGGCTTCCTCTGCGACCTGCATCGCACCGAGATCTCGCTGCTGGAGCGGGGCGGCCGCGAGCCACGACTCGGCACGATCGTCAAGCTCGCCGGCTCCCTGGGAACGACGCCCGAACAGCTCTGCGAAGGCGTCACCTGGCTTCCAGGCAAGAGCAGGTTCCAGATCAAGAAATAGGCGTAGCGCCCCTGCTGTCAGGGGAGGAACTGTTCGAGCAGGCCCTGGGCGGGACCGAGGAAGCTCTGCGCTCTGTCGAGCAGGGTTTCGGCGTCGTTGATCAGTTCGATCGCCCGGTCGAGGGGGATGTTCCGCAGCGTCTGGCGCAGGGGGGCGGCGAGGAGCGGGCTGAGGGCGCCAGCTTCTTCAGCGTCGTCGACCGCGCGCAGGAGGCCGGCGCGGATCGCCCGGGCTAGCTCGGCGTCGTCGATCCCGTAGCGCCGGGTGAAGTGTTCGCGGGCTGCCGGCGTCGCCAGCGCCTGGGCGAGTGTCTCCCGGCTCACCCCCAGCTTGCAGGCGGCGCCGTCCAGGGCCGAAAGCGAGAACTGCTCGGCGATCTGTTCCAGGCTTTCAGGGTTGCGCCAGGGCCTGTGCTTGCAGGGGTCCTGCGTCTTCGCCGGCGCGTAGGACGAACCACCCGCAGCGAGGTAGATCCCGACCAGCGCCACGGCAGCGACGATCGCCCCGCCGACCAGCACTCGGCTTCTCAATGCCGCGTTCACAGATCCACCCTGCGGGCGAGGCCGATCGGGACTAGGGCGAGGAGACCGAGAAATGCCGCCAGGCCGAAGGAGGGACTGAAGGCGTGGGTCGCGCCGCGGTTGAGTTGCTCCTGGAGTTCGTCGCGCAGTTCCACCACCGCCGTGCGTTCTTCCGGGTCGCTCGGCAGGGGTTCGAAGGCGGGGCCGATCGTCGGCACCCTTCCCTTCTCTTCTTCCAGGCGCGACTCGATCCGCTGCGCCAGGTCGATCTTAAACAGAGGTGGGACGCGCGAATCGAGGATCACCGCCGTGCCGGCGTCGATCGCGTCCTGGCGCTGTTCGGCGATGTCGGCGGTGAAGATCGGGGTCAGCGCAAGCAGCCCGATGACGACGCCGGCGTGACGGGCGGAGATCGTCCAGCCGCCGTGGATTGCCTGGGGCGCCCGCCCAGCCAGGGCCGTCTCGGTCAGGGCCGAGAGGACCAGGGCCAGCCCGACCCCGACCATCACCTGCGGAGGCACCGTCAGCGCCACCTCAGCCTTTGGCAGCAGAGCCAGGCCGCCGAGGCCGCCGGAGACGAGGATCGCCCCCGCCGCCGCGCGCGCCCTGGCGCTGGGCACAAGCCGGCCCAAGCGGCTGCCGACGAGCGCCGAGAGCGGCATCACGCTGACCACGATCGCGGCGCCGATCGGAGTCAGGCGCCAACCCTCGATCAGCAGCAGCACGAGCAGGAAGAGCGCCGCCGCGATCGCCGCAGAGACCATCGCCAGCGCCAGGTTGGCGAGCAGGTGCGGACGGCCGGTCCGGCGCAACTCGGTGGAGAGCACCCCGGTCGCCGCCTCGTGCCTGGCGACGGCGAGGATCGGCACCGCGGCCGCAAGCGCGACCGGGACCTGGATCAGGAAGATCGACTGCCAGGAGACAAGCTGGGTCAGGATGCCTCCGAGCGCCGGGCCGAGCGCGGCGCCGGTCGCACCGGCGGTCGCCCAAAGCGCCGTAGCCCGGCCCTCCGATCCCACCGTGGCCGGCAGCAGCTCCAGCACCGCGGTCACCGCCGCCGCGCCGCCGAGCGCCTGCACGCAGCGCGCCGCGATCAAGGTGCTAAGCGTCGCCGAGGCGGCACAGGCGAGGCCGGCGCCTGCGAACACGGCCAGGCCGATCGCAGCGGTGCGACCGGGGCCGACCCGGCGCGCGAGATGGGCCGCCGGCACGGCGGCCAGCGCCATCACGAGGTTGAAGGAGACCAGCACCCAGGTGACGCCGGCGACGCTGGTGTCGAGCTCGCGGTAGATCTGCGGCAGGGCGAGGACGACGATCGAGGAGTCGGCCAGTACCAGGCCCACGGCGATCGCCAGAGCCGTGACTCGCGGTCGGGGGGCCTCGAGACTCAGTAGCCCAGCTCCTTCGCGTACTTGTCGCGGTAGGCGTGCTGCTTGTCGAGCACCTCTTCGACGTAGGCGCGGGTTTCGGGGAACGGGATTCCCTCGACGCTCAGGTCGCTCCCCCCCCATTTGTCGACGTTCCCGGGACCGGCGTTGTAGGCGGCGAGCGCGGCGACCACGTCGCCTTCGTAGCGATCGAGCAGTTCGCGCAGCAGGTAGGTGCCATAGCGGATGTTGATTTCGGGGTCCCCGAGGTCTTGCAGCTTGAAGGTCGTGCCGCCGCTGTGACGCTCGATTTCGTTGGCCGCTTCGGGAGTGATCTGCATCAGGCCGCGCGCGCCCGCGCTGGAGGTGCGGTCGCTGAACTTCGACTCGGCATAGATCACAGCGGCGATCAACGCGGCATCGACGTGCTTTTCCCGAGCTTGCTGGCGAATGATGTCCTCGTGATGGAGAGGCAGGGTCAGCTCCTGTATAGCCCGGTCGATCACCCCGCTCAGAACCAGGAAGAGCACAGCGGCCGCCGCGGCCGCTGCCACACCCCCGATGACCAGGCGCCGCCGCCTTCGCCTTCGCCCCTTCATCCCTCCAGTTTTGCGATGAGGGCGGATAGGCGCCGCTCGAGGTCCTCCAACGTGCCGTCGTTCTCGATCACGTGCTCGGCGTGGGCGGCCTTCTCCTCCTGGGAAAGCTGCCGCGCCTCACGCTCGCCGACCAGGGTGTGCCCGCGAGCCTCGGCCCGGGCCCGGCGCACCTCGTCGGCAGTGACGACGGCGACTGTGGTGTCGAAAACGGGCGCCATCTCGCCCTCGAACAGCAGCGGCACCTCGACCACCGCGATCCCGACGTCCTCGCCCAGCGAGCCGAGCCAGGCCCCGATCCTCTCCCCCACCAGCGGGTGGATCTGCCCCTCCAGCCACTTCAGCTCATCCGGATCGGCAAAGACGATCTCCCCGATCCGGGCCCGGTCGACCCGCCCCTCCGGCGTCACGTCCTCCCCCCACCGCTCCGTCACCCGGCCAAGCAACGGCTCGGAATCCAACAGCTCGTGCACAACCGCATCGCTGGAGATGGTCGCCGCCCCAAGCCGCTCGAAGGCAGCGAGGGCCTCGGACTTCCCGGCAGCGATCCCCCCGGTGAGGCCAATGGTCAGCGGCACGGTTGCCTAGGGCCTATCCCGGCAGGGGTTCCGCTTAACTTTTTCGAGAAACGTTGGACTGCTGTCGCTTCGGGCGAGCACTTGCGAAAAAGTACAAGACGCTCCACCCCTGCCGGGATAGGCCTCAGGACTCGGAGGGCTCCTCGGCAGGAACGTCAGCCTCGGCGGCCGGATCTTCCTCAGCATCAGGCTCTTCGGCGTCCACCGCTGCCTCGGGCTCCTCGACCGGGGTTTCCGCCTCAACGGCCGGGGCCTCGACAAGCTCCTCCGCAGCGGGCTCGGCCACCTCGGCAGCAGGCTCCTCGACGACCTCAGCCGCGTCTTCCGCGGGTGGCGTGGAGGTTGGCTCCTCGCCCGCAGCTTGCGAGGACGAGGAGTCATCCTCCGCGACAGGACCCGCGGACTCCGCGTCCGAGACCTCATCAGAAGTGTCTTCGGCCTCGCCCGCGGCCTCAATCTGCTCGCCAAGATCGCCCATGGACATCTTGCCCTCGGCGACCTGCTTGATGCTGAGCGAAAGCCGGCGCCGCTCCTCGTCGATCTCGAGGATCTTGACGTTTAGCTTGGTGCCGGGCTCGACCACCTCGCTGGGGCTCTCGACGTGGTGGTCGGCGAGCTCGGAGATGTGGACCAGGCCCTCGACCCCCGGGAGGATCTCGACGAAGGCGCCGAAAGCGACGACCTTGGTCACCTCGCCCTCGAGCACGTCGCCAGGCCGGTGGGCGCTGATCACCCGCTGCCAGGGGTCCTCCTGGGTCTGCTTCAGGCCGAGGGAGATGCGCTGGCGGTCGCGATCGATGTCGAGCACCTTGATCCGCACGGTGTCGCCGATCGCCACCACCTCGGAGGGGTGGTTGACGTGGCTCCAGGAAAGCTCTGAGATGTGAATCAGGCCGTCGATGCCGTCGAGATCGACGAAGGCGCCGAAGTCGACGATGTTGGAGATCTTGCCCTCGACGACCTGGCCGGCCTCGAGACGGCCGAGGATCTGCTCGCGCACCTCCTTGCGCTCTTCCTCCAGGACGGCGCGGCGGGAGAGCACGACGTTGTTGCGGCTGCGGTTGAGCTCGATCACTTTGCACTCGAGCGTCTGGCCGGTGAACTCCTCGAGGTTGTGGACGCGGCGGATGTCGACCAGCGAGGCGGGCAGGAAGCCGCGCACCCCGAGGTCGAGGATGAGGCCGCCCTTGACGACCTCGATCACGTTGCCTTCGACCGGTTCGCCCGACTCGGCCGCGGCCTCGATCCGGCGCCAGGCCTTCTCGAAGCGGGCGCGCTTCTTGGAGAGGACGAGGCGGCCCTCGCTGTCCTCCTTGGTGAGGACGAGGGCGTCGACCTCCTCGCCCTGCTCGACCTCGTCGGCCGGGTTGACCGACTTGCGGATCGAGAGCTCGTGCGAGGGGATGACCCCCTCCGACTTGTAGCCGATGTCGACCAGGACCTCGTCCTTGTCGATCCGCACGACGCGACCCTTGACGACGTCGCCCTCCTCGAAGGAGACCATCGTCGCCGCGTAGTTGGGGACGATCTTGCCGTCGATTTCCAGCAGCAGGCCACCCGAGCCCTCTACCGGCGAACCGGTGGGAGCCTCAGAAGCAGGGGTCAAGGTCGTATCGGTCACGGACACAGCGGGGGATAATTGCAGGTGGATACTCTCTGCGTCGTGCCGATCCGGGCGACCAAACGCGGCGAGGAGCGGACTCCGCTCGACGGCAGCCACGACGTGCTGATCTGCGGGGCGAGTTTCGCCGGTCTCGCGGTGGCTCGGGAGCTGGCGGGTTCAGGCGCCGACGTGCTGGTCCTCGACCGCTACGAGATCGGCGAGCGCCAGACATCGGCATGCGGCATCCCCACCGAGTGGCTGCGGGCAATGGGGCTGATGGGGGCCGAGCGGCAGCGCTTCGACTCGCTGCTGATGCACACTCCTCACGGCGATTCCCGCTTCCGCCTGCCCTGGACCTTCTCCACCTTCGACTACCGCGAGCTCTGCGAGCTGCTCTGGCGCGACTGCGACGCTCGCTTCGAGACGGCGAAGGTGAACGGCCGCGCCCGCCCGGCCAACGGCGACGGCGCGATCGCGATCGAGACCGACCGCGGCACGATCCGCGCGCCGCTGGTAGTCGACGCCCTCGGCTGGCGCCGGGTGCTGGCCAGCGGCGACGGCTACCAGCCGCCCGACGCGCCGCTCTCGCGCGGGCTCGAGGTCCATCCCGAGGGTCAGGGCGACGACCTGGAGGTCTGGATCGACCGCCGCTACGTCCCGGCCGGCTACGGCTGGTCGTTCCCGGCCCGCGACGAGCTGAGGATCGGCGTCGGCTCCTTCGACCCCCGCTTCCACGTCCGCGCCACCACGGAGCTGCTCGCCGAAGACCTCGACGCCGACCGGGTCCGCTACCAGGGCAACTGGATCCCCCACAAGCTGCGTCATGGCACCGAGGGGGGCGTCTTCTTCGCCGGCGACTCGGCCGGCCACTGCCTGCCGCTCAGCGCCGAGGGGATACGCACCGCGCTCTACTTCGGGATCGCACTCGGCCGGGAGCTGCGCGACGTCGTCGACGGCCGAAAGAACCGCGAGCAGGCGGCGACACGCTACGCCGAGTTCAACGACTCGCACGAGTGGAAGTTCCGCTGGATGCTGCGCGTGCAGCGCCTCGTCCCCAGGATCCCCCCGCGGCTGCTCGGGCCGCTCGTGCGCCTGCTCGGAGCCAAGCGCTTCGTCGACTGGTCCTTCGACCACTACCTGCGGATCGCGCCGCCCGAGTTCGCGACCTCAGCGAACGATCAGAACGGTGCCGGCGAACAGCAGCAGGACCCCGAGTACGCGCTCGGGGCTGAGCGGAACCTGGTCTAGGCCGAAGAGGCCGAGGCGGTCGATCGCAACCGAGGCGGTCAGCTGACCCGCGACCGTCATCGCCGCCACGCCCCCGGCGCCGATCGCGCTGACGGCGATCAGCGCGTTGGCGACGTAGAGGGCTCCGAGCAGGCCGCCGAGCAGGTAGTACCAGCTGACGTCGAAGGTCGAGCCGAGGCCTCCCGCCCTGCCACTGAGGACGACGATCGCGGAGAGGGCGACCGTGCCGACGAGGAACGAGACGAGCGCCGCCGGCAGGCTCCCGGTCGCCTTGCCCAAGCCGGCGTTGATCGGCGCCTGCAGTGCGATCAACCCCCCGGCAAGAGCTGTCAACAGCACGGCCAGTCCCCGGTCCATCCAACGGTCATATCAGTATTCGCGGCAGTATTCGGCGTTGAGTTCGCCTTTTCACCTCCAATAGCACCGGAAAAGACGAAGTCACTCTTTTCAGACCTGGTCCTCCGGGCTAACCCCGGCGTGATCTTGATCATTCGTCCGTGTTGCAGTGGATGGCTGGGTCAACTGAACCTGGCTGCCGTTGGATCGGTACCTCCGAACGCCATCCAGACCCAGATGCCACCGCCTGCAGAGGGATTCGCCGCCCGTCTCGTCCTCGGCCCAGCGCTGCGGACGCAGCCGGACCGGCGCCTGGTCGCACTCGTGCGCGACGGCTACGAGACCGCGTTCGACGAGATCGTCCGTCGTTACGGCGGTCCGCTGCGCCGCTACGCGGCCGCGATCGTCGGAGGCCGGTCCGAGGACGTCACCCAGGACGCCTTCTCCAAGGCGCTGCTGGCGCTGCGGCGAGACGACGCGGAGATCGAATTGCGTCCCTGGCTCTACCGGATCGTCCGCAACACCGCGCTCAACGACCTTCGCGCCCGCCCGCCCGCTGCGGAGGCGCTGGCCGAGACGCTTGCCGGCGGCCGCGACCCGGCCGAGGAGCTGGAGCGTCGCGAAGAGCTGGCCGAGCTGATCCGGCGACTGCGGACGCTGCCCGAATCCCAGCGGGCGGCGATCGTGATGCGCGAGCTGGAAGGGCTCGGCCACGAGGAGATCGCGACAGTGCTGGGGCTCAGCGGCGGCGGCGCCCGGCAGGCGATCCACCGGGCGCGAACGACACTGCGCGACGGCCTCGGCATGCTGCTCCCGATGCCGGCGCTGAAAGCACTGCTGGCAGGAAGCTCATCGCCTTCCATCGAAGCTGCCGCCGGTGCTGCAGGCGCGGGTGGCGCCGGGGTGGTGCTCAAGGCCGCGACCGCCACGGTGCTGGTGGTCGGAGCCATCGGGGCGGGCACCGCCATCGATCACGGCAGGCGCCACGAGGAGCCGACCACCGCAGGCGTTGCTCGCCTGCGCAGTGGCGATCGCCTCCGAACCGTCAGAGCCGACTCGCAAGCGGAACCATCGCATGAGAGCACCACCGCTAGTCCCGCGCAGGACACCAGCGACGGAAGCCCAGGCGGCAGGCGCAGTGCCGGAGCGCAACTGGACCCGATTGAGCAAGGCCACGGACCCGGAAGCCGCGGCGGAAGCCAGGAGCCTGCCCCGGCACCGGGAGACGTGCCGCACGGCGGGAGCCGTGCGGCAGGACCGAGTCCGGGAAACGACAATGGCGGCAACGACCCGACCAGCCAAAACAGCGACCAGGGCTCGGACGGGTCGTCAGGTTCCGGCGAGGGATCAGGTGGCGACGGTGCCGAAAGCGACAGCTCAGGGTCCGGGGACGGATCGGTCACCTCTACCAGCGACGACTCCTCCTCGGGCGACAGTCCGGAATCGAACAGCAGTCCAGATTCAGGCGACG
>DASSMU010000248.1:0-5707 GCA_035701465.1 Solirubrobacterales bacterium
TTTGGCGGCGATGATCTCGTCTACACGCACCGATGCAGGGTATACCGGCTTCAGGGTGGGTCTATTTTCCGGAGTTTGCGGGAACGTTTTCGTCGCCCCCCTGGTGTCGGCCTCAAGAGCGCGCTACGCTCGCTTTTGCGACTGGGAGAGGCGGTGTCCGCGGAAGCCCACCGGAAACCGTCTCGAAGGTGGCGCGACGAGCTTCAACGCGTGAAGGCTACGCGCGGGGCAGGCAACCGAGCGCTATCGCCAGTCGCTTTTTTGTGCCCAAACGCTCCTCAGACGACGCAGATGCAGATGATCTGTCTGGGGGAAGGCCTAGTTTGGTCTCGTCAACGAGCTCCTGCCCTTGTTGACGCGCGTGCCGGGACGCAGTGCCGGGGGTCGGGCGTTGTTGGTGCCCCGTGAGTGAGTCCAGCGACTAGCCCGCCCGCTCCCCACCTCCCTATGGGAGGATCACGGCGATGAGCGGGGAGCTCCGTTATGAGCGCGTCGGCGCGGCCGCGGTGATGACGATCGATCGGCCTGAGCGCCGCAACGCGATCGACGCGGCCGCGGCGCAGGCGTTCCGTGAGGGGTTGAAGGAGTTCGAGGCTGACGAGGGCGCTCGCGTGCTGGTCCTCACCGGCACCGGCGGTGTCGCCTTCTGCGCCGGCGCCGATCTGAAGGCGATGGATCTCGACGTCGACCATCCCGACGGGCCGATGGGCCCGACCCGCCTCACCCCGGCCAAGCCGGCGATCGCGGCAACCGACGGCTGGTGCCTTGCGGGGGGCGTGGAGCTGGCCCTCTGGTGCGATCTCCGCATCGCCACGCCGGCCTCCACCTTCGGCCTCTTCGAGCGACGCTGGGGCGTGCCCCTGGTCGACGGCGGAACCCAGCGCCTGCCCCGCATCGTCGGCATGGGCAGGGCGCTCGACCTGATCCTCACCGGCCGCCCCGTCGACGCCGAGGAGGCACTGCGAATCGGCCTCGTCAACGAGGTAGTCGCCCCTGGCGAGCACCTTAACCGTGTACTGGAGCTCGCCGAGCGAATCGCCGGCTTCCCGCAAGAGACAATGCTCGCCGACCGCCAAGCCGCAATAGAAGGCTTCGGCCTACCGCTCAAAGATGGAATAGCTCTGGAGCACAAGCTGGGCCGCGAGACCCTCCACGTTGCGGTCGAGGGAGCTTCCCGCTTCGCCGCAGGCGAGGGCCGCCACGGCGAGGGCGTCTGAGCGGAAGTCCGGGGGAGGGGCTCCACTTAACTTTTTCGAGGGACGGCGATCGCTGGCGCTCGAAGGGAGTTCGCGAAAAAGTACAAGACGTTCCGCCCCTCCCCCGGACTTCCGTCCGTCACTCCCCTCGTGTCACCCGCCGCATCTCCTCCTCGGCCTCCTCGGGGCCGAGGTAGGGCATCAGCACCGCGAAGACGAGGTCCGGCACGATGCGCGGAAGTTCCGGGCCGCGGCCGGCTCGGATCTCGTCGAAGATCATCGAAGTGGCGCCGCCGATCGCGAAGCGAGCAGTGTCTGGAGGTAGTTCCTCCGACTGGCTGGAGTAGTCACGGCCCTCTTCGAGAAATGGTGTGAAGCGGGCTAGCGCGGCCCGGTAGCGAGCCCGGGCGTCGTCGCCGGCGGAGGTCACCTCGACCATCGCCATCCTCGCGATGTCGGCCTCGGCGGCGAGCAACTCGGCCAGGGCGCCGATTCCGGCAGCGATCCGCTCGGGCCACGGCTCCCCGGCGGCGGACTCGAAGGCGCTGGTGACGTGGGCGACGAGGACGTCGATCACGGCGTCGTAGGCCTCGAGGAAGCAGGCCTCCTTGTCGTCGAACATCTCGTAGAAGGTCGCCCGCGATACCCCGGCGACCTCGATCACGTCCGTGACTGTCGTCGCCTCGTAGCCCTTTGCCGCCGCCACCCGGACCATCGCCTCCAGCATGCGCTCTCGTTGCGAACGCACCACATAGGCTCGCGGCAGGCCGTGACGGCCGCTTGGCAGCCGCTCCGGATTCGAAGTGGGCGGCGAGTCCATCTCGACTCAATGTAGGGCAGCGATGGCGCCCTGTCCAACGCCATTCGCGTTCCCGTTGGAAGCCTTGCCCCGCCGTCCAACCGGTGCCTGAGGGTGCCTACGAAATGGCCATTTGAGGCGGGAAAGGCCTCAGATGCGAGCGGCCTGCATCTCGACCTCGGCGACCTCGGAGCCGAAATAGGGCAGTACCGCGAAGTACATGAACTCCGGCAGCAACTCGCGAAATCCCTCGGTCGCGCCCGTCGCCAGCCGGGCGTGGACGATCGCGTGGATGCCGGCGACGATGCCCTCCGGCGCGATCGGCGGCGGCGATTCTCCGTCGCCCGGGACGTCACGCGCCGAATCGATGAAATCGCCGACTCGTTTCATCAACTCGGCCCGTCTTTCGAGCACCTCGTGACCCGCCGCGTGGACCTCGACGATCAGGGCGCGACCGACGTCCGGCTCCTTGTCGAGCGCATCCAGAAACGCACCGAGACCGGCGCGCAGCTTTCCCTGCCAGGACTCCTCGGGGGCGGCAGCGGCAACGACCAGTGCTTCCAGCCGGGAAACCCCGAAGTCGAATGCCTCCTGGTAGCAGGCATCCTTGTCGGGGAAGTTGTCGTAGAAGGCCTGACGGTAGAGGCCGGTCCTGGCCAGCACCGTACGCACGGACGTGCCGTCGTATCCACTCGACCCGACCGCATCGAGCATCCCCTCCAGGATCCTTTCGCGCTTGGCTGAAGTCACCGGTTTGAGTGTGGGTGCGTCGGGGAAGACCATCCCCGTGGCGCCGGTCCCCTCGGCCCCCGCCAGGACTTTGGGTGCGGCTTGTTTTCCCATCCGATCTTTCCTCTGCTTGATCAGGGGAACAAGTTGTCTGGAGCTCGGTACTTTACCGGTATCTCACTCTTGCGTCCAGATTGGAATAGGAAACTGCCGCGGGTACCCTGGCTCGCGTGGCCGATCGCACTCAGCAAGCAAGCAGAGCACTGCCCGGAGGGCACTCCCTCTCGCGCGAGTTCATCGTCGAGCACCAGCGTGCGCGGATCATCGCCGCCCTCGCCGAGGAAACGGTCGCGAAAGGCTACCGTGCCGTCACCGTCTCCGACATAGTCCGCCGGGCGGGGATCGCTCGCAACACCTTTTACGAAAACTTCTCTTCCAAGGAGGACTGCTTCCTCTCCGCCTCCGAGCATGCGGTCGATTCGGCTCTTGCCCGCGTGGTCGACGCCGGCGGTAAGGCCGATGCCTGGCCCGCGATGATCTCCGCCGGCATCGCCGCCTTCCTTCACTTCGTGGCCAGCGAGCCGGCCCTCGCTCGTACGTGCATCGTCGAGGCTCTCTCCGCGGGGCCGGCCGCGGTCGAGCGCTACGAGCGTTCGATCCAGACCTTCGTGCCTTTTTTTCAGATGGGTCGCAAGTTCTCGGCGAAGGGTGCCGAGTTGCCCGAGACCCTCGAGGAGACGATCGTCGGGGGGATCTTCTGGATCCTCTACCAGCGCATAATCATGGGGCAGGTGGAGCAGATCGAGGGGCTGCTGGACGAGCTCGTCGAGTTCTCGCTGACCCCGTACCTCGGTGCCGAGGTTGCCAAGCAGGCAGCCGCCGAAGCGCCCTCCGCGACCTCCACCAAGTAGGTCCAGGCAGGGATCCGCAGCTGATGTCGGCCATTGCGATGCCTTATTTGGGTATGGATGCGGCGCTAGCTGAGCTTGCACGGGGTTTTCCCTCAGCAGAGCGGTATCGTCGCGATGTGGCCAAAAAACGCACCCCCGCAAAGCGGGACGAGCCAACCGAAAGCGCCGACTCCTATCCGCCCGAGTTGGCCCGCCTGCCCCCCGGCCGTCACGGCCTTCCGCGCGAGTTCGTCACCCACAACCAGCGCGAGCGGCTGATCGCGGGGCTGGCGGAGGCGGTCGCGGAAAACGGCTACTCGGGGACGACGATCGCGCACATCACCCGCCACGCGGCGGTTTCCCGGCGCACCTTCTACGAGCACTTCTCCAGCAAGGACGAGTGCTTCGTGGCCGCGTATGACACGGTGATGGCGGAGTTGCACGAGCGTGTCTCGGAGGGCTTCAGGGAAGCGAGCGACTGGCCCCATGCGGTCCGCTCCGGGATCGCCGCGATGCTCGCCTTTCTCGCCGCCGAGCCTCAGCTCGCGCGTCTCAGCATGGTCGAGGCGCTCGTCGCCGGGCCGGTCGTGATCGAGCACTACGACGCCGCGATCCAGAACTTCGTCCCGTACTTCCGCGACGGCCGCGACGGCCGCCCGCCGGAGATTCTCGCCAGACTCTCCCCGACCACTGAGGAGGCCCTCGTCGGTGGCATGGTCTCGCTGATCTCCCGCCGCGTCATAGCCGGCAAGGCCGAGGACCTCGAGGAGCTCCTTCCCGACCTGGTCGAGTTCACCCTCACCCCGTACCTGGGCAGCCAGGAGGCCGCCAAGATCGCCCGGGAGAAGGGCTGAGCGACAGGGCCCGATTTGCCCGCGCGGCCGCTTCGCTACCGTGCGGCGATGGTGGAACGAGTCGCCGAGAAGGAGGTCGAAACCGTGACCGACGAACGCACCCGCTGGCTGGCGCTCTACGTGCTCTGCGCGGGGATGCTGATGATCGTCCTCGACGTGACCATCGTCAACGTCGCCCTGCCGACGATCCAGGACAGCCTCCACTTCTCCCAGAGCAGCCTCGCCTGGGTCGTCAACGCCTACCTGATCCCCTTCGGCGGTCTGCTCCTGCTAGCCGGCCGGCTCGGCGACCTGCTCGGGCAGCGGCGCATGTTCCTGATCGGCCTTGCTGTCTTCACTGGCGCCTCGCTGCTCTGCGCCGCCGCCCAGAACCAGGCGATGCTGATCGGCGGTCGCTTCTTCGCCGGGGTCGGCGGGGCGATGGCCTCGGCCGTGATCCTGGGCATGATTGTGACCATGTTCCCCGAGCCGCGGGAGCAGGCGAAAGCGATCGGCGTTTACGGCTTCGTCGCCTCCGCCGGCGGCTCGATCGGCCTGCTCCTGGGCGGCGCCCTGACCCAGGCGATCAGCTGGCACTGGATCTTCATCATCAACCTGCCGATCGGCATCGCCACCGCCTACGGCGCCCTGCGCCTGGTCGAGGGGAAGCCCGGGATCGGCTTCAAGGCGGGCGCCGACATCCCCGGAGCGGCGCTGATCACCAGCTCGCTGATGCTCGGCGTCTACACGATCCTCGGCATCAACCAGCACGGCTGGGGCTCGCCCCAGACCCTGATCCTCGGCGCTGTCTCGTTCGCCCTCGGCGCCGCCTTCATCGCCCGCCAGGCGCGGATCGAGAACCCGCTGATGCCGCTGCGGCTCTTCCGCTCGCGCAACGTCGCCGGCGCCAACGTGATCCAGTCGCTGCTGGTCGCGGGGATGTTCGGCATGTTCTTCCTCGGCGCTCTTTACCTGCAGCGGATCCTCGGCTACGACGCGCTCCAGGTCGGCCTCGCCTTTCTGCCGGCGACGATCGTGATGGGAACGCTCTCGCTCGGCTTCTCGGAAAAACTGATCATGCGCTTCGGCCCGAAGACGACGCTGATTCCGGGCGTGATCGCGGTCGGCATCGGCCTGCTCCTCTTCGCCCGCACCCCGGTCGAAGGTACTTACCTCACCGACCTGCTGGCGCCGATGCTGCTGGTCGGCCTCGGCGTCGGCACGGCCTTCCCCTCGCTGATGACGCTGGCGATGTCCGGC
>DASSMU010000249.1:0-7942 GCA_035701465.1 Solirubrobacterales bacterium
CCTACCTTCGCTTCTACAACTACGACCGTGTCCACCACGGCCGCCTCACCGGCGGCCAGATCCCCGCGGACATCGTCTACGGTGCCCGCAAGATGGAGGTCAGATGAGCCTGGGGTGTCGGCACATCTTGGAGTCGCTCCACCCTAATGTGGACCCCGATGCCTGAGTTCACGCTCAACCCCGCTTACACGCCGACGGCGGACCAGCCAAAGGCGATCGCCGGTCTCGCGGAAGGGCTGGGGAAGGGGGACCGCTTCCAGACCCTGCTCGGGGCGACGGGCACCGGCAAGACCTTCACGATGGCGGCGACGATCGCGGCGGTGCAGCGCCCCTCGCTGGTGATCGCCCACAACAAGACGCTGGCGGCGCAGCTCTGCAACGAGTTTCGCGAGTTCTTCCCCGAGAACGCGGTCGAGTACTTCGTCTCCTACTACGACTACTACCAGCCCGAGGCCTACGTCCCCGCCCAGGACCTATACATCGAGAAGGACTCCTCGATCAACGACGAGATCGACCGCCTCCGCCACGCGGCGACGGCGGCGCTCTTCGCCCGTCGCGACGTGATCATCGTCGCCTCCGTCTCCTGCATCTACGGGATCGGCTCGCCGCAGGTCTACAACGAAAAAATGCAGCTCTTCAAAGTCGGCGAGGAGATCGACCGCGACGAGGTGCTGCGCAAGCTGGTCAAGATGCAGTACCAGCGCAACGACCAGGTCCTCGGGCGCGGCAGCTTCCGAGTGCGCGGCGAGGTGCTGGAGATCATGCCCTCCTATGCCGAGTCCGCCTACCGGATCGCTCTCTTCGGCGACGAGATCGAGGGGATCCAGCACTTCGACCCCCTGACCGGCGAGATCCTCGACACGATCGACCACGTCTCGGTCTGGCCGGCCTCGCACTACGTGACGCGGGACGAGACGCTGGAGCGCGCGGTCGAGGAAATCCGCGCCGAACTGAGTTCGCGCACCGCCGAGCTGGAGGCCGAGGGCAAGCAGTTGGAGGCGCACCGGCTGCGCCAGCGCACCGCCTACGACATCGAGATGCTGAAGGAGATCGGCTTCACCTCGGGGATCGAGAACTACTCGCGCATTCTCGACGGCCGCCCGCCCGGTAGCCCGCCGCACACCCTGATCGACTACTTCCCCGACGACTTCGTCGTCTTCGTCGACGAGTCCCACCAGACGATTCCCCAGATCGGCGGCATGTACGAGGGGGATAGATCGCGGAAGCAGACGCTGGTCGATTACGGCTTCCGCCTGCCGTCGGCGATCGACAACCGACCGCTCAAGTTCGACGAGTTCCTCGAACGGGTGCCGCAGCTGGTGATGGTCTCGGCGACGCCGGGACCGTTCGAGCGGGCCGAGTCGACCCGGGTCGTCGAGCAGATCGTCCGCCCGACCGGGATCGTCGACCCCGAGATCGAGGTAAGGGAGACGCGCAACCAGATCGACGACCTGATGAACGAGATCAAGGCGCGGGCCGAGGCCGGCGACCGCGTCCTGGTCACGACCCTGACCAAGAAGATGGCCGAGGACCTGACCAACTACCTGCTCGAGTACGGGGTCAAGGTCCGTTACCTGCACTCCGAGGTCGACACCCTGGAGCGGATCCAGATCGTCCGCGACCTGCGCCTCGGCGAGTACGATGTCCTGGTCGGGGTCAACCTGCTGCGCGAGGGGCTCGACCTGCCCGAGGTCTCGCTGGTCGCGATCCTAGACGCCGACAAGGAGGGCTTCCTGCGCGGCGAGACCAGCCTCGTGCAGACGATCGGGCGGGCGGCCCGCAACGTCAACGGCCGGGTGCTGATGTACGCCGACCGCGAGACTGACTCGATGCGCGCCGCGATTCGCGAGACCGACCGCCGCCGCGCGATCCAGCTCGCCTACAACGAAGAGCACGGGATCACCCCCGAGACCGTACGCAAGGGGATCTCCGAGATGAGCGAGTTCCTGGCGATGGAGGACCGGGCGCCGCGCAGGCGGCGTGGCAAGCGTGCCGCGGAGTTCGCCGACCCGGCCGAGCTGGAGCGGGCGATCGTCGCACTGGAGGAGGAGATGTTGGCCGCTGCCGACGACCTGCGCTTCGAGGAGGCGGCGCGGTTGCGGGACGAGCTGAAAGAGCTACGGCGGGATCTGGACGGGATGAGGGCAGGCGCGTAGGTCGATGACGATCTGCGAGGAGATTGCCGCATGGGCGGTTGGGCTTCGGGTCGAGGACCTGCCCCCGAGCGTGCGGGAGCGGGCGGAGCTGCAGGCGCTGTGCGTTGCCGCTGGTCGTGCCGCTGGTGAGGAGGCTGCTGCTCCGTTTGCTGCCGTTGCTCCGGATGGGCCGGTTGGTGAGGTCTACCGCTCCGCGGCGGCCTCGATTGCCCATGACTGGGATGACTACTTGTTCATGGGGCACACCGGGCACTCGGCGGTGCCGGCGGCCGCCGCTTTCGCCTCCGACCCGGAGCGGGCGCTCGTCGCTCAGATTGCGGCAAACGAGGTTGCCGGGCGCCTCGGTGCCGCTCTCTTCCTCGGCCCCCACAACGGCCAGTTCTGGGCCTCGATCCACTGCGCCTCGGGCGCTTTCGCGGCTTCGGTTGGCCTCGGCCTTGATGCCGAGCACACCGCTCACGCGCTGGCGATCGCGCTCTACCAGCCCCCTTACGGGATGTGGCCCGGGTTCATGGGTCCGAAGAGCAAGCTCCTGACCGCGGCCGAGCCGGCCGCAGTGGGTGCGCGGGCGGCGCTGCTGGCGGCCGACGGCGTGACCGGTGCCCCCGACGTGATCGAGCACCCGCGCGGCGTCCTCGCCAGTCTCTCCTTCGCTCCGAGGCCGGCGATGTTCGGTGCGCTGGGAACCGTCTGGCTGACCGACACGCTCGCCTTCAAGCGCCTGCCCGGCTGCGCCTATCTCCAGTCCGTCGGCGAGGCCGCGCTTGCGGCGGGTGTCGCGGCAGAGGAGGTCATGGGCGTCGAAATCGAGGCCGGCTGGCTCACCTGCAAGATGGAGGAGCTCGGTCGCGGTCCCGACCTGACGCCGATCCGGGTCAACTTCTCGGCGACCCTGACCACGGCGATCGCGCTGCTTGCCGGCAGGCTCACCCCGACCGAGCTGGACCCCGCATGGCTGGCCGCGCACGAGCCGGAGATCCGCGCGCTCGCCGGCCGCATCTCCGTCCGCCACGACCCCGAGTTGACCGCGAAGACCATGCGGGGCTCGCTCGACGCAGGGGCCTCGCCCGACCTCGGCCTGCGTGACCTGCTGCGCATCCGCCGCCGGCTCGGCGACGTCAACATGGACGAGGCAAACCCCGGACCGGCGGTGGTGCGGGCGCTGCGCGCCGACAGCGGCTTGCGCCGCTGGCTCGGTCGCTCCCTGAGGGCGTGGCTGGCGGGCGGTGGGGGAGACGCCGGCATCGACGGGCTCGACACGGCAGCACTGCGGATGATCTTCCCCAGCCGCCTGCGGATCCGCCTCCGCGACGGCTCGACCCGCGTGATCGAGGGCAGCGAGCCCGGCTCCTGTGGGCGCCCGTTGACCGAGCAGCGGGCCGTGGTCGAGGAGCGGATGGCGGTCGCCGGACTAGCTCCGGTCACCGCCTCCTAGAAGGTGACTGATTAACCTGGCGACATGTCGATCGACGTCGACGAGTCGAGCTTCCAGGTCGAGGTTGTCGAGCGTTCGCGCCAGGTTCCGGTCGTCGTCGACTTCTGGGCCGAGTGGTGCGGCCCGTGTCGCACCCTGACCCCGGCGCTGGAGGAAGCCGAGGCGGCGCGTAACGGCAAGGTCGTGCTGGCCAAGGTAGATGTCGACGCCAACCAGGCGCTGGCGGCGCGGTTCGGCGTGCAGGGTATCCCCGCAGTGAAGGCCTTCCGCGACGGCGCTGTCGCCGGCGAATTCGTCGGCGCGGTGCCGAAGGCGAAGGTGGAGGAGCTGTTCGACTCGCTTGCCCCGTCGCGCGCCGACGAACTGCTTGCCGCCGGCGACGAGCTCTCGCTGCGCGAGGCGGCGGAACTGGAGCCGCGGCGGGCCGACATCGCGGTCGCTCTCGCTCGCAAAAGGCTCGAGAGGGGGGCCGAGGAGGACGCCCTCGCCGCAGTTGAGGGCCACGAGGGAGATTTCGGCGCGGAGGGGATCGCTGCCCGCATTCAACTTGGCAAGGCCGGGGTGGGCGGTGACGCATTCGAGGCCCTCGACCGCGGTGACCGCGACGCTGCGCTCGATGCCTTGCTCGACGCGATCGTCGGCGCCGACGAGGAGACCCGCGAGCGGATTCGTCGCGTGATCGTCGGCATTCTCAGCGAAGCGCCGCCCGACGATGCCACCGCGCGCGACTACCGCCGCCGCCTAGCCACCGCCCTCTACTAACCGGCCTCCAACATTGCCGGCCCCGTCGATCCGCGCCTTGCCTCACCCGTTGACTTCGTCTTTTCCGGTGCACGTGGACGGGAAAAGACGAAGTCAGCGGATCCGATGGTGGGACAGCAGCTCACGGCGGCGCTGGGCGAGGAGACAGCGGAGGCGGTCGGCCACCGCATTCGATTCACGAGCGATGCGGGTTCCCGTGATGCGGACCATCTCGATGCCGACCAACTTCAAGCTCTCCTGGCGGATACGGTCGGCCTCGAACGCGGTTGGGCTTCCGTGGTAGTCGTAGGTGTCGAGTTCGACCGCGAAGCGCTCGTCTGGCCAGTAGGCATCCAACTCATAGCCCTCTACGAAGAGATTCATCGAGGGACGCGGCAGCCCGGTCCGCCGTACCAGCGCGAGAAAGCGACGCTCCAATCCCGAGCGAGTAAAAGCGACCGGGCGGTGGACCTCCAGCGCGTTCCGCAGTCGCGCGACGCCCCGGAATCCCTTGCTGCGTGCGATCAACTCATCCATCTCAATCAGGTCGAGCAGGTCGAGGCGCCTCGCGTTGTCAAGCGCCGAGCCGAGGAAGAAGGGGTCAACCGCGGCGAAATCCAAGAGGGTTCTGGGAACCGCGGTGACCGGAATACCTTCGTGTGAAGCCCGGTCACGTGGAGCAAGGGCCGCGGCGCTGTGCACCCGAATCGCCTCCCTTGTCTGGCGCGGACTGTTCGCGGTGACCTCGACTGGCAGGTGAAACCTGTTCGTTAGGCCCCAGAGCCAAGCGGCGGATCGGTGGCTAAGCAACGCATCGTCCCCGCAACTCAGCACCCCTGCCAGGCATCGCCCCTGCCGCGAAATCCCGGCGTGTCCAACCGCAAAGACCCCACGCTGGATCCAGTGGAGTCTCCCCGACCTGATGGCATGCCTGACGGCTTTCTCCGAGTAGCCAAGCTCAACGAGCTGCGCAAGCGAAACGACGCCCCACTGCTTCATCGCCAGCCTCGCCAGCCCCTGGTGACTTCGTCTTTCCCGGTGCATATGGACTACTAAGGGCGAAGTCAACGGGATTCTCCCCCGGGAACGTGTGTTCGCTCGGGTAGGATGGCCGCAGTGGCCGCTTCGGATCGGATCGTCATCTCGGGTGCTCGCGAGCACAACCTCAAGGACGTGGACGTCGAGTTGCCCCGCGACGCGCTGATCGTGATCACCGGGCTCTCGGGCTCGGGGAAGTCGAGCCTTGCCTTCGACACGATCTACGCCGAGGGGCAGCGGCGCTACGTCGAGTCGCTCTCGGCCTACGCGCGGCAATTCCTCGGGTTGATGGAGAAGCCCGATGTCGACTCGATCGAGGGGCTCTCGCCGGCGATCTCGATCGACCAGAAGACGACCTCGCGCAACCCGCGCTCGACCGTCGGCACGGTGACCGAGATCCACGACTACCTGCGGCTGCTCTGGGCGCGGATCGGCGTTCCGCACTGTCCCGAGTGCGGGGCCGAGATCACCGGCCAGACCCAGGAGCAGATCGTCGACCGGCTGATGACCCTCGAGCAGGGCACGAAATTCATGGTGATGGCACCTGTGGTGCGGGGGCGCAAGGGCGAGTACGGGAAGCTCTTCGAGCAGTTCCGGCTCGAGGGCTACTCGCGGGTCAAAGTCGACGGCGAGCTGCGCCGACTCGACGAGGAGATCGTCCTCGACAAGAAGTTCAAACACGACGTATCGGTGGTCGTCGACCGCCTGGTGATGAAGCCGGACCTGCGTCGACGTCTCTCGGAGTCGGTCGAGGCCGCCGCCGGACTCGCCGCTGGCCTGGTCGAAGTCGAGATGGTCGACGGCAAGGCGAGCGAGCCGCTGCTCTTCAGCGAGCAGTTCGCCTGCCTCAGCTGCGGCACCTCGATCCCGGAGCTGGAGCCGCGGATCTTCTCCTTCAACTCGCCGCACGGGGCCTGCGAGCGCTGCCACGGGCTCGGCTTCCAGCGGGTGATCGACCCCGAGCTGGTCGTTCCCGATCCGACCCTCTCGCTCTCCGAGGGCGCCCTGCAGCCCTGGAACCGCGGCGTCACCGCCTACTGGCGGCGGCTGATCGCCGCCGTCGCCGAGGAGTACGGGGTCGACGCCGAGAAGCCCTGGTCGAAGCTGAAGAAAGCGGAGAAAGAGATCTTTCTCCACGGCACCGGCAGCGAGCGCCACCAGGTCACCTACACCAACCGCTTCGGGCGCCGCCGCTCCTACAAGGTCCGCTTCGAGGGGATCGTCAATCAGCTCCAGCGCCGCTACGAGGAGACCGACTCCGAGGTCAACCGAGAGCGGATCGAGGGCTACATGGCCGAGCAGCCCTGTCCGGACTGCGAGGGCGCCCGCCTGCGCCCCGAGAGCCTGGCGGTCAAGGTCGGTGGGATCAGCATCGCCGACTTCAGCCAGATGTCGGCTCGCAGCGCCGCCGAGTGGATTGGCTCGCTGGAGCTGACCGAGACCGAGCGGGCGATCGCCCGTCTGATCGTGCGCGAGATCTCCGAACGCCTGGCCTTCCTCGAGAACGTCGGCATCGGCTACCTCTCTCTGGGGCGCTCGGCCCGCTCCCTCTCCGGCGGCGAGGCGCAGCGGATCCGTCTGGCGACACAGATCGGCTCCAGCTTGGTCGGCGTGATGTACGTGCTCGACGAGCCTTCGATCGGGTTGCACCAGCGCGACAACGAGAAGCTGATCGCCACCCTCGACCGCCTTCGCGACCTCGGCAACACGGTGATCGTGGTCGAGCACGACGAGGGCACGATGCTGGCCGCCGACCACCTGGTTGACCTCGGGCCCGGCGCCGGCGAACACGGCGGCCACGTGATCGCCGCCGGCACCCCCGCTGAGGTCGCCGGGAACGCGGCCTCGCTGACCGGCCAGTACCTCTCCGGCAAGCGCAGGATCGAGCTGCCCGAGGAGCGGCGCCGGCCGAGCGGGGCGCTGCGCGTCCGCGGCGCCCGCGAACACAACCTGAAGGGGATCGATGTCGCCGTCCCGCTGGGCGTCTTCTGCTGCGTCACCGGCGTCTCGGGCTCGGGCAAGTCGACCCTGGTCAACGAGACCCTGCACCACTCGGTGGCGAATCGCCTGCACCAGGCGAAGCTGCGCCCCGGTGCCCACGACGGCGTCGACGGGCTCAGCCAGATCGACAAGATCATCAACATCGACCAGTCGCCGATCGGCCGCACGCCGCGCTCCAACCCGGCCACTTACACCGGCGTCTTCGACCACATCCGCCAGCTCTTCACCCAGACCCAGGAGGCGCGGGCGCGCGGCTACAAGCCCGGCCGCTTCAGCTTCAACGTCAAGGGCGGCCGCTGCGAGGTCTGCAAAGGCGACGGTCAGATCAAGATCGAGATGCACTTCCTGCCAGACGTCTACGTGCCCTGCGAGCAGTGCCACGGCAAGCGCTACAACCGCGAGACGCTCGAGGTCCGCTTCAAGGGCAAGAACATCGCCGACGTGCTGGAGATGTCGGTCTCCGAGGGGGTCGAGTTCTTCGAGAACGTGCCGAAGATCGCCCGCCGTCTGCGCACGCTGCATGACGTCGGGCTCGACTACATCCGGCTGGGGCAACCGGCGACGACCCTCT
>DASSMU010000250.1:0-10520 GCA_035701465.1 Solirubrobacterales bacterium
GGAGATGGCGGATCCGGGAGCTGCTGCATACCCAAGCTCTGACGGCAACCCTCCCGAGGGCGAGCCCCTCGTCCACGTCCGCTCGATCTGGCCCGCGATCTACCCCGAGCTCCTGAAGCTGGTCCGCGAATACACGTCGACGATCGTCTTCGTAAACAACCGCCGCGCCGCAGAGCGCTTGGCAAAGCGCTTGAACGAGCTACACGCCGATCGGCCCGAGCAGGAGCTTCCGGCAACGGAGCATGCCGGCAATTCGGATTCGTCCCGCGAAGCAAGCGCATCTTCCGCGGGTGGCACGGGGGATGGGGGGGTCGAGGACGGACCGCGGCCCGCCCGCAGCGCCCCCCCATCCCCCGGGACAGGACCCGCGGTCGACGACCATGGTTCTGCGGAGGAGATCGCCAGAGCCCACCACGGCTCCCTGAGCCACGAGGAGCGGACCGTGGTCGAGGAGATGCTCAAGTCAGGGCAGTTGCCGTGCCTGGTCGCGACGTCCTCCCTGGAGCTGGGGATCGACATGGGTGCCGTCGATCTCGTGATCCAGGTCGAGTCGCCCAAGTCGGTCAGCCGCGGCCTGCAGCGGGTCGGCCGCGCCGGGCACTCGCTGGGCGAGGTCTCACGCGGCCGCATCTTCCCCAAGTTCCGCGCCGACCTGCTCGAGTGCGCCGTGGTCGCCAAGCGGATGCGCGAAGGCGCGATCGAGGAGACGGTGATCCCGCAGAACCCACTCGACGTGCTCGCCCAGCAGCTGGTCGCGATGGCGGCGCTCGACGAGTGGGAGGTCGACGAGGTCGAGCGCCTCGTCACCGCCTCGGAGCCCTTCCACGAGCTCTCCCGCGAGCAGCTGGAGAACGTGCTCGACATGCTCGACGGGCGCTACCCCTCCGACCGCTTCGCCGAGCTGCGCCCGCGGATCGTCTGGGACCGCACCGCGGGCACGATGCACGGCCGCAAAGGCGCCCGCCAGCTCGTCGTCACCAACGCCGGCACGATCCCCGACCGCGGCCTCTACGGCGTCCACCTGCCCGACGGCCGCCGCGTCGGCGAGCTCGACGAGGAGATGGTCTACGAGGCCCGCCCCGGCCAGACCTTCCTGCTCGGCGCGACCACCTGGCGGATCGAGGAGATCACCCGCGACCGCGTCATCGTCACCCCGGCGCCCGGCGTCCCCGGTGCCGTCCCCTTCTGGAAGGGTGACGGGATCGGCCGCCCGGCCGAGCTGGGGCGGGCGATCGGCGCCTTCGCCCGCGAGGCGGTCTCGCGCGAGCCAAAGGAACTGGCGGCCGAGTACGACCTCGACCGCCGCGCCGCCGAGAACCTGGTCGCCTACCTGCGCGAGCAGCAGGCGGCGACCCGCGTCGTCCCCTCCGACGAGACGATCGTGGTCGAGCGCTTCCGCGACGAGATCGGCGACTGGCGCCTCTGCGTGCTCTCTCCCTACGGTGGTCGCGTCCACGCGGCCTGGGGCCTGGCCCTCGCCGCCAAGATCCGCGCCGAGCGCGACCTCGAGGCCGACGCGATCTGGTCCGACGACGGCATCGTCATCCACCTCCCCGACGCCGACGAGCCGCCGCCTGCCGACCTCGTCTTGGTCGAGCCCGACGAGCTCGAGGACCTCGTCGTCGGCGAGCTCTCCGGCTCGGCCCTCTTCGGCTCCCACTTCCGCGAGAACGCCGCCCGCTCGCTGCTGATCCCGCGCGCCTATCCCGGCAAGCGCACGCCGCTCTGGCAGCAGCGCCTCAAGGCGCAGAGCCTGCTCGAGGTGGCCCGGGACTTCCCCCGCTTCCCGGTCGTCCTCGAGACCTACCGCGAGGTGCTGCGCGACGTCCTCGACCTGCCTTCGCTGGCCGACCTGCTGGGCAAGCTCCAGTCCCGCCGGCTCAGCCTGGTCGAGGTCGAGACCCCGACCGCCTCGCCCTTCGCCTCCTCGCTGCTCTTCGACTACGTCGCCACCTACATGTACGAGGGGGACACGCCGAACGCCGAGCGGCGGGCGGCGGCGCTGGCGCTCGACCGCGACCTGCTGCGCGAGCTGCTCGGCCAGGAGGAGCTGCGCGAGCTGATCGACCCCGAGGCACTGGAAGAGGTCGAGGCGCAGCTCCAGCACCGCACCGAGGCGGGACGCGCCGGCGACCGCGATGCCCTGCAGCAGGTTCTGCGCAACGTCGGCGACCTCAGCGCCGAGGAGTGCGCCGAGCGGGTCAGCGAGGGCTACTCGGCCGCCTCGATGCTGGAGAAGCTGGTTGCCGAGCGCCGCGTCGCCCTCGTCCGCATCAACGGCGAGGAGCGCTACATCGCCGGCGAGCAGGCCGGCATCTACCGCGACGCGCTCGGCGTGCCACCGCCCGCGGGCCTGCCGGAGAGCTTCCTCGCCGAAGAACCCGATCCGCTGCTCGCCGTCGTGCGCCGCTACGCCCGCACCCACGGGCCCTTCCCGACCGCCCAGCTCAGCGCCCGCTACGGGGTCGACCCGACCCCGGCCCTGCGCGAGCTGGAGCGTTCGGGCGTCCTCGTGCGCGGCGAGCTGCTGCCGGGCGGCAGCGAGCGCGAGTGGTGCGACTCCGAAGTGCTGCGCCGGGTGCGCCGCGCCAGCCTCGCCCACCTTCGCCGCGAGGTCGAGCCGGCGGGACGCGACCGCTTCGCCGCGTTTCAGGCGAGCTGGCAGAACGTCGACGCCCACCGCGCAGCGGGTGCCGGGCCCGACCGCCTGCGCGAGGCTCTGGTGCCGCTGCAGGGTGTGGCACTGACTCCCAAAGTCTGGGAGAGCGACGTGCTGCCGCGCCGTCTGGGTGCCTACTCGTCGGTCTGGCTCGACGAACTCTGCACCAGCGGCGAGCTGGTCTGGATCGGCGCCGGCGCGCGGGGGCGCAGCGACGGGCGCGTCGCGATCTACTTCCGCGACGACATCCGCCTCGCCGGGCCGCCGCCGGCAAACGCCAAGCTGGAGCGGCCGGAGGGCGAGGTGCACGACGCGATCCGCGATCGCCTTGCCGCCGGGCCGGACTTCTGGATTGACCTGCTCGCCGACCTCGACCACCCGGTCGAGGAGCTGCACGCGGCGCTCTGGGACCTCGCCTGGTCGGGAGAGGTGACCAACGACGCCTTCTCGCCGCTGCGCGCGCCGCGCCTGCGCGCCGCGCCGCCGCCGGAGCAGCGTGGCCGCCGCTTCGCCCGCAGCCGGGCGCGCGGGGCCGCGGTGCAGGGGCGCTGGTCGCTGACCGCCCCGCTCTTCGAGAACGCCCCGGCCGCCGGCCCGCGTCTGCGCGCCCAGGCCGAGCTGATGCTGGAGCGCTACGGCATCGTCACCCGCGAGACGGTCCTCGCCGAGGGCGTCCCCGGCGGCTTCGCCAGCCTCTACGCCGAGCTCGGCAACCTCGAGCTGCTCGGCACCGCCCGCCGCGGCTACTTCGTCGAGGGGCTCGGCGGCGCCCAGTTCGCTCTGCCTGGCGCGGTCGAGCGCCTGCGCTCGCTGCCCGAAGAGAACGGCTCGTTCCTGCTCCTCGCCGCCACCGACCCGGCCAACCCCTACGGCGCCTCGCTGCCCTGGCCGAAAGCGCCCAGCGGCCGCCGGCCCGCCCGCGCCCCGGGCGCCCACATATTGATGCGCGACGGCGCCCCGGTGCTCTACGTCGAGCGGGGGGGCCGAGGGGTCGTACGCCTAGTAGAGCTCGACACGGAGGAACTGGCCGCGGCCGTGGGTGCTCTCGCCGACTCCGTCGTCGCCGGCCGCCTTCCCAAGCTCGCGGTGGAGAAGCTCGACGGCGACCCCGTGATCGGCTCCGGCCACGAGGATGCACTGCTCGACGCCGGCTTCAGCCGCGGCCCCCGCAAGCTGACGCTGGCCGCTCGCTGAGACTGCCCTGCTCAGCGGCCGCGGCCGAGTCCGATCAGGATGCCGACATGCTTTGCGACGGATTCGACGGCGTCCGGAGAGGCATAACCGAGCTTTCCTAGAAGCCGAGCAGTCGAGACCGACCGGGCCATCTCTGGCATGGCGAAACTGACTCGGTTCAGCCCCCCTTCGGGAGGCTCCAGCCGTACGTGCAGTTTGCTGCCCCGGTCCGTGGTTGTAAGTGGGACGCCGATCAGCAGCCCGGCCGCCGAGCGATTCATCTGGTTGACCGAGATCACGAGATGAGGCCGCCGACCACCTTGCTCGTGCCCCACCACCGGGTCGGGGTCGGCAAGGTAGACCTCACCTCGCTTGACCTTGAAAGTGTCAGCGCTCATCGGTCGGACCATCGAGGGGCATCTCCAGCCAAGCTTTCATTTCCTCGTGGATCTCGTCCCCGTACTTCCGATAGGACTCGTCCATCGAGTCAAGGAGTCGCCGCTCTTCCCACAGGTCCACGGCTGCGTCAAACATCTCGGTCAAGCTCTTTCCCTCGAGCTCGGCCTCGCGGGCAAGACGCTCCTGCGTGCTGCGTCGCACGCGGATCGTCGTTGTCTCGGTCACAGCCACGAAACCAGTCTACAGATCCGTCTACGGAACCTCGAGTCGCGTCCATGCCCTGTTTAAGGCTCTGGCCGTCGAATCTCTCCCCCCTTAATCGAACAAACCCTCCCCACTGGGATAATCCAAGGATGGAGGATCGCGAGGTGGGGCAGGGTCCGGTCGGGTTGCTGCGCAGCGTGCCGCTCTTCGCCGATCTCGAGGAGGGGGAGCTGGAGCGCTTCTCACGCGTCGCCGTCGCTCGCTCCTTTCCGGCCGGGACGCGGGTCTTCCACGAGGGCGATCACTCCGATGCCTGTTACATCGTCCGCGACGGCAGCTTCCGGGTCACGCGCGAGCACTCCGACGGGAGGGCGATCACGCTGGCGGCGCTCGGCCCGGGCGACATCTTCGGCGAGCTGGCGATGCTCGACGGCGAGGTGCGGTCCGCCAGCGTCGAAGCCCTTACCGACGGCGAGCTGCTCGCCCTTCCTGCCGGAGAGGTGCGGGCCCTGCTTGCCCGCCACCCCGAGATAACCGTGAAGCTGATCGCGGCGCTGGTGCGGCGCCTGCGTACCGCCAACGAGCGGATCTCGCGCCAGTCCTTCCAGACCGTGCCCAGCCGCGTCGCCGGGGTCCTCTCGCAACTCGTCGCCGAGGAGTCGCCGCGCAGCGAGGGCGGCGAGGTGACGATCCGCATGAACCAGACCGACCTGGCCCAGCTCGCCGGCACCTCGCGCGAGAGCGTCAGCCGCTTCCTCGCCGACCTCGAGCGCTCCGGCATCGTGCGGCCCGGACGCGGCCGGGTCACGATCCTCGCTCCGGAGAAGCTCAGCAACTACATCTACTGAGGCTCCGGGGCCTCAGCAGCTGACCGGGGTGGGATCGACGCGATCCTTGCTGACGCTGTCGTCGCCCCCGCCGCACTGGATCGACTTGTCGCGGCGGCCGTCGATCGCTTCGATCGTGTCGGCGCCGCCCTTGCCGATGAAGGTGTCGGCGCCGAGGTGGCCCAGCAGGCTGTTGGGACCGTTGTCTCCGATCAGCACGTCCGGGCCGTCGGAGCCCTCGAGACTCTCGTTGTCGGAGAGGATCTGGTCCGGCGTGCCGCAGCCGGGCGGGCCCCCCGTGCCGCCGAGCTGGGCGGTCAGATTGGCGTTCGAGCGGCCGTAGGAGACGGTGTCCTCGCCGGGGCCGCCGCTGTAGGTGTGTCCCTGGCAGACGGCGACCGAGGAGACGAGCAGGTCGTTGCCGGCGCCGCCGGAGAGCTGGTCGGAGCCGGGGTCGGCGTAGAGCACGTCGCTGCCGGCATTGCCGATCAGGGTGTCGTGGCCGTCGTCGGGGTTGTTGTAGTTCTCGCCAGCTTCCAGCACGTCGTCGCCGAGGCCGCCGCTGAGCGTGTCGGAGCCGGCGTTGCCGTTGGCACGTACTTTCACCCCAGCGGGAACGCTTTCGGCGATGTCGACCGAGTCGTCGCCCCCGCCGCCGGTGATCACGACCAGCCCCACCGCGACGCTTGCCGGGCAGGCGACTGACGTTTTCGATTCGTCCACCTGGCAGCCTTCGCCGGCGGCGACCGGGCCGTCGGTGGAGACGAACCAGCCGCCGTCGAAGAAGTGAACGCCGATGTGGTTGGGGCCTTCGTCGCCCTGGATCACGAGGCTGCTGCCATCGAGGCCCTGGTTGAGGATCACGAAGGTGCTGCCGCTGGGCGGGTTTTCTTCGGCCCCGCAGGAGTGCTCGGTGGCGAAGCCGTCGCATTCGTCGCTGCCGGCGCCCCCGAACGCTTCGTCCGGCCCGCCCATGCCGTCGAGGTCGTCGTTGCCGACCCCGCCGTCGAGGCGGTTGACGCTTCCGTCGCCGGCGATCTGATCGCCCTGGGGGGAACCGACCACGTCCTCGAAGCCGCTGACGTTGTCATGCCCGTCGCCTTTCGCGCGGCCGGTTTCGAGGTCGATTTCGATGCCGCTGCGGGTCGCGCTCGCGTAGGAGACGATGTCGCGGCTGCCCGGGCCTCCGTCGAGCGTGTCTTCGCCGCTGTCGCCGCGGACTACGTCGCCGTCGCCTTCGCCGCCGCTGGCCGTGTCGCTGCCGGCGCCGCCGAAGACGAAGTCGCTGCCGCCGCCGCCTTCGAGGTCGGGATCGTCGCCGGGACCGCCTTCGATCTGGTCTTCGCCTTCGCCGCCATCGATGCTGTCGTTGCCCTTGTCGCCGAAGAGCATGTCGCTGCCGCTGCCGCCGTCCTCGTTGTCGCTGCCCTTGTCGCCGTTGAGGTAGTCGTTGCCGGCAGCCCCGACCAGGTTGTCCGGGCCCTTCTCACCGCGCAGGATGTCGTCGCCGGCGCCGCCGACGAGGCTGTCCTTGCCCTGGGCGCCGCCGAGTTCGTCGTTGCCGCCGCCGCCGTCGAGGTGGTCGGAGCCGGTGTCGCCCGCGAGCTTGTCGTCGCCTTCTTCGCCGAAGAGCTTGTCGAAGCCGCGGCCGCCGTGGATCTTGTCGTTGCCGGGGCCGCCGCAGATGACGTCGTTACCGTTGGGCCCGCCGGAGATCTTGTCGTTGCCGCCGCCGCCGTAGATCACGTCGCTCGCCGTCTTGCCGACGATCGTGTCGTTGCCCGGGGTGCCGACGATCGTCGCGTGCTTGCCGTCGCAACTCGCGGCGAACGCGTTGCCGGCGAACGCGAGGAGAAAGAGGGCCGTTGCGCAGGCGATCCTCGCACCGAATGGCACGCGGGAGCAGATCGTCGCGAATCGCGTCACACCCACCCATCGGCGATCCCCCGCGTTTTCTATAGCCCTGGTCGAATGGCTGTCCAGGCATGCTGTGCCCGGCCCGGTCAGATACGCTCGCCCCATGCGGGGCGGGATCTACGTGCTCAACTTCTACTCGCCGATCTTCGTCGACCAGCTGAAGCGCGGTCGCAAGACGGCGACGATCCGCCTCGGCGACAAGAGCAACAAGTACGAGCGCGGCCAGGTCGTCTGGATCACGGTCGGCTTCCGCCACAGCCCGCGCGAGAAGATCTTCACCGCGGTGATCGACGACGTCGAGGTGAAGCGGATCTCCGAACTCTCGCCGCGGGACATCGAGCACGACAACCCCGAGTTCCGCCGCCTCGAGGACGAGATCAAGTTCCTCGAACAGATCTACGGCCGCCCGGTCGCGCCCGACGAATCGGTCACGGTGATCCGCTTCTCCCAGATCGTCGAGCCACCGGGGGCGCACTTCGGCAACGGAGAGACCCCGCGGCACAACTGAGCATCTCCTTACCCACACGATCCCTTGGCCGACTACTCCTTCCTGACGACCTGGTTGCTCGAGTCGCCCCGCGAGCCGGTCTGGGAGGCGATCTACGACCAGGCGCGCTGGCCGCAGTGGTGGCGCGGGGTCGAGGAGGCGACGGAGGTGCGGCCGGGTGAGGACGGTGGCGTCGGCACGGTCGCGCGCATGGTCTGGAAGAGCCTCCTTCCCTACCGGGTCGAGTTCGAGACGACGACGACCCGGGTCGAGCGCCCCCACCTGATGGAGGGCGAGGCGGTCGGTGAGCTGAGCGGCGTCGGCCGCTGGCGCCTCTACGAGCAGGACGGCGTCACCGCAGTCCTCTACGAGTGGAACGTGGCAACCAGCAAGGCCTGGATGAACCTGCTGGCCCCGGTGGCCCGCCCGGTCTTCGAGTGGAACCACGACTGGGTGATGGCAAGGGGCGGCGAGGGCATAGCTCAGCTCCTGGGCTGCAAGCTCCTGGCCTCAGGCTGACCCTCCGCCGACGGGCCGATACGTCAAGGTGGCCTTGACGTATCGGCCCGTCGGCCGTGGAATCGGCCGACTCGCTATCTTTCAGGTCTCTGGCACTCTCACCTGGAGAGTGCCAATCCCAGTTCGAACTTCTGACCTACCCTGACCAATGATGGAGGTATACGGATGAAGCTGAAGCCCCTCGGGGACCGGCTGATCGTGAAGCCAATCGATGAGGAGGAGACGACCGCCAGCGGCATCGTCCTCCCCGATACGGCCAAGGAGAAGCCCCAGAAGGGCAAGGTCGTCGCCGTCGGCGACGGCGCGATCAACGAGGACGGCACTCGCCGCCCGCTCGACGTGAGCGAGGGCGACGAAGTCCTCTACTCCAAGTACGGCGGCACCGAGGTCACCGTCGAGGACGAGGAACTGCTCGTCCTGCGCGAGTCGGACGTTCTCGCCAAGCTCGGCTAGCCAGTCGCCAACCACGGACTTTGAAGAACCAAGGAGGACTGAAATCAGATGGCTCATAAGGAGCTGAAGTTCAGCGAGGAGGCACGGGGGGCCCTGCAGGCCGGCGTCGACGCAGTCGCCGACGCGGTCAAGGTCACCCTCGGCCCGAAGGGTCGCTACGTCGTGCTCGACAAGAAGTTCGGCGCGCCGACGATCACCAACGACGGCGTCACCATCGCCCGCGAGGTCGAGGTCGAGGACGTCTTCGAGAACCAGGGCGCCCAGCTCGTCCGCGAGGTCGCCACGGCGACCAACGACGTCGCCGGTGATGGCACCACGACGGCGACGCTGCTGGCCCAGATCATCGTCCGTCAGGGCCTCAAGAACGTCGCCGCCGGCGCCAACCCGCTGGCCCTGCGCCGCGGGATCGAGAAGGCCGGCGACGACGTGGTCGAGAACCTGCGCGAGAAGCAGTCCAAGGAGGTCGCCGGCAAGGAGCAGATCGCCCGCGTCGCCGCCATCTCCGCCGCCGACGACGAGATCGGCAACGTGATCGCCGACGCGATCGAGAAGGTCGGCAAGGACGGCGTGGTCAACGTCGAGGAGGGCCAGACCTTCGGCATGGAGCTGGAGTTCACCGAGGGGATGCAGTTCGACAAGGGCTACATCTCCCCGTACATGGTCACCGACCAAGACCGCATGGAGGCGGTGCTGGAGGACCCCTACATCCTCATCGCCAACCAGAAAATCGGCTCCGTGCGGGACATCCTGCCGGTGCTGGAGCAGGTGATGCAGGGCGGCAAGCCGCTGCTGATCGTCGCCGAGGACGTCGAGGGCGAGTGCCTCCCGACGCTCGTCGTCAACAAGCTGCGCGGCACCTTCACCGGCGTCGCGGTCAAGGCCCCCGGCTTCGGCGACCGCCGCAAGCGGATGCTCGAGGACATCGCGATCCTCACCGGCGGCGAGGTGATCACCGAGGAGATGGGCCTCAAGCTCGAGAACACCCAGATCACCCAGCTCGGCAAAGCCCGCCGCGTCGTCGTCTCCAAGGACACGACCACCGTGATCGACGGTGCCGGCGAGGCCGATGACATCAAGGGCCGGATCAGCCAGATCAAACAGGAGATCGACAACACCGACTCCGACTTCGATCGCGAGAAGCTCCAGGAGCGCCTCGCCAAGCTGGCCGGCGGCGTTGCCGTGGTCAAGGTCGGCGCCGCCACCGAGACCGAGATGAAGGAGAAGAAGCACCGCGTCGAGGACGCGCTGCAGGCGACCCGCGCCGCGCTAGAGGAGGGCGTCGTGCCGGGTGGCGGTGTGGCGCTTCTCAACGCCCAGTCCAACCTCGACACGGACAAGCACGAGGATCCGGACGAGGCCACCGGCGCCCGGATCGTCTTCCGCGCACTCGAGGAGCCGGTCCGCCAGATCGCCGAGAACTCCGGCCTGGAGGGATCGGTCGTGGTCAACAAGGTCCGCGACCTGAAGCCGGGAGAAGGCCTCAACGCCTCCAACGGCGAGTACGGCGACCTGATCGCCGCCGGGGTCATCGACCCGACGATGGTGACGCGCTCGGCGCTGCAGAACGCGGCCTCGATCGCGAAGAACATCCTCGTCACCGAGGCCGTAATCGCCGAGCCGCCCGAGAAGGAAGGCGCCGGTGGCGGAATGCCCGGCGGTATGCCCGATATGGGCGGCATGATGTAGGACGCCTTCGGGCGTATCCTCGCCTCAACAGGCGAGTGACTTCGACGAGAGGCCCGGCAACCGCCGGGCCTCTCGCTTTCTCAGCGAAAGAAGTCACACCCCCGGCACATTCAGCGCACCACCCGCGCACCGCGGCGCTTCACTCTCAGCGTATGCCTCCAACCTTCCCCGCCGACGGGACGAAATCCGGACCCAC
>DASSMU010000251.1:0-5941 GCA_035701465.1 Solirubrobacterales bacterium
GCAACCGGGCTTTGACCGTGTCTGCGCCAGCGCGATGCCCCTCGACTACCGGCAGGCCACGTTGCTGCGCCCAGCGCCCGTTGCCGTCGGTGATGATCGCGACGTACCGCGCGGAGGTGCTCACACCTCGAGGATCTCTTCTTCCTTGCCCTTGAGCAGGGCGTCGATCTCGGCAACCGCCTCATCGGTCTGCTTCTGCAGGGCGGCCTCGGCGCGACGCTCGTCGTCCTCGCCGGCTTCGCCCTCCTTTTTCAGCTCGCGCAGGTCGTGCATCGTGTCGCGGCGGATGTTGCGGATCGCGACCCGGCCCTCCTCGGCGACCCCGTGCACCACCTTGACCATCTCGCGGCGACGCTCCTCGGTCAGCTCGGGGATCTGGAGGCGAACGACGTTGCCGTCGTTACTCGGCGTGAGCCCGATGTCGGACTCCTGGATCGCTTTCTCGATCGCCCCGATCGAGGACTTGTCGAAGGGCGTGACCGTGAGCAGGCGGGCATCCGAGGTCGCGATGTTGGCGAGCTGCTTGAGCGGCGTCTGGGCGCCGTAGTAGTCGACCACGATGCGGTCGAGCAGGTGCGGCGAGGCGCGACCGGTGCGCACCGTGGCCAACTCGCCCCGGCTCGATTCGACCGACTTGGCCATGCGGCCGCCGGCGTCTTCGAGCATTTCGTCGATCAGCTCCACTTGGCCCCCGTTCTCGTCATCCGGCGGGTGCGCTGGATACCAGCGTGCCCACCCTCTCGCCGCTGACGATCCTATCTATGTTGCCAGCGTCTCCCATGTTGAAGACGTAGATCGGCAGGTCGTTGTCCATGCAGAGCGAGAGCGCGGTGGAGTCCATCACCTTGAGGTTGCGCTCGATCGCCTCGCGGTGGCCGATCGCGGCGATGAACTTGGCGTCGGGATTGACCGCCGGGTCGGAGTCGAAGACGCCCTCCACCCCGTTCTTCGCCATCAGGATCGCTTCGGCGTGGATCTCCAGCGCCCGCAGCGCCGCCGCCGTGTCGGTGGTGAAGAACGGGTTGCCGGTGCCGGCGGCGAAGATCACCACGCGGCCCTTCTCGAGGTGGCGGATCGCCCGGCGGCGGATGTAGGGCTCGCCGATCTCCTTGATGTCGATCGCCGAGAGCACGCGGGTGTGCTCGCCGACGTTCTCCAGCGCGTCCTGGAGGGTGAGGGCGTTGAGCACCGTCGCCAGCATCCCCATGTAGTCGCCGGTGGCGCGGTCCATGCCTTCGGCGGCGGCGGAGAGCCCGCGGTAGATGTTGCCGGCCCCGACCACGATCGCCACCTCCACCCCGCGGGCGCGGATCGCCGCCACCTGCTCGGCGATGCTACGCACCTCGGTCGCGTCGGTGCCGTACTCGAGATCGCCCATCAGGGCCTCGCCCGAGAGCTTGAGCAGGATGCGTTTGAACTGGGGGTTCGGGGCCATTCGGGAGTTGGCGGCTTCGCTCCGCGTCGCGGAGAGCCTACCTGCGATTCCGTCCGCCGCCTACTCGCCGACCCGGAAGTAGGCGAAGCGGGCGATGCGGATGTTCTCGCCGGTCTTGGCCGCCAACTCCTGGCGCAACTCCTCGATCGACTTCGAGTCATGCTTCTCGGCGTTGACGTGGGACTGGTCGAGCAGGGCGACTTCCTTGCCCCACTTGGCCAGCTGTCCCTCGACGATCTTCTCGACCACGTTGTCGGGCTTGCCGTCCTCGCGCGCCTTCTCCTCGAAGACCCGCTTCTCGGCCTCGCGCTCCTCCTCGGGAATCTCCTCGATCGTCACGTACTGAGGCGCGGTCGCGGCGACGTGCAGGGCGACCTCGTAGGCAAAGGCCTTGAAGTCCTCGTTGCGGGCGACGAAGTCCGTCTCGCACTGCACTTCGACCATCGCCCCGACCTTGTCGTTGGCGTGGATGTAGGAGGCGACGACGCCCTCGTTGGTCCCCCGCCCTTCCCGCTTCGCGGCGGAAGCCTGGCCCTTGACCCGAAGGATCTCGATCGCCCGGTCGACATCCCCCTCGGCCTCGCTCAGCGCGGCCTTGCAATCCATCATCGCCGCCCCGGTCCGATCCCGAAGCGCCTTAACATCGGCAGCGGTAACGCTCATTTCCCCTCCCCCTCGTCAGCAGAAGCTTTCTCCTCGGCAGCTTTCTCCGTAGCAGGCTCCTCAGCCTTCGCCTCGGAAGCTTTCTCCTCCGCCGCAGGCTCAGCTGGCTCGGGCTCGGGCTCCTTCTTCGCAGCGGCCTCTGCCGGTTTCGTCGGAGCCTCCTCGGCTTTCTTCGCCTCCGCAGGAGCTTTCTCGGCCGGGGCCGCAGGCTTGGACGCCTCCTCTGCGGGTGGCGTGGGTGATGGGGGGGTCGAGGACGGACCGTGGCCCGCCCGCAGCGCCCCCCCATCACCCGCGACAGGACCCGCAGCCGGTGCGGCTTGGGCCTGCGCCGGGGTAGCTGGTGCGCCTTGTCCCTGAGCTGGGGCCTTGGCAGCCGCCTGGGCCGCCTCGGCCTGCTTCGCCACCTCCGCTTCAGCCGCCTCCTTCTTCGCCGCCTCCTCGGCGGCAACCCGGATTTTCTCTTCCTCCTCGCGCTTCTTGCGCTCTTCCTCTTCCACCTTGCGCCGCTGCATTTCCTCCGCGATGCGGCGCTCCTCCTGGACGCGCCAGGCGCTGGCGCCCTCGTCGATCGCGGCCCCGATCGTGCCTATAACCAGCTGGCAGGAGCGGATCGCGTCGTCGTTGCCGGGAATCACGTAGTCGATCGGGGTCGGGTCGCAGTTGGTGTCGACCAGGCCGATGATCGGGATTCGCAGGCGGGCCGCCTCGCGCACCGCGATCTCCTCGGTTTTGAGGTCGGTGACGAAGACCGCATCGGGCAGCCGATCCATGTCGCGCACGCCGCCGAGGTTGAATTCGAGCTTGGCAAGTTCGGCCTGCATCCCCATCCGCTCCTTGGTCGGGAGCAGGTCCAGCTTGCCCTCGTCGCGCCACTCGGTCAGCTCGTGCAGGCGCGCGATCCGCGCCGACATCGTGTTGAAGTTGGTCAGCAGGCCGCCGAGCCAGCGCTGGTTGACGTAGGGCATCTTGCAGCGGTCGGCCCACTCTTCGACCGGTCCGCGCGCCTGCTTCTTGGTGCCGACGAAGAGCACCGTACCGCCGGCGGTCGCGAGCTCGCCGACGAAGCGGCGCGCGTTCTCCAGCAGCGCCTCGGTCTGGACGAGGTCGATGATGTGGATCCCGTCCAGCTCGCCGAAAATGTAGCGGCGCATGTTGGGGTTCCAGCGTCGCGTCTGGTGACCGAAGTGGACTCCGGCCTCCAGCAGCTCTTTCAGGCCTGCCTCTGCCATGGTGAAGCTCCTTGTTTGCGTTGCATCCCCGTCGCCCTTGCCGGGATCCGGCGTAATGCCGGTCAGGATCCGGGTCGGTGCGTGCGAGGGTCGGTTTCCGAGCCGTCGATTGTAGACGGGGCCGCTTTGCTAAGCGGCGCGGGCGGCCTCCAGCGCCGCGGCGAGATCCGCCGGCAACTCGGAGGAGAAGGTCAGGCGCTCACCGCTTTGCGGGTGGTCGAAGGCGAGCCGACGCGCATGGAGGAACTGGCGCTCGAGCCCGTACTTGGCCTCGCCGCCATAGGTGACGTCGCCCGCCAGCGGGTGACCGATCGCGGCGAAGTGGGCACGGATCTGATGGGTGCGGCCGGTCTCCAGGCGCGCCTCCAGGTAGGACTCGGCAGCGAGCAGCTCCAGCACGGTGAAGTGGGTACGCGCCTGGCGCGAGGCGGCGCCGGAGACGGCCATGCGGTGGCGCTGACGGGCGGCGCGCCCGATCGGGGCGTCGATCGTTCCCGTGCGGGAGGCGAGCCGGCCGCGGGCGAGGGCCAGGTAGACGCGTTCCACCTCGCGGCGCTGGACCTGGGCCTGCAGGGCGGCGTGGGCCTCGTCGCTGCGGGCGACGACGAGCAGGCCGCTGGTCCCCTTGTCGAGGCGGTGCACGATCCCCGGCCGCTCCGGGTCGGGCCCGCCGCCCAGCAGCTCCCCCAGCTCGTCGACCAGGGTCGGCCCGCGGTGCGACGGCGCCGGATGGACCACCATGCCCGCGGGCTTGTCGACCACCGCAAGGTAGTCGTCGACGTGCACGATGCGCAGCTCGCCGCTCACGGTCCCCACCCGTTCCGGTGCGCTTTATCCACGTATAGAGGGGAAAAGGCGCACCGGAAGCTCATTTGGACCTCTCCTCCGACGCGGACGGATCGAGCAGGTAGGAGAGGGCGAGCAGGAGGACGCCCGCAGTTACGGCTACGTCGGCGAGGTTGAAGGCGGGCCAGCTGCCGATCTGGATGTAGTCGGTGACCGCGTCGGCGCGGATGCGGTCGGCGAGGTTGCCCAGGGCGCCTCCGGCAAGCAGCCCGGCGGCGACCCACATCCAGCGCCGCGTCGGGTCGCGGGAGAAGACGTAGCCGACCACCCCCAGGGCCACTGCAGTGAGCAGCACCAGTCGCAGGCCGCCGCCGGCGGCGAGCCCGAAGGCGACGCCGCTGTTGTGCGAGAGGGTGAGTTCGATCGGCCCGATGACCTCGACGTCCTGGCCGGGGACGATGTGCGCTTCGACCAGCGCCTTGGCCGCCTGGTCGAGCACGACGACCAGGCCGCAGAGCGCGCCCGCCAGGCGCCAGGCGCGAGCCCCCTCCCCGTTCACCCTTCGATCAGACCGACGACGAGGGCGCGCAGGACGAAGAGCAGGATCACGCCGATCATCGGGCTGAGGTCGATCGCCAAGCCACCGCCCCCGAGCGGCGGCAGGACGCGCCGGAACAGGTTCAGGTAGGGGTCGGTCGTCTCTTTGACGAAGTCGAGCGTCGCCCGCAGTGCTCGGTTGTAGGGCATGCGCGGCACCCAGGAGATCAGCACGTTGAGGAGGACCAGGATGATGTAGACGAGGAAGAGCGCCCCAACGTAGTCGGCCACGTCGAAGCGGGTCAAGGCGAGCGCGATCATCCGCGCATCCTCTCCAGCGAGGCCCGTACGGCGGCTTCGAATGCCCGTGCTGCGCCCTCTCGGTCCAGCGCCTCCAGGCCGGCCTCGGTACTGCCACCGGGCGAGGCGACTGCCCGCCGCACCTCGGTCGGGTCCCGCCCGCGCAGCAGCTCGGCCGTGCCGGCGGCCATCTCAACGACCAGCTCCTGAGCCAGATCCGGCGCCAGACCGTCGGCAATGCCGGCTGCGGCGATCGCCTCCAGTGCCAGCGCCAGGTAGGCCGGCGCGCATCCCATCACAGCGGTGGCGGCGTCGAACTCGCCGTCCGGCAGCTCTACGAGATGCCCCAGTCCCCCGAGAAGCGAGCGCAGCTCGGCGTCCGCGACGCCGGCCATGCAAAGCACTCCCCGCCGCACCTCGACCCCCACGTTCGGCATCACCCGCACCACCTCTGAGCTGGGGAATGCCGCGCGGACCCTCTCCAGCGAGGTGGCGCCCAGCAGCGAGACGATCGCGCGTGCGTCCTGCATCTCAGCCGCGGCCTCCTCCAGCTTCGCCGGCTTCACCGCAAGCACGACCACGTCGGCTCGTTCCGCCAGCTCACGGTTGGTGTCGACCGCCTCGCCCCCGAACTCCTCGGCCAGGGCTTCCGCCCGCCCGGAGCCGGAATCCGTGAACAGCATCCCGTCCACGTCGTCGCGCATCCCTCGCGCCATAGCCGCCGCCATGCTCCCGGATCCACAAAAGCCAACGATCACAGTCAGCGCAGCCTAGCCGCGGGCCAGCAGGGAGGGTCGGGTGCCTCGCTGGGGCGCGGCGCTCCCTTTTTCGCCCTGTCCCCTCAGCGAACGCATCACAAGCCTGCGGCGAAAAAGTCAGCGCCCCCGCGAGGCACCCGACCCTCCCCCGCACCACAGGCCCAAAGCTAGGACTGGTTGAAGAACCCTTTGTCGAGCAACCGAGCCTTCTCCTCCGCAGAGACCTCGAC
>DASSMU010000252.1:0-9605 GCA_035701465.1 Solirubrobacterales bacterium
GGGCGGCCAACTAGCGTCTCGGGCTCGCAGCCCATAACGCAAGCGCGGCCTGCCCGTCTCGTCTGCTTTCGGGAGCCCCCGTCGCGGTGAGGCGAACCTACGACCGCGGCCGGATAGCTCCCAGAAGCAGTTTCATGCCGCTAGCGTCGGGCGGCGAAGAAGTCGCTGAGCAGGGCGGCGCACTCGGCCTCCAGCATGCCACCGGTGACCTTGGGGCGGTGGTTCAGGGCGGGCTCGGCGAGGACGTCGAGGACGCTGCCGGCGGCGCCCGCCTTGGGGTCGGCGGTTCCGTAGACGACTGCGGGAATGCGGGCGAGGACGATCGCGCCTGCGCACATCGCGCAGGGCTCGAGCGTCACGTAGAGGGTCGTGCCGGGTAGGCGCCAACCGCCCAGGGCCTCGGCGGCGGCGCGGATCGCGAGGATCTCGGCGTGGGCCGTGGGGTCGGCTCGCAGCTCGCGCTCGTTCCCCGTCGCGGCCAGCGGCTCGCCGTCGCGGGCGATCACGGCGCCGATCGGCACGTCGCCGTGGCGCTCCGCTTCGCGGGCGCGCTCGATCGCCATCGCCATCAGCCGCTCGTCCTTGGACGTCGATGCGTCGCCTCTCATCCATCGGAGAGTATGTGGATCAACAACTTCGCGAGTAGGCTGGTGTTAGGGGGAAGCTCGCTCGGTTGCAGGGATTGCGCGAGCGCAGAACAAGATGAACCGACTCCTTCCGATCGCTGCCGCCGCGACCCTGCAAGCGGCCCTCTGCCTCGCCCCGGCCGGCGCCGGCGCCGCGAGCGGCCTCGCACCCGCCCATGGCTTCGCCCCCCACCAACTCGTGGTCAAGGTCGCCGGTGCCCGCGCGGCCCGCACCGTGACCTTGCCCCGCCACGTCGGCGTTAGGGCCACGGCCGCGGCCCTGCGCCGGCTTCCCGGAGTCGCCTACGCCGCACCCAACTACGTCGCCACCGCCTCCGCGACGAAGTCCGAAGTCTCGACCGAACTGCCCAACGACCCGGGGACGATCGACCTTCCAATCGGGCCACCTAGCGGATGGGTCGCCAAGCAGTGGAACTTCCTCCCCTGGCAGGGAACGGCGACGCCGCTGCTCCCCATCTCTCCCGGGGGGATCGACGCCGTCGGAGCCTGGGAGCACCTGGCGGCCACCGGCCATCCCGGCGCGGAAGGCGTCACCGTCGCGGTCCTCGACACCGGAATCGCCTACCGGGCGAAGAGCCCTCGCTTCCTGCGCAGCCCCGACTTCACCGCGAGCCAGTTCGTCCCCGGTTACGACTTCGTCGACAACGACCGGGTCCCGCTCGACGAAAACGGTCACGGGACCCACGTGGCCGGGACGATCGCCGAGAAGACCAACAACGGCATCGGCCTGACCGGGATCGCCTACCGGGCGAAACTGATGCCGGTCCGCGTTCTCGACAAGCACGGACGCGGGCAGGCGGACGAGATCGCCAAAGGGATCCGGTTCGCCGTAGCCCACGGCGCCGACGTGATCAACATGAGCTTCAACTTCGAATGCGGCAAGCAGGTGCCGGGGGTCGACGAAGCGCTGCGCCAGGCCTACCGTAAAGGCGTGGTCACCGTCGCATCCGTCGGCAACCTCGGCTCGGAGGCGTGCGTGGCCCCGCCCGCCACCAGCCCACACACGATCGGGGTCGGGGGCAGCACCGAGGGCGGCTGCCTTGGCGATTACTCACTGGCGGGCGCAGATGTCGACGTCCTCGCACCCGGCGGAGGAGACCCCGCGGTGGGCTGCCCCTCGGTCTCGGCCGGCCCGATCTACCAGGTGACGCTCCAGGAACACAACACCCGCCGCTTCGCCGAGCCCAGCAACTACGTCGGCACCTCGATGGCCGCCGCACACGTCTCTGGGGTCGCCGCGATGATCCTCGCCAGCGGCACGCTTGACCCCAAAGCGAAGAAGAAGGGACGGGTCGAGGCGGTGACGAAGCGTCTACGCGCGACGGCGCGCGACCTGGGCCTTCCCGAAACGCGCCAGGGCGCCGGCCTGATCGACGCCTCCGCCGCTACGGAACCGCAAGGCTAAGTCGTACGGACGATGATTACGCTGCAAGGGGCATGGTGGGAAACGTTGTTGGGGACGCTGCCGAGGAGGAAGCGGCGCGCTCCGGTCATGCCCTTGTTGCCGACGACGATCAGGTCGGCTTTGGTCTCTTCGGCGACGTTGAGGATCGCTTCGGCGGGTTCGGCCTCGATCGGATGCGTCTGAACCTCCACGCCCTCCTTGCGGGCGCTTGCCGCGGCGGCGTCGAGGACGAGGTTGACGTCCTCACGCGGACCGATCTCGTACTGGACGTCAGCCGGCGCGTCGAGCTTCTCCGCCTCGACCCGGCGTTTGGGCAGGGGCTCGTAGGCGCTGACGATGCTGAGCTCGGCACCGGATAGCTTCGCCAGGTCGATGGCCTGGCGGACAGCCTCCGCGGCGGTCTCGGACCCGTCGGTTCCAACAACGATGCGAGTGAACACGCCGCCTCCTCTGCTGGTCGCTGAACGGGGCCGATACTAACGCGGCGAGTGGCCGTGAGCCGGCAGGCCGCGGAAGCCGTCGCCAAGGATTTCGGTCGGCGTCGTCGCGAGGCGGTAGATCGCGATCGCCATCGAGGCGACCAGGCAGACGATCAGCACCGTCATCCCGGCTTTCCAGAGACTTGGCATTAGGCTGATCTCATCATGGAGAAGGTTGCCGACGGGGTCTGGCTGCTGCGCGGGGATTTCCGCAAGGCGATGAGCATCTACTTCCTCGAGGACGAGGGCGGGGCGGTGCAGTTCGACGCCGGGTCCAAGTCGATGACGAAGAAGGCGAGGGCGGCGGCCAGGCAACTCGGCGGCCTGAAGCGGATCGTGCTCGGACACGCGCATGCGGACCATCGCGGGACGGCGCCCGCGATGGGCGTCCCGATCCACTGCCATCCCGACGAAGTCGCGGACGCCGAAAGCGACGCCTCGATCGCCCCCTACATGGACCTTTCCGAGTTGCCCTGGGCACCGGCGCGCCGGATCTACCCGCTGCTGCTGCGGCGCTGGGACGGCGGTGCGGTGAAGATCGACGGGACCGTCTCCGAGGGCGACGAGGTCGCCGGCTTCCGCGTCGTCCACTTCCCCGGCCACGCGCCGGGGCTGATCGGGCTCTGGCGCGAGAGCGACCGGCTGGCGATCGTCAGCGACGTCGTCTACCTGATCGACTCGGTGCGGCTGGGACGGCCGCTGCCCGCGGGCGAGGCGAGCGTGCCGCACCCGGCCTGGGCCTGGGACCACGCCAAGGCGAAGGAGTCGGTGCGCAAACTGGCGGCGCTGGAACCGGCGGTCGTCTGCGCCGGGCACGAGGAGCCGCTGCGGGGGGACAACCTGCGAGAGACGCTGGAGCGGGCCGCCGACAGGTACTGAGCCGGGGCGCGCCCGCTGCCTCCGCTGCCATAGTTTCCGCCCCTGATGATCGGGACCTACGCCTCGGCGGCGCTGATCTGCGCCGCCTCGCTGCTGGTGGGACGTGCCGTCCTCGGCCTTGCCGGAGGAGAGGAGTCGCGTCGGTGGCTGGCGCCGGCGGTCGGCTTCGGCGCGGTGCTCACGGTCACCGGCTTCCTGGCCCGGGCGCCGGGTCACGCGACCAGCGCGACCTTGGGCCTGCTGGCCCTGCTCGTGGCCGCGGCGCTGCTGCTCTGGTGGCAGCCGCGACGCGGCGGCGCGGGCCTGCTGCGGGAGGGACTGCCTGTCGCCGTGGTCGTCGCACTGGTGCTCTCGATCCCCTTCGCGATCAGCGGGCGCTGGGGGATCGTCGGCGTCGGCTTCAACAACGACCTCGGCCTGCACCTGGCCTGGGCCGAGTGGCTGCGCAGCGGCCTCGGCCCGGCGCCGGAAGCCGGCTACCCACTCGGCCCGCACGCGCTCGCCGCCGCGGTCGCGGCCCTGCCCGGGATCGGCCTCGGCCAGGCCTTCGTCGGCGAGATCTTCGCGATCGGGATCCTCACCGCGCTGACCGCGCTGATCGCGCTCGACGACCTCGGGGGAGTGCGCCGAGTGCTGGCCGCGACCCTGGTCGCGATCCCCTACCTCGGGGCCTCTTATTTCGCCCAGGGCGCCTTCAAGGAGACCGCCGAGGCCCTCTTCGTCCTCGCCTTCGCCCTCTACCCCCACGACTTCGACCGCCGACGGGCCGAAATCCGGAGCCTGGCTCCGGATTTCGGCCCGTCGGCCTTGGGGAGGCGTTTCGTGCCGCTCGGGCCGAGTCGCCCGCCCGCAGCGTGAAGGAGGCCGAGGCGGAGCTGGAGAAGCAGGTGCGCTCCGGCTACCGGACCGTTGTCGCCTTCGACGACCGCGGTGAGGCCGAGCGTGCCCGCTACGGCCTCGACCGCCTCGACGCGAGGCTGCTCGAAGGCGGCAGGCTCTCGCCCGAACCCGCCCTCACCTTCGCCGAGGCGCGCCTGCGCGAGGGCTTCGTCAGTCCCGAGCTGCGCCTCGCCGTCTACCCCTTCCGCCGCCTCGTCCACCGCCGCCGCCAGGCCGAGGCCCGCGTCCCGGGCGCCGCGCGCGGCCGCCTCGCCTTCAGCGACCTGCGGGTCGGCGACTACGTCGTCCACGAGGACCACGGCGTCGCCCGCTTCGCCGGCTTCGAGACCCGCGAGGTCGGCGGCGTCACCCGCGACTACCTCTACCTCGAATACAAGGGCGAGGACCGCGTCTACGTCCCCACCGACCAGCTCGCCAAGCTGAGCCGCTACGTCGGCGCCGGCGGCGAACCGACGCTCTCGGCGCTGGGCGGCAAGCGCTGGCAGAACATGAAGGCGCGGGCCCGCAGGGCCGCGGGCGCCCTCGCCGGCGAGCTGCTCAACCTGTATGCGGAGCGCCGGACCCGCAAGGGCCACGCTTTCGGCGCCGACGGTGAGTGGCAGATGACGATGGAGGCGGCCTTCCCCTACCGCGAGACCGCCGACCAGGTGGAAGCGATCGAGTCGGTCAAGGGCGACATGGAGGCTGAGCAGCCGATGGACCGCCTGGTCTGCGGGGACGTCGGCTTCGGCAAGACCGAGGTGGCGCTGCGTGCCGCGGTCAAGGCGGCCGCCGACGGCAAGCAGGTGATGATGCTGGTGCCGACGACGATCCTCGCCCAGCAGCATTTCGGCACCTTCCGCGAGCGCCTAGCCGACCTGCCCTTCGTCGTTGAGGGCGTTTCGCGCCTGCGCAAGCCGGCCGAGGTCAAGGCTGTGCTCGCCGACTTCGAAGCGGGCAAGGTCGACGTCCTGATCGGCACCCACCGGCTGCTCTCGCGCGACGTCCGCGCCAAGGACCTCGGCCTCGTCATCGTCGACGAGGAGCAGCGCTTCGGGGTCAAACAGAAGGAACTGCTGCGCCAGCTCAAGCTCAAGGTCGACGTGCTGGCCCTCTCGGCGACGCCGATCCCGCGCACCTTGCAGATGAGCCTCGCCGGCCTGCGCGACATCTCGACGATCGAGACGCCGCCCGAGGGCCGCCGGCCCGTCCGCACCTACGTCGGCCCCTACGACGAGGACCTCGTCGCCAAGGCGATCCAGCGCGAGCTCGAGCGCGGCGGCCAGGCCTTCTTCCTGCACAACCGGATCGATTCGCTGCCCGAGACGGTCGAGCGCCTGCGCGGCCTGGTCCCGAAGGCCCGTTTCGCCGAAGCGCACGGCCAGATGGAGGAGAAACAGCTAGAGGAGACGATGCTCGGCTTCCTCCGCGGCGACGCCGACTGCCTGGTGACGACGACGATCATCGAGTCGGGCCTCGACATCCCCAGCGCCAACACCCTGATCGTCGAGCGCGCCGACCAGCTCGGCCTGGCCCAGGCCTACCAGATCCGCGGCCGCGTCGGCCGCTCTCGCGAGCGCGCCTTCGCCTACCTGCTCTACCCCGCGGCCGAGGCGCTGACCGAGGAGGCGGCGGCGCGGCTCTCGACCCTCGCCGACCACACCGAGCTCGGCTCCGGCTTCAAGATCGCGATGCGCGACCTCGACATCCGCGGCGCCGGCGACCTGCTCGGCGAGGAGCAGTCCGGCCACGTCGCCGCGGTCGGCTTCGAGCTCTACTGCCAGATGATCGACGAGGCGGTCGGCGCCGCCCGCGAGGCGGCTGGGGGGGAGGAGGCGCCCGAACCGGTTCGTCTCGACGTGCCCGTCGACGCCTACCTGCCCGCCGCCTTCATCCCCTTTGAGGCGGCGAAGATCGACGTCCACCGCCGCATCGCCGCCGCTCGCGAGCCAGGTGAGCTGCGGGCGATCCGCGACGAGCTCGACGACCGCTTCGGGCCGCCGCCGCTGCAGGTCGAGAACCTGCTGACGCTGCAGCGGGCGCGGATCGAGTTGGGGCTCGCCGGAGCACACAGCGTCGAGTTCCGCGGTGGTCGCCTCAGCGTCACCGGGGTCGAGCTCGACTCCGACGGCGCCGCCGTCCTGGCGGAACATGCCGAGGGGGCGGTCTACGAATGGCGCGAGAAGACGGCCGCGATGCGGGTGCCTGACGAGCCGCAGGCTCGCCTCGCGGCGGTGCTTTCCATGGCAGAGGGGGTCCGCGAGGCGCGGCGCGCGCAGGACGCCGGGGAGACGGTCGCGAGTTGATCCGGACGCACGGAGCAGGCTCCGCTCCAACCATTTGATTATGCTGCCCGATCGGTGGCGTCGAATCAGCAGCAGAGGAGGAGATCGGCGGGGTTGAAGCGCCTCGCCCTGTTCGCCTTCGCGGGGCTTCTCGTCCTGCTCTTCGTCGGCTTCGCGATCGCCCAGGGCATCGGCAATCCGAGCGTGTCCAGCGGCGACGTGGCGGTGATCGAAGATGCGCCGGAAGGCCTCGGCACGATCACTGAAGCCCAGCTCCGGCACGCGATCGTCATTGCCGCGGCCGCCAGCTCGGTGAAACCGTTGCCCAAACCCGGCGACGAAAAATACGAACAGCTGCAGGAAGCGGCGCTCGGCGAACTCCTCGAATCCGTCTGGATCCAAGGTCTGGCTGAAGAAATGGGCATCTCGGCGACGCCGAAAGAAGTCGCCGAAGAACTGAAAAAAGTGGAATCGCAGGCGTTCAAATCCAAAAAGCAGTTCCAGGAATTCCTCAAGAAATCGCATTACACGCCGGCCGACGTCAAAGAGCGCCTGACGATCCAGATCCTCACCAAACAGATCCAGGAACAGATCCAGGGCGAACCGACGGTGCCGAGCAGCCGCGAAATCGAGAATTACTATGAAGCGGCCAAGTCCAGTCAGTTCACGACCCCGGAAAGCCGCGACATCCGCACCGTCCTCAACAAAGACAAGGCCAAGGTCGAAGAAGCCAAAGCCGAACTCGAAAAAGACGACTCGGTGCAGAGCTGGGAAAAGGTCGCAAAGAAGTTCTCGACCGATCCGGCGACCAAAGGGAAAGGCGGGCTTCAGGAAGGAGTCAGCGAAGGCGGCATTCCGGAACCCCTGAACAAAGAAGTGTTCGCCGCCCCTCAGGGCGAAGTCGAAGGCCCGGTCAAAGACTCCCGCGGCTACATCGTCTTCGAGGTGATGAAGATCACCCCGGAGAAAGTCCAGTCGCTGGAAGAAGTGAAATCGCAGATCAGCAGCCAGCTCGAAGAACAGACATCGCAGCAGGAGCTCACGCGCTTCGTCAGTAACTTCCACAGCACCTGGATATCCCGCACCTTCTGCGCCTCCGGGTTCACGATCAAACGCTGCGCCAACTTCAAGGGCGACGGGCGTTCGGCGGAAGCCGACCCGGCCTGCTTCGAAGCGAGCCCGAAAAAACCGGCCGAAGCGTGTCCCGCGATGGTGGCCCAGGTCAAACCGGCTCAGCCGGGCTCGATCACCCCGCTCGCGCCGGAAGGTCAGAAACTGGCCCAGCGACCCCAGCCGGCGGGGCTGAAAGCGGCCCCCGCAGAAGGCGCCGAACTGCCCCCGGGCGTCGTGCCGGGCGCCACCGGCGAATAGCCGCAAGGCTCCGCCGGCGGCACTAGACTGCCGGGCCCTCCTTGAGCTCGATTTCATCCATCCACGCCCGCCAGATCCTCGACTCGCGCGGCAACCCGACGGTCGAGGTCGAAGTCGTGCTCGACTCGGGTGCGCGCGGGCTGGCGGCGGTTCCCTCGGGCGCCTCGACCGGGGAGTTCGAGGCGGTCGAGCTCCGTGACGGCGGCGACGCCTGGGCGGGTAAGGGTGTCTCGCGCGCGGTCGCCAACGTCAACGGGGAGATCGCCGAGGCGCTGAGGGGCGCCGACGCCGCCGACCAGGCCGGGCTCGACGCGAAGATGATCGAGCTCGACGGCACGCCCAACAAGGGCCGGCTTGGCGCCAACGCGATCCTCGGGGTCTCCTTGGCCGCGGCGAAGGCGGCCGCAATGCTCGCCGGCGAGCCCCTCTTCCGCTACCTGGCGGCGCTCTACGGCGGCGGCGATCCACGCCTGCTGCCGGTGCCGATGATGAACGTGCTCAACGGCGGCGCCCACGCCGACAACTCGGTCGACTTCCAGGAGTTCATGGTCGTCCCAGCCGGCGCGGCGAGCTTCTCGGAGTGCCTGCGGGTCGGCACCGAGGTATTCCACGCCCTGAAGAAGAGCCTCGCCGCAAGCGGCCACTCGACCGCGGTCGGCGATGAGGGCGGCTTCGCGCCCAACCTCGAGTCCAACGAGGCGGCCCTGCAGGCGGTGCTGGCTGGGGTTGAGGCAGCTGGCTACACCGCGGGCACGGACGTCTTCATCGCCCTCGACCCGGCGACCAGCGAGGTCTTCGAGGGCGGCGCCTACGTGCTCGAGCACGAGGGTCGCTCGCTCTCGTCCGAGGAGATGGCCTCCTACTGGGAGGACGCCTGCTCGGGCTACCCGATCCTCTCGATCGAGGACGGCATGGACGAGGAGGACTGGGACGGCTGGAAGCTGCTTACCGAGAAGCTGGGCGAGCGGGTCCAGCTCGTCGGCGACGACCTCTTCGTCACCAATCCCGAGCGCCTGCGCCGCGGCATCGAGCTCGGGGTCGGCAACTCGATCCTGGTCAAGGTCAATCAGATCGGCACCCTGACCGAGACCCTGGAGGCGATCCGGATCGCCTCCGAGGCGGGCTACACGGCGGTGATCTCGCATCGCTCGGGCGAGACCGAGGACACGACGATCGCCGACCTCGCCGTCGCCACCGGCGCAGGCCAGATCAAGACCGGCGCCCCCTCGCGCTCCGATCGCGTCGCCAAGTACAACCGCCTGCTGAGGATCGAGGAGGAACTGGGGGGCGCGGCTGAGTTCCCTGGTTTGCAGGCATTCCACCAGCGGTCGTGAAGGAATGCGGCGCCCGACCGCGTAGGAGCGGGCATGGCAGCGCGCGCCCAGGCGAGGAAAAGGCCCGCCGGCAGCCCAAGGCGACGTCCAGCAGCCCGCAGGCCGGGGGCGAGGCGTGGCCCCAGCCGCATCCACTGGGACCGGGTCGGCCGCGTCGCCCTGACGCTGGTCCTCTTCGCCGTCATCTACTCCTACCTCAACCCGGTGATCGACTTCGTCAAGACCTACACCGCCACAACCGCGGCCAAAGCCCAGCTGCACGAGGCCCAGCGCGAAAACACCCGCCTGCACTGGCGCGTCCAGCACGCCGACGATCCAGTAGTGAT
>DASSMU010000253.1:0-4581 GCA_035701465.1 Solirubrobacterales bacterium
ACGAGGTCGCCGACGACGGCACGCTGACCGGCCGCTTCGACGGCCCCTTCGTCTACGGCCCGGGCAAGGTCGAGGCGATCGAGGAATTCGCCGCCGCGCACGACATCGACCTCGGGGCCTCCTACGCCTACTCCGACTCGATCTCCGACCTGCCGATGCTGCGCGCCGTCGGCAACCCGGTCGTCGTCAACCCCGACCCGCCGCTGCTGGAGATCGCCCGCGACGAAGGCTGGCAGACGCTGCGCTTCGAGCGCCTCGGACGCCGCCTGGTCGCGATCGCCGTCACCCTGCTGGCGACCGTCGCCGGCTTCGGCGGCTCGCGCATCGCCGCCCGTCGCAAGCAGCCGCCCCGTCGCTTCCCCCCACGGCGTTAGGGAGTGATATGGCGCTTTCCTCGGATATATGCCGAATAAAGCGCCAGTAGGTCGGCGCGGCCGCCCGTAGACTGTGGCCGTGGCCACGAAGCCCGGTGCAAAGCCGGAGCATGAGGAGCGCGAGGTGGGTTTCTCGACCATGTCGGGGCAGTCGATCGAGCCGCTCTACGGGCCCGAGGCCGGGCCTGACGATCCCGAGGCGACGGTCGGGCGCCCCGGTGAGTACCCGTTCACCCGCGGGCCCTACGAGTCGATGTACCGGGGGCGGCTCTGGACGATGCGCCAGTTCGCCGGCTTCGGCACGGTCGAGGAGACCAATGAGCGCTTCCACTATCTGCTCGACCATGGCCAGACCGGGCTCTCGACCGCCTTCGACATGCCGACCCTGATGGGCTACGACTCCGACCACGTGCGCAGCCTCGGCGAGGTCGGTCGCGAGGGCGTAGCCGTCGACAGCCTCGACGACATGGAGCAGCTCTTCGACGGCATCCCGCTCGGCGGCGTCACCACCTCGATGACGATCAACGCCCCGGCGGCGATCCTGCTTGCCTTCTACGTCCTCGTCGGGGAGCAGCAGGGGGTTCCGCCGGAGAAGCTCGGCGGCACGATCCAGACTGACATCCTCAAGGAGTACATCGCCCAGAAGGAGTGGTGCTTCCCGATCGAGCCGGCGATGCGCCTGGTCACCGACATGATCGAGTGGTGCACCGAGAACATGCCGCGCTGGCACCCGGTCTCGATCTCCGGATACCACATCCGCGAGGCCGGCTCGACCGCACAGCAGGAGCTGGCCTTCACGCTCAAGGACGGCTTCACCTACGTCGAGCGGGCGCTGGAGCGCGGCCTCGACGTCGACGACTTCGCCCCCCGGCTCTCCTTCTTCTTCAACGCCCACATCGACTTCTTCGAGGAGATCGCCAAGTACCGCGCCGCGCGGCGGATCTGGGCGCGTGAGATGAAGGAGAAATACGGCGCGACGAGGGAGGAGTCGATGCGGCTGCGCTTCCACGCCCAGACCGCCGGCGTCTCGCTGACCGCCCAGCAGCCGCTCAACAACGTCGTCCGCACCTCGCTCGAGGCTCTTGCCGCGGTGCTCGGCGGCACCCAGTCCCTGCACACCAACTCATTCGACGAGGCGCTGGCCCTGCCCACCGAGGAGGCGGTGCGGGTGGCGCTGCGCACCCAGCAGATCATCGCTTTCGAGTCCGGCGCGCCCAACACCCCCGACCCGCTCGGCGGCTCCTGGTTCGTCGAGAAGCTGACCGACGAGATGGAGGAGGCCGCCTACGGCTACTTCGCCCGCATCGACGAGCTGGGGGGGATGGTCGAGGCGATCCGCCGCAACTTCCCCCAGCGCGAGATCGCCGACGCCGCCTTCACCTACCAACGCGAGGTCGACGAGCGCAAGCGCATCGTCGTCGGCGTCAACGACTTCGCCCAGGAGGGCGAAGAGCCAACCCCGATCCTGCGTATCGACCCGGCCCTGGAGCGCAAGCAGGTCGACCGCCTCGCAGCGACCCGCGCAAAGCGCGACGGCGCCGAGGTGGAAGCGAGCCTCGGCGAGCTAAAGCGCGCCGCCGCCACCGAGGAGAACCTGATGCCCCCGATCATCGTCGCCGCCCGTGCCCGCGCCACCGAGGGAGAGATGATCGCGGCGATGCAGGAGGTCTTTGGCACCTACACCGAGTCGCCGGTCTTTTAGCTTGATCTCATGACGAACGAGAAGTTGATCGAGGAGGCCGGTAGGCGACTGGCCAGGGCGGCACCGGGAGCGCGGGTGATCCTCTTCGGCTCGCGCGCCCGCGGCGAGGCTCGCCCTGACAGCGACCTCGACCTGCTCGTCATTGAGCCGGGCGAGGTCACGAAGCGCCGAGCCGAGTCGGCTCGCCTGCGTCGTGAGCTGCGCAGCCTTGAAGTTGCCCTCGACGTCGTCGTCGTCAGCGCCAGTCACGTCGACGAGTGGGGCGATGTCCCAGGCACGATGGTTAACGAGGCGCTCCGAGACGGCCGTGTCCTCGTCAGCGCCTGAGCCCACCAACCAGGCGGCCGTCCTGGTCCGGAAGGCGACGGCCGATGCGATCGCCGTCCGCGAACTCGCCGGCAACCCTGAAATAACCGACGAGATCATCGGCTTCCACGCCCAGCAGGCAATCGAGAAGTGGTTGAAGGCGCTGATGGCACACCGGGGCATGGACGAAGTCCGAATCCACGACATCGGCCGCCTTCTCCAGCTCTTGCAGAACGACGGGGCCGAGCTGCCCGTGAATGCCGAACAGCTCGATGAGCTGACCATCTACGCCGTGCCGATGCGCTACGACGAATTGCTCGATGCCGAGCCACTCGATCGCGAGGCGACCGTTGAGCTGGTCGATGAAGTCGGTCAGTGGGCAAGCAATGCTCTCGGTCAATGACCGAGTTCGCCTCACGGTAGCCTGGTCGATTACATGGGACTCCTCAAGCGTCTGATCGGAGACAGGGCCGAACCAGGGTCCCAGGACACCCCGGGTACCAAGGACGCGCTATGGCTCGCAGACGCTGAACGATTCGGCGACATCCGAGTCGAGGTCGTGGGCGAGTCGCACTACCAGCCTGCCATCCGCGCGGCCTGCAACTGGAAACCTGGCACGGACACTCTGTTCCACTGCACTGCCGAGTTGGTGCCCGAGCCAACAAATCCCTACGATCGAAACGCGATCAAGGTCACGATCAACGGGGCCTGCGTCGGCCACCTATCTCGAGAAGATGCGGTGACGCTGGGGCCCGCGGTTCGGGCGGCGATCAAGCGTCAGGGAAGCGGTGTGTGCCGCGCCGTGATCGCTGGGCACGCGAACGGCGACACAGACAACCTCGGCGTCTTTCTACACCTCGATGCCGAGGTCGGCTGACCGCAACCCGGGGCCTTCGTCTCTATAAGCCGATCTCCCGGTGGTGGCGACTCAGGACCGCTGCCTGGCCTTCAGGTGCGCTCGCAGGCCCGCACGAGGGGCAATGGTCAGCCAGCGGCATTTTCCGGGGGCGCCATCGGTGGGCTCGTTGCGGTAGATCAGGCGAAAGCGGGGCTTGCCCTTGTGTGCGGGGACGTCGAAACGAACCCTGCGGCAATCGGCGAGCTCTGGGTGAAGACCCGGACCCATCAGCTCGCCGACGAACGGGTTGCCTTTGCATTCGACCAGCAGCTCGGCGATACGAAGCTTCAAGGCCTCGGCTTCGTCCTTGATGGCCTGGCTGTCCTCGGCGGTCGTCGCAGTCAGCTCGGCAACATCGTCGAGGAGACCCTTGGCGAAGGTGACTGGCACCTCGCCGGCTGCCGCATCGGTCATTCCTCGGGGATCTCGATGCCGAGCTTCGCCAAGGCGGCGGTGCCGTCTTCCTCATGATCGGCGGCGCCGCTGCGGATTCGCTCGGCGGCGATGGCAGCGGCTTCGTCATCGGCCCGGCGCGACTCGAAGGCTTCGGCCATCTTGTCGATCCTCGTGTTCATGGCTTGCATTTGCTCTTCGAGCCGATGCAGCTTGTCTTGGACCTGATCCGATCTCCCGGGAAGAAGAGGCATCGAAGCAAGCCTACCTCGCGCACCCGATGGGTTCTGACTCGGCGCAAACTCGGCTGACCGCCAATCGACGACGCCCAGGAGGGCGAAGAGTCGACCCCGATCCTGCGCATCGACCCGGCCCTGGAGCGCAAGCAGGTAGACCGCCTCGCGGCGACCCGCGCCAAGCGCGACGGCGCCGAGGTCGAGAGCGCCCTAGCCGAGCTCAAGCGCGCCGCCGCCACCGAGGAGAACCTGATGCCCCCAATCATCGTCGCCGCCCGCGCCCGCGCCACCGAGGGCGAGATGATCGCGGCGATGCAGGAGGTCTTCGGGACCTACACGGAGTCGCCAGTCTTCTAATCCGACGGTTGCTGGTTTGAATTCCGCCGGGGGCGTTAAGGAAACCGCTTGTTGAGGCGGCTCGGCGCTTCGAAAAGCTCAGGCAACCCGGCGTCCGTCTGTCTGCCACTGCTCGTACTCTGAGCTAATGGTTCGCAAGGGGTGCAGATGGGCGTCAACGTAGTACAGAGCGACGACTTGGAGGAGTTCGCCTTGCAATTGGGGGAGGCTGTTGCGCACTGGTCGTTGGACGACCCGTCCCCTGTCGCGTTCAGCCACGCGCCCAGCGGGGACGGCTTCAACTACGCGGCCGTGGTGGTCGGCTACGCGAAGCCT
>DASSMU010000254.1:0-4281 GCA_035701465.1 Solirubrobacterales bacterium
CGACGCCGTCCTGCAAGCGTCCGTCTCGCCCCAACCTTCGCAACCGAGGCGCCCCCGGTCGAACGTTCCAGCTTCAGGAATGCGACGGCCCCGGAACGCGCCGGGAGGCTGGGTCGGCCGGAACTGGCACTCCGCATTCGAAGCTTCCCCGTATCTCGGAGCGTGTGGGGAGGAGGCGCGGGGCACCCCTCTCAAAACACTCAAGCGCGGCTCCTGCCGCGCGTTTTGAGAGGGGTGCCCCGCGCCTCCCAGGCCAACCCGCCCCGAGCCACGCTCCTTGCTATCTTTCTCGGTCGGCCCACCGGGCCGAAAGTCGTGCCTGCCTGCCCAACTCCTGGGGTTAGCAGGAGTCCTGTAGTCGATACGAGACCCGGAGCGATGAAGGTCAGAGCTTCTGTAAAGCCGATGTGCGAAAAGTGCAAGATCATCCGCCGCCACGGCGCGGTTCTCGTGATCTGTCAGAACCCCCGTCACAAGCAGCGCCAAGGCTAGGGGAGAGGCAGCGATGGCACGTATCGCAGGAGTCAACATACCCGTCGGCAAGCGTGCCGAAATCGGGATGACCTACATCTTCGGGATCGGGCGGTCCACCGCCCAGAAGATCCTCGTGGAGGCCAAAGTCGATCCGAACACCCTGGTCAAGGATCTGACCGAGGACGAGGTGATGCGCCTGCGCGAGGCCGTCGAGCAGCGCGAGGTCGAGGGCGACCTGCGGCGCGAGCAGTCCCAGAACGTCAAACGGCTGATGGAGATCGGCTCCTACCGCGGCCTGCGCCATCGCCGCGGCCTCCCGGTTCGCGGACAGCGGACCAAGACCAACGCGCGCGGCCGCAAGGGCCCGCGCCGGATGAGCGTCGCCGGCAAGCGCAAGGCGCCGCAGCCGAAATAGGGAGAGACCGTGGCAGCTGCGAAAAAACCCGCCAAAGGGCGCTCACGGCGCCGCGTCAAGAAGAACGTCACCTACGGACAGGCGCACATCAAGACTTCCTTCAACAACACGATCGTCACCCTCACCGACACCGAAGGCAACGTGATCGCCTGGGAGTCGGCCGGGTCGGCCGGCTTCAAAGGCTCGCGCAAGTCGACCCCGTTCGCCGCCCAGGTGACGGCCGACGCGGCCGCCAAGAAGGGCATGGAGCACGGGCTCGAGAAGGTCGAGGTCTTCGCCAAGGGCGCGGGCTCCGGGCGCGAGACGGCGATCCGCTCGCTGCAGGCCGCCGGCCTCGACGTGACCACGGTCAAGGACGTCTCGCCCCAGGCCCACAACGGCTGCCGCCCGAAGAAGCGGCGGAGGGTCTAAGCGAATGGCTCGCGACACCTCACCCCAGTGCAAGCAGTGCCGTCGCGAGGGCCAGAAGCTCTTCCTCAAGGGTGAGCGCTGCTTCACCGACAAGTGCGGGGTCGAGCGCCGCTCCTACCCGCCCGGCGAGCACGGCCGCGGCCGCATGCGCCAGTCCGAGTACCGCGTGCAGCTTCGCGAGAAGCAGAAGACCCGCCGCTACTACCAGGTGCTGGAGAAACAGTTCCGCGCCTACTACGACAAGGCCTCGCGCCAGGACGGGGTCACCGGCGAGAACTTGCTGCGCCTGCTCGAGTCGCGCTTCGACAACGTGCTGGTTCGGCTCGGCTTCGCCGCCTCGCGGCGCCAGGCCCGCCAGCTGATCCGTCACGGCCACTGGTTGATCAACGGCCGGCGGGTCGACATCCCCTCCTACCAGGTGCGTCCCGAGGACGTGATCTCGATCAAGTCGAGCTCGACCGCCGGGGACACGATTCGCAAGGCAACGGAGCTCGTCTCCACCGTGCCGGCCTGGCTGCAGGCCGACCACGATTCCCTCACGGCCAAGGTCCTGCGCTACCCCGAGCGCGCCGAGATCTCGGCACCGGTGCAGGAGCAGCTGATCGTCGAGCTGTACTCCAAGTAACCGGACCCTTTTCTGAACACGCATACGCAAGGAACACATGACCACTGATTTCCAGGTCCCTCGCATCACCTCTGAGAAAGTGGACGATCGCCGCGGCACGTTCACGATCGAGCCCCTCGACAAGGGCTTCGGCTACACCTTCGGCAACAGCCTCCGTCGCGTCCTGCTCTCCTCCCTGGGCGGTGCCGCGATCACCAGCGTCCGCATCGAGGGCGTCGCGCACGAGTTCTCGACCGTGCAGGGCGTGAAGGAGGACGTCACCGACATCATCCTCAACCTCAAGGACCTCGTCGTCCGCATGCACACCGATGCCGACGAGGTGGAGGCCCCGCTGGTCGCCACCGGCCCGGGCGAAGTCAAGGCGAAGGACATCGACCTGCCCTCGGGGGTCGAGATCCTCAACCCGAACGCGCCGATCGCGACGCTGGAGAAGAAAACCAAGCTCGAGGTCTACCTGACGATCGGCCGCGGCCGCGGTTACTCGCCGGCGGAGGAGAACAAGACCGAGGATCAGCCGATCGGCGTGATCCCGATCGACTCGATCTTCTCGCCGATCCGCCGCGCCTCCTACTCTGTGGCCACGGCACGCGTCGGCCAGCGGACCGACTTCGACAAGCTGACGCTCGACCTCGAAACCGACGGCTCGATCGAGCCCGGTGCCGCACTGCGCGAGGCCTCCGAGATCCTGATCAAGAGCCTGGCGATCTTCACCGACGCCGACCGGGTCGAGGAGCTGACCGCGCGCGACCCGGTTGCGAACCATGCGGCCGACGCGATTACGGGGTCTGTCGGAGACGGGGTGGCGAGCGCCAACGGCCTCGACGAGATCCTGATCGAGGAGCTCGAGCTGGGCGTCCGCTCCTACAACTGCCTCAAGCGGGCCGGCGTGCAGACGGTCGGCGACCTGGTCCGCAAGACGCGCTCCGAGTTGAACGCGATCCCCAACTTCGGTCAGAAATCGATCGAGGAAGTGATCGAGACGCTGCACGCCCGCAATCTCGACCTTCAGGGAGACTGAGCGGGAGCTCTGAGCCACCGATGCGTCATCGCAAGAAGCGCAACAAGCTGAGCCGCGACGCGGCGCATCGCGAGGCACTGCTCTCGAACCTCTGCAAGCAGCTGATCGACCACGAGCGGATCAAGACCAGCCAGGCCAAGGCCAAGGCGGTCAAGCCCGAGGTCGAGCAGCTGATCACGCTTGCCAAGAAGGGCGGGCTGCATGCCCGGCGGCAGGCGCTGGCTACGTTGCACAACGACAAGTTCATCGTGCACAAGCTGTTCGAGGAGGTTGCGCCGCGGTACGTGGAGCGGCCCGGGGGGTACACGCGGATCGTCAAGTTGGGTCCGCGTAAGTCGGATTCGACTGAGATGGTTTTTCTCGAGCTGGTGTAGGGGCGGGAGTCGCGGGGGACCACCCGTTCTGACAAATGCCGGCCTAATTAGGTCGGCATTTTGAGTATCCGTCAGCTCGGGTGGTCCCCCGCGACTCCTGACGCTGAACGGCTCTCGCTGATCAGCTCGGGTCGTATGAGACTGACTCCAGGTACAAGCCGTGAGGCGGGGCTGTATCGCCGGCGGATGACCGGGGCGCGCCTTTGAGTAGAGCTTCGAAGTTCGGGACGGACCTGCGGTCCGAGGCGGTTTCGAGCATTGTGCCGACTAGGACTCGGACCATGTTTCGCATGAAGGCGTCGGCTGTGATTTGGAAGCTGACTATGTCGCCTTCGGTTGTCCAGCTTGCGGCGAGGATGTCTCTCTCGAAACGGACGTGATCGGTTTGGGTTGGGGTGAAGGCGGTGAAGTCGTGGGCGCCGAGAAGGGATGTGGCGCAGGCGTCCAAGGCTTCGCGGTCGAGCTTGTGGGGCCACCAGAGGGACCGGCCCTGCTCGAAGGGGCTGGGGGAGGGGCGGGCGAGTAGCCGGTAACGGTAGGTGCGGGACTTGGCGTCCCGGCGAGCATCGAAGCCATCGGTGGCGGGCATGGCTGCGGTGACGGCTAGGTCATCCGGCCCGACGCCATTGAGACGCCGCGCGAGGTCCCCTGGAACCTCGACCCCGGTCACAAAGCTCGCCACCTGTCCTCGGGCGTGGACCCCGGTGTCGGTGCGTCCCGCCACCGTCAGCTCCACCGGCTCACGCAACACCGTCGCCAGCGCGCTCTCAAGCTCACCCTGCACCGTTCGCAGCCCGGGCTGCTTAGCCCACCCCCGAAAGCCACCCCCGTCGTATTCAAGCTCCAGCCTCACGGTCGCCACGGCAGCAGTATGCCTTCGAAAAGCAGGCGTGGGGCACCACCCGAGCTGACGGATACTCAAAATGCCGGCCTAATTAGGCCGGCATTTGTCAGAGCGGGTGGT
>DASSMU010000255.1:0-9986 GCA_035701465.1 Solirubrobacterales bacterium
CTCCTCGAACTCGCCGCGGTACTTCGAGCCGGCGACCAGGGCGGCCAGATCGAGCGTGTAGATCTGCTTGTTCTTGAGCAGCTCGGGGACCTCGCCCTTGTTGATGCGGGCGGCCAGCCCCTCGACCACGGCGGTCTTGCCAACCCCGGGCTCGCCCAGCAGCACCGGGTTGTTCTTGGTGCGGCGCGACAGGATCTGCATGACGCGCTCGATCTCCGTCTGGCGGCCGACGACCGGGTCGAGCTTGCCCTCTGCGGCGAGCTTGGTCAGGTTGCGGCCGAACTGGTCGAGCAGCTCCGATGACTTCTTCCCCTCGCCGGATCCGCCGCCTCCCGGCCCGCCGGCACCCTGTCGGCGCCCGCCAGGGCCGGACAGCATCCGGATCACCTCGTTGCGGATCTTGTCGGAGTCGGCGTCGAAGTCGAGCAGGATGCGGGCGGCGACGCCCTCGTTCTCACGCACCAGACCGAGCAGGATGTGCTCGGTGCCGATGTAGTTGTGGCCGAGGGAGAGCGCCTCGCGCAGAGCAAGCTCCAGAACCTTCTTCGCCCGCGGCGTGAACGGGATCTGGCCGGAGGTGACCTCCTCGCCGGAACCGACGATCCGCACAACCTGCGAGCGGACCCGCTCGGTGGTGATGTCGAGCGACTCGAGGACCCGTGCGGCAAGGCCCTCCTCCTCACGCAGCAGGCCGAGCAGGATGTGCTCGGTGCCGATGTAGTTGTGCTTCAGCGTGCGGGCCTCTTCCTGGGCCAGGACGACTACCTGTCGGGCTCGCTCTGTGAATCTCTCGAACAAAAGTCTCTCTATCCACTCAACTCAATTCGGCTGAGTAAGTATCGGCGGACGCCCTTCGGTTATCGGGAGGCGACCATGTGCCTCTTAAACGATACCGAGAGCGCCCAACCGGCCTCGGGATCCAAATATCCGCTAATAGCGGGCTTTCAAGACCCGTTGGGCACCTTCCGGTGCGCTTTATCCCCGCATGAGGGGGGAAAGGCGCACCGGAAGGCGCGTCAGGAGCGCATCGCCGGGTAGAGGACGACCTCGCGGACGCTCTTGGCGCCGGTCAGCAGCATCACCAAGCGGTCGATGCCGATGCCGACGCCGCCGGTCGGCGGCATCCCCTGTTCGAGCGCGGCGACGAAGTCCTCGTCGTAGGGCTGCGCCTCTTCGTCGCCCCTCTCCAGCTCGGCGGCCTGCTGCTCGAAGCGGCGGCGCTGCTCGTCGGGGTCGTTGAGCTCGGTGAAGCCGTTGGCGATCTCCATCCCGCCGGCAAACGCCTCGAAGCGCTCGACCAGACCCTCCTCGGAGCGGTGCGACTTGGCGAAGGGCGAGAGCTCGACCGGGTAGTCGAGGACGAAGGTCGGCTGGATCAGCTCCGGCTCGACCGACTTGGAGAGCAGGCCGTCGACCAGCTTGCCCCAGCCCTCGTCTGCCTCGGCCTCGGTACCCATCGCCTCCGCCAGCGCCTCCCGGGTCGGGTGCTCGAGGATGTCGATGCCGGAGCGCTCGCGGATCGCGTCGCGGATCGTCACCCGCCTCCAGGGCGGGGCGAAATCGATCGTCACCTCACCGCGCTGCACCTTGGTCGTGCCCAGCACCCGCTCGGCCACCTCGGCGACCATCGTCTCGACCCGGTGGGCGGTGACGTTGTAGTCGGCGCAGGCCTCGTACCACTCGAGCATCGTGAACTCCGGGTTGTGCTTGTGCGAGACGCCCTCGTTGCGGAAGTCCTTGCCGAGCTCGTAGACCCGGTCGATGCCGCCGACGACCAGCCGCTTCAGGTAGAGCTCGGTGGCGATCCGCAGGTAGAAGTCGCGGTCGAGGGCGTTGTGATGGGTGGTGAAGGGCCGGGCCAGGGCACCGCCGTAGAGCGGCTGCAGGACCGGCGTCTCGACCTCGACGAAGCCGCGATCGTCGAGCCAGCGGCGGACCTCGCTTACCGTGCGAGCGCGCAGGGTGAAGAGCCGGCGGCTCTCCTCGTTGGCGATCAGGTCGAGCTCGCGCTTGCGGTAGCGGGTCTCGACGTCCTCGAGGCCGTGGAACTTGTCCGGCGGCGGCCGCAGGCTCTTGGCCAGCAGCCGCCAGCGGTCGATCGCCAGCGAAAGCTCTCCCCCGCGCCGGGTCGCCAGGGCCGTGCCCTCGACGCCGACGATGTCGCCGAGATCGAGGTCGACCAGCACCCGGTAGGGCTCCTCCCCCAGCAGGTCCTCACGAGCATGAACCTGAATCTGCCCGCTCCCATCTCGGAGATCGAGAAAGCAAGCCTTCCCGTGCCCGCGCCGCCCAACCAACCGCCCGGCCACCCGATGCCGCGACTCGGTCTCCACCCCGGGCGCCAGCCCCTCATGCGCAGCCCGAACCTCGGCAATGTCCTCCTTCTCGGCAAACTCAGGAGGAAACGGATCGATCCCAGCCTCCCGCAACCTCTCAAGCTTCTCCCGCCGATCACGGAGAACATCAGAAACCTCTGGTCGCTCGGCCTCACTCATAGCGGGCGAGCCTATCGAGCACCGAGAGCCCATCCCGGCAGGGGTGGAGCGTCTTGTACTTTTTCGTCAACCACCCTCGAGGCGCCAAGCCCAACCCCACTACACCGAAAAAGTTAAGCGGAACCCCTGCCGGGATGGGCTCTACGCCGTCTCGATCTTCGTAATCTTCAGTTTCTTCTTAGGCCCCCGCGGAACCTCCACCGTGACGATGTCGTTCCGCTTGTGCCCAATCAACGCTTTGCCGATCGGCGACTCATTGGAGAGCTTGTGCTCCAGCGGGTCGGCCTCGGTCGAGCCGACGATCTGGAACTTCTGCGAGTCGCCTGTCTTCTGGTCCTTGACATGGACGATCGAGCCGAACTGGACCTCGTCGGTGCTGATGTCTTTCTCGTCGATGACCGTGGCGCGGCGCAGCCGCTCTTCGAGCTGGGCGATCCGCTGCTCGAGCAGGGCCTGCTCGTTCTTGGCGTCGTCGTACTCGGCGTTCTCGGAGATGTCGCCGAACTCGCGCGCCTCCTTGATCCGCTCGGCGACCTCGCGCCGCTTCGCGGTCGTGAGGTGATCGATCTCCTCTTTGAGCTTCTCGAGACCCTCGGGGGTGATTACGGACTGGCGACTCACTGGTCCTACCTCGCTTTGCTCGGTTGAGACGACGGGAAACGGCTCCTAGACCCAAAAACGCCCAGGTGCGGTGGCAAATCATCACCACACCAGGGCCGGAAGTCGCGGGATTATAGCGAGGGGACTGGAGCGGCCAGCTCGGCGATCAGGCGGCGGGCCTCGGGCAGGTCGGCGTGGCGCTGCAGCTCGTCGGCAAGCTCGGGCGAGGCGCCCAGCCGCTCGACGTACCAGGGATAGAACTTGCGCAGGTAGCGGCCGGCGCGCTCGGTCCCCATGTGCTCCTCGGCGCGGTCGATCGTCCAGAGCAGCTCAGCCGCGACCTCGGCCCGCTGCGGTGGCTCCGTGCGCTGCCCGGTAAGTTCCTCGAAGACCCAGGGATTGCCAAGCGCGCCGCGGGCGATCATCACCGCGTCGGCGCCGGACTCCGCGTAGGCGGCGCGGGCCGCCTCGGCGCTCTTCAGGCCGCCGGAGACGATCACCGGCACCTCGACCCGTTCGGCCAGCTCGCGGGTGAGCGCGTAGTCGGGGCTGCCCTTGTGACCGACCGTGGCCGCACGCGGGTGGAACGCGATTGCCGCGACGCCTGCCTCCTCCACCAGCCGAACCGCGAGGTCGTAGCCGGAGCGGTCGCCGGCCTCGATCCCCGAGCGCAGCTTCACCGTGACCGGCAGGCCGCTGCCCTCGATCGCGCCCCGCGCCAGCGCCAGCGCCAGCTCCTGGTCGCGCAGCAGCTCCGCGCCGGCCCCGGTGCGGCGAACCTTGCGCACCGGGCAGCCCATGTTGATGTCGATCAGGTCGGCACCCGCCTCGGCGGCGATCGCGGCGCCGGAGCGCATCACCTCGGCGTCGTGGCCGAAGAGCTGCACCGAGACCGGGTGCTCGTCGGGGTGGATCCGCATCAGCTCGCGCAGGGTGCGCTCGTTGCGATGGTGCAGCCCGAAGCTGGAGACCATCTCCGAGACGGCGAGGCCGGCGCCGTGTCGCTTCGCCTGCAGGCGCACGAACCAGTTGCCGATCCCGGCCAGCGGCGCCAGCAGGACGCGGTTGGGTATTTCCAGACCGGCGATCCGGAGGGGATCAGTCAGCGGGGGCTGTCGAGGTGTTTCGCTCATGGATCAATCTCAGCCCCTTGAGAGTAAGGAGGTCGTCGACTTCATCGATCGTCTCCGTGAAGGGGACGACGGTGGAGGCGTAGCCCCCGGTGGCAATCACCCGCGGATTCGGCAGCTCCTCTTCGATCCGGCGCACGATGCCGTCGATCAACCCGGTAAAGCCAAAGATGAAGCCGGAGTGAATCGCCGCCCGGGTCGAACGGCCGATGGCTTCCTGCGGCTCTTCGAGATCGATTCTGGTGATCCGGGCCGCCCGTTCGATCAGGGCGCTGAGCGAGGGTGCGAGACCGGGGCCGATCGCGCCACCGAGGTACTCGCCCTCGGCGGAGACCGCGTCGATGTTGATGCCGGTGCCGAAATCGACGGAGACGCACGCCTCGCCGAACCGCTCGTAGGCGGCGATCGCGTTGACGAGGCGGTCGGCGCCCACCTCGAGTGGGTTCTCGATCCGGATCGGCATCCCGGTCTTGACCCCGGGCCCGATCGTCAGGCATTCCGCGTTCAGATACCGCCGCGCCATCTCCTCGAATTGACTCCCGAGCGGCGGCACCACAGAGGAGACGCAGAGGGCGTCCACTTCGCCGAAGGACATCTCGCAGAGCGAGAAGAGCCCTGCGATCCGCTCGGCGAGCTCGTCGCCGGTCGCTCCCGAGCGGGTCTGGAAGCGCCAGTGCTCACGAAGAACCGAGCCCTCGAAAGCGCCCAGATGGGTCTGGGTGTTGCCGACGTCGACTGCGAGCAGCATCGCCATGGTCAGCCCGCGATTATCACCGGATCGAACTGGCCAAGCAGCCAAGCACGGGGCTTTGCATTTAGGATCCCCGCGGTGACCGCGCGCCTCTACGTCCTTCCGGCCTCGCATCCCGCCTTCTCGGCGCGGCTGATGCTCGAGCACAAGGGCATCGAGTACAAGCGCACCGACCTGCTTCCGGTGATCTCCAAGGTCGTCCTCCGGGCCGCCGGATTCCCCAGGGTCACCGTCCCGGCCCTGAAGGTCGACGGCCACCGGGTCCAGGGTTCGACCGAGATCTCGCGCGAGCTCGACAAGCTGAAGCCGGAGCCCGCGCTCTTCCCCGCCGATCCGGAGAGGCGAGCCGCCGTCGAAGAGGCCGAGCGCTGGGGCAACGATGTCCTGCAGCCGCCGTTGCGACAGATCCTCTGGTGGACGTTCAAGGCGAACCGCGAGCCGATGGGGAGCTACGCGGACGGCGCCAAACTGGGCGTCCCGGTCTCATTGGCGATGAAGACGGCCGGGCCGATCGTCGCGCTCTCGGTCCGCTTCAACGAAGCCGACGACGAGCACGTGCGCCGCGGCCTGGCGGAGATGCCGGCGATGCTGCAGAAGGTCGACGACCTGATCGCCGCCGGAACGCTGGGCGGAGACGAGCTCAACGCCGCCGACTTCCAGATCGCGCCGACGCTGCGTCTGGCGATGACGCTCGACGACCTGCGCCCGGCGATCGAGAACCGGCCGGCGGGCCGGCTGGCACTGCGCGTCGCGCCTGACTACCCCGGCCACACGCCGCGCATCCTCCCGCCCGCCTGGCTACAGCAGCTGCGCGACGGCGCCCCCGCCACGGCTTAGCTAGAGCGAGCCGGCGCGCTGGACGCGCTGGCCGGGACCGAGCGAGGCCTGAGCGTCGGCAAGGCGCTCCCCGCCGGGCAGGGCCAGAGCTAGATCGAGCTCGAGCAGCGGGGCGAGGACGAAGCGGCGGCTGGTGACCTCGGGGTGCGGCAGGGTGAGGCGCTCGGTGGAGAGCTCGAGATCGCCGAGCAGGAGCAGGTCGACGTCGAGCGGGCGCGGGCTGTGGCGCGGGGCATCGAGGGCGCGGCCGCGCTCGACCTCGATCTCCTTGCAGAGGTCGAGCAGGGCTTCGGGCTCCAACTCGGTGCGGATCCGGATCGCGGCGTTGAGGAAGTCGGGCTGGTCGAGCACCTCGCCGACCGGCTCGGTCTCATAAGTGGAAGAGATCGCCTCGACCTCTACCCCACGCTCGCGGAGCAGCGCGATCGCCGCCCTCAGGTGGGACTCGCGATCGCCGACGTTGGAGCCGAGGCCGAGGTAACCGGTACGGACAGGCAACTGATTAGGCCTCTTCGGCCTCGTCCTCGCCGTTCTCCGCCGCCCGCTCGTGGACGACCTCGACCGCGACCTCCTGGATCGCCAGCGGCAGCGGCGGCTCGGGCTTGGCGGCACGGACTCGCACCGACTCGCAGCCGTAGCGTTCCATCAGCCGCTCGCCGACGACCTGGGCCAGCCGCTCCAAGGTCCGGTAGCTGCGCTCGGTGGCGGCGAGAGCGACGATGTCGCAGACCTCGGCGTAGTCGACGGTGTCCTCGATCCGGTCGGTCAGCACCGCGTCGCAGTCGGGCACGTCGAAGGAGACGTCGAACTCGAGCCGCTGGCCAACCTCCTGCTCGGAGTCGCTGACCCCGTGGTGGGTGTAGATCGAGAGCCCGCGCAGCTCGACCTCGACCCGCGACTCGATGCCGTTGTCGTGCGACTCCATGCAGGCAACCTACCCAAGGACCGCTTCGGCAACCCTGATCGCCTGCGCGATCTCGGCCACATCGTGGACCCGCAGCACGTCGGCGCCCTCGGCGGCGGCAAGGACGGACGACGCGATCGTCCCGCCCAGCCGATCGTCCACCTCGGACCCGTCGATCCGCCCGATGAAGCTCTTCCGCGAGGTCCCGATAACCAGCGGCCGGCTCAGCTCGCGCAACTCCCCCAGCCGCCGCAACAGCTCCAGGTTGTGCTCCAGCGTCTTGCCAAACCCGATCCCCGGGTCCAGCCAGATCCGATCCTCAGCTATGCCCACGGCCACCGCAACCTCGACCCGTTCCCCCAGAAAAGCCTTGACCTCATCGACGACATCTCCATATGAGGGTTCGTCCTGCATGGTCCGCGGATCGCCGGGCATGTGCATCAACACCACCCCCACCCCGCGCTCGGCGCACAACCCCGCCATCTCCGCATCTCCCCGTAGCGCCGTAACGTCGTTGACGATCGCTGCCCCCGCATCGATGGCCACCGCAGCCACCGCTGCCTTGGAAGTGTCGATCGAGACCGTGGCGCCGCCGGCCAGCCCAGCCACCACAGGCTCGACCCGCCGCAGCTCCTCCTCGACTCCCACCGGCTCAGCCCCGGGCCGTGTCGATTCCCCCCCCACATCCAAGATCTCCGCCCCATCCCGCACAAGCTCCACCCCATGCGCAATCGCGGCATCCGCATCGAGATACCGACCTCCGTCCGAGAACGAGTCCGGAGTCACGTTGACGACCCCCATCAGCTTCGGGCTCATAACCCGAAGTATCCCGGCTGCGGAACGGGGGCGCGGGGCACCCCTCGGTCGGGCGGATACTCAAATCGTCGCGCTAATTGAGGCCCCGCGAAACTCCCCGTTGGCTCTATAGAGCCAAATATCAGCCCTCTAAATTGGCCGATACCTCAGTTTGCGGGGAAATTTACCCCAAGAGAGCTTCGCTATCGTCAATAAGGCGACGCTTCAGCCAAAGACCAACCCCCAGGAGTCGGGTCTCAACAAACCGACCCAAGGAGGTGGATCAATGGCGGAATTAGTCGTCGCAACAGCGCTTATCGCTCTCGTATTACGGGAAACGCGATAGGCATTTGCCGGGCAGGATACCTGCCCGGCTTTTAGCTCTATGGAGCTAAAGATCAACCCTCTTTCCATGCGCTCTCCGGGGGAGGGGCCATAGGGCACGACACCGAGCATGGGGACTTTTACCCCAGGGCCAAGTCTGCGAGACGCTTCGCGGGCGAGATCGTCCGCCTCAACATGCCTTCATCTCCTGGGCAGGCTGCACAGAACACGTCGGCCTGACCGAAATCCGCAAAAAGTGACCGGTTACCGCCCGCTTTTTGCGGATATTTGGAGGCGCAAACCCAGAATGCAGGTACACTCGAAGTACTGAGGCCGGGGTCGCAGGATTCCAACCCCTGCGTAGCTCACTCGGCTCAGAGGTGCCCCGGAGTCATGGCCCGGGAGCGCCGCCCCCAGGCGTCGGTTCTTCTTTCCACGGAGGCCGACGCCTGTTTTTAAGCTTGATTGAAATCCCATCAATCTCATGCATTCTTATGAGATTGACTACGGCAACTATAGCTTGCTGAACTTGCTTAAGTTCCAACTGGAGTTGCGACTTAGATTGCTGACAGCGTAATGGCCACCGTTATGAGCAACGTTATGGATCTCTTTACGGGCTCCGGTGCGCTACGGATTCAGCTTCAAATTGCCTTTCTGGAATCCATAAGCGCATTCCATTCCGTAGCGCTCACAGGCAAGTGCTCGATTGGCTGCTATTCGAGCATCGGTTCAGCCGAGACTTCGCCCGTGCTCTAATCAACGGTCACTTCGACCGAGGCATAGCCGCCCTGTCCGCCAACCGTGTAGCCCTGACAGAGGTAATGGACGTAGTGGCTGTAGGCCGAGGTGTAGCTGCAAAAGGCTTCTTGCTGGTGGTCGGATCGGTCGATTCCGCGTTCGTGATCATCTGTCGCTTTAGCTGTTCCTCCGTCGCTTCTTCGTTGCGAGGATTCCGGATAATCATGTCTTCGAGGTCCCGAGCTTCCTTCGGATCGGTGGGATCTCCCTCGACTTCTCTGACGACTTCATCTTCTTCGGCGTTGCTGAGGGAGCGCCTGGTTTGGAGCGCACGCGGCTTCATGTCGATCTGACGATCCTCACGAGACTGACCAGCTCCCTAGCAAGAATCAGGGCTGAAACATAGACTCATCTCTATGGCGCTTAAAGAGGAAATTGAAGAGATTCTTAATCGCAGGGACGCGATGGTGAAGCTCGGAGATGCCCTAGACGAAACGCAGAGGGAGATCGGCGATCGCCTGAGGCAATCAACGGCTATCGCGAGACTCTTGGAGATCGCGGATGTCCAGAACGCGGCCATCCTCCGGCTCGCCGAAGAGATAGACCGGACGCGGGGGACCGTCTAGCTCATCGGGCACGAGGATAACTGGATAATCCCCCTGCCATTTGACGGGGAAGCCCTCTTCCCAGTCCCAGGTCTTCCACCATTCCTGCTCTGGGCGCAAAGCAGACATGGGACTTCCTTTCATTCAAGACTTCGCGGGTCGTTTCGCGGCTCCCTCAATTAGCGCGACGATTGGACGACCCAGAGGTGCCCCGCGCCCCCCAACCAACCCCGAAACTTCGTCCCCTTCAACCCTCAGCCGGCGTCGCCACCGGCATACCCAGGCCGCGGCCTGGGCATCGGCCGCGCACCCTCGCGCTGCGCCTTTTCAGGCTCCGGTTCAGCCACAGGCGCCGCCGGCTCCTCCTCGTCGACGAAAACCTCGTCCTCAGGCTTCCCGTCGAGCAGCGCAACGAACTGCTCGGCATCGATCGTCTCGCGCTCGAGCAGGATCTTGGAGATTCGGTCGAGCCCCTCCCGTTTCTCGGTGAGCAGGTCCTTGGCGGTCTGGTGGGCGCCCTCGACGATGCGGCGGATCTCGTCGTCGATCTCGCGGGCGATCTCGTCGGAGTAGTCGGGTTCGGCGCTGAATTCGCGGCCGAGGAAGGGCTGGCCGCGATCGTGGCCGAAGACCCGCGGCCCCAGCCGCTCGGACATGCCGAAGCGCATCACCATCTGCTTCGCCGTCTCGGTCACCTTTTCGAGGTCGTTGGAGGCGCCGGTGGTGATCTCGCCGAAGACGATCTCCTCGGCGGCGCGGCCACCGAGAGTCATCGCCATGGTGTCGAGCAGCTCCGCGCGGGTGGTG
>DASSMU010000256.1:0-12430 GCA_035701465.1 Solirubrobacterales bacterium
GCCGCAGCGGCCCAGCTCGATCAACCCACAGGTCTCACCCGCTCTCGACGCCGCGGTGATGCGAGCGCTGGAGAAGGAGCCCGGCCAGCGGTTCCAGAGCGCCGATGCCTTCATCGCCGCCCTCGACGCAGCCCTGCGCGACCCGGGCGGGGGGATGAGCAGCACCGCCGCCTTCGCGCCGCTGCCGCCGATCGTCGCCGTGCCGGAGGACGAGCCCGATTCCGAGGAGGAAGCACGCCGCTGGCGCCGCTGGCTGATGGTGGCCGCGGCGGTGCTGATCGGCCTGCTGATCGGCTTCGCGCTGACTCGCGATACGACCACCAAGGTGCCCAACGTGCAGGGCAACGAGCTCAACGTGGCGATCGCCCTGCTGCAGCAAAACGGCTTCGAGGTCGGGGAAGTTAAGCGGGTCGAGCGGGAAGCCCCGGCGAACACCGTGCTCGAGCAGGACCCGCTCGCCTCGCCGCCCGCCGACGAAGCCTCGCTCGACTGCGCCTTCCTCAACTTCTTCTGCTCGAAGCCGAAGGTGACGCTGACAGTGAGCGCCGGCCCCGGCAGCGCCAAGGTGCCTTCGACGGCGGGGCTGACCGTGGCCAAGGCCGAAAAATCCCTGGAAGAAGCCGGGTTCAAAGCCCAGGTCGAAACTGCCCACTCCGAAGACGTCGAAGAAGGACTGGTGATCCATTCCCAGCCTTCCGGGGGCGAAACCGCGACCCGTGGCACCGACGTCGTGCTCACGGTCTCCAGCGGGCCGAAGCTGGCGACGGTGCCGGTCCTGGTCGGCACCCAGCGCTCGGTGGCGGTGCAGCAGATCCGCAGCCGCGGACTCTCGCCGAGCGTCGAAGAAGCCGACAGCTCGAAGCCGGCCGGTGAGGTGATCCGCCAGACCCCCAGCGCGGGCTCGCAGCTCCCCGCCGGCTCGACTGTCTCGATCGTCGTCTCCAAGGGCGAAAAGAAGACGGCCGTGCCGAACGTGATCGGCAAGCTGCGCGCCGAAGCGGTGGAAGCGCTGCGGGCGGTGGGGCTGAAGCCGGTCGTGCAGGAACAAGAAACCGAAGTCTCCTCGAAAGTCGGTCGCGTCACCGACCAGTTCCCGCCACCGGGCTCCGAAGTGACCCCCTCCTCCACGGTGACGGTGGTCGTCGGCAAGGCCGCCGGCGGCTCGACCGAACCGGAAACGGGCGAAGAATGAAGGTTGCGGTTCTCGGCGGCGGCCGCTCCTCCGAGCACGACGTCTCTCTGCGCTCGGCCGAGTCGGTGGCTCGTGGCCTGGAGGAGGCCGGCCACGAAACCCTGTGGGTGACGATCTCGCGTCAGGGCGCCTGGAGCTGCAATGGCTTGCCGGTCGAGTTGACACCCGGCGACGGTCTGCTCGGTGCCGATGTGGTCTTTCCCGCTCTGCACGGACCCTTCGGCGAGGACGGCAGTGTCCAGGGACTGCTCGAGTGGCTTGACCTCCCCTACGTCGGCTCCGACGTCCTCTCCTCGGCAATCTGCATGGACAAGCTGACCCTGAAGCGACTCTTCGCGCAGGCCGGGATCCCGCAGGTCGACTTCGTCGCCGTCGGAAACCCGGGTTGGCGCGAGCGCTGCGAGGTGATGGGCGCGCCGCTCTGGGTGAAGCCTTCGCGACTCGGCTCCAGTGTTGGGATCAGCCGGGTCGAGGGGTTGGGAAAAGAACTCGACGAGGCGGTGGAGCTGGCCCGCCGCCACGATCCCCGTGCGATCGTCGAGGCCAACGCCGGCGGCCGCGAGGTCGAGTGCTCCCTGCTCGGCAACGATGAGGCCGAGGTCTCCCAGCCGGGAGAGGTGGTCGCCAACGGCGACTGGTACGACTACGAGACCAAGTACAGCGACGGCGGCATGGAGCTGGTCGTCCCGGCCCCGATCGCCGACGAGCAGTTGGCCCGTGTCCGCGACCTGGCCGTAAGAGCCTTCGAGCTGGGCGGCTGCTCAGGTCTCGCCCGCTGCGACTTCTTCGTCGAGCCCGATGGCGAGGTCCTGGTCAACGAGATCAACACCATGCCCGGCTTCACCGAGACCAGCGTCTACGCCAAGCTGTGGGAGGCGTCGGGCCTCGACTACCCGAGTCTCTGCGACCGACTGGTGCAGCTGGCACGCGAGCGTTACGAGCACTCGAGCTCCTACAAGTTCTAGGTAGCTGGCGAGGAAGATGACAGCGGCACCCTAGAATGAAGTGCCTTCGCGACAATGGAAGAGAATGAGCAGACAAGGGACGAGCGCGAGCGGGCGCTGGAGCGCCTTGAGGAAAAGCGCGACCTCCAGACGCACCTGACCGCTTATACCGTAGTCAACGTCGCTCTCTGGGCTCTGTGGGCAGTGTTTGGCTCTGGCTACCCATGGCCAGCATGGATCACCGGCCTCTGGGCAATAGGCCTGGTACTGAACGCTTGGGACGTCTACTTTCGAGGTTCGATCAAAGAGGCGGACATCCAGCGCGAGATCAAACGTCAGCGCTCCAGTGTGTACAGCGGCGATGCTTGACAGCTGTCAAGCGGAACCCGCCGGCGCCAATAAAGCCCCCACCGATTTCGCCGCCTGCAGTAGGAAGTAGTAATCCTCGTCGAAATCCTGCGGCTCGAACAGTACGAGCACTACGGAAAGCGGCTCCTCCCCCTCGCCGGCGAGGTAGGCGACGGTAGTGTTAATGAAGACCTGCAGCCATTCCTCCCGGTCGATCGCGTTGGGCCCGCTGCCAAAGGGCCCTATCCCCACCGACTCCCATTTTTCTTTCGTTGCGACGTCCATCGCCGAGCTCAAGCACTCGCGCACGGTGTCCAGGCTGGATTCGCCACGGCGGTTCATCGAGGCGACGTGGATGATCCCCTCAAGAGTGGGCGCCATTTCCCCCGCCGCGGTCATCCAAGCTTCCCCCAGTTTGTACGGCCTGCCGTCCTGGGCGAGTCGCTCGACTTCTTCCCCGGCGGCGTTCCTTATCGTGCTCGCCACCTCGGCCCACATCTGGCCATCGACATCGACGTTGCTGACCACTGCATCGACATTCAGTCGCGTGATGTCACCTTCGATCACCCACAGGTCTCGTTTGCGGCCGGTATCGAAGAGCTCCAGCGCCGGGTCGTGAGCGCCCTCTTCACCTTTGCGCCATTTCCGGATGTTGGCCCGTTCCGCAGCAACCCGCCGCTCGGCGGCCCAGGGTTGAGGCAGCCCACAGAACTGGCAGCGCTCGACTACCGGCGCGTAGGTGACGTTCTTGCAACGGGCGCACTCGCGAGTCAGTTGCGCCCCGCACTCCGGGCAGTTGGTCGTTTCGAACGTCGCGATGACACGCGTTTCGACCCGCCCCCAGAAAGACGTGCGGGCGAGGAGGTTCTGTCTGGCCGGTTCGGAGTACCCGCAGCCTCGAGGGCAGACCTGGATCGGTATCCGGTAGCTGGTGAGTTCGTTGACTAGCCCTGGTTCGGCCCTTCCCCACCGCCAGCCGTGAAACCAGTTGTTCCACGGCTCCCAGTAACGAGCGCTCCACCGCTCCCAGTAACAAGCGATGGCCTCCCCCAGGTTTCGGATGAAGGAACCCACGTATCTACCTAGTCGTCGAGATGGTCCTGCTCGACTATGTCTGCGATCTCTTCGAGCATCTCAGCCCTGGTGACGTTTCGCTTTTGGATCTGACTGAAGACAGTAACCCGGTCCTGTCGCATCTCGCTGACCGCTACGCGAGCCAGCCGCTCAGACTGCTGCACATGGCGGGTCTCACTCTCCTTCTCCTGCTTGTCTGCTTTTCTCAAGTAGAGCAAGCGGCTGTGGCAGATGAGTTCGCTCTGCCTCAAGCTCACCTTCCTGCGCTTCTCGAGATAGTCGCCAAACTCGCCTCCAAGTGCACGTTCAGCTTTGATGAAAGCTTTTTCCGCGCTATCCGCACCTAGCATGAACAGAGCCTCCGCAAGGGTGAACCTGATGTCAAAGTTGGGATTTTTCTGGTTTTTACAGATTTCCAAGGCGTGCCTGAGGGCCCATCCGCGAAAGACGTCCGCCCCGAGTCCACGCGCTTCATCCGACTTTGCATGCAAGACAGCCTCGCCGTCGCGCTGTGTGGATTCCGCATCGCCCCCCGGCTCCGTGTTGCTGAGATCGGTCTCCGGAAGGGTCAACTCGCCCCTGGCGAATTCAGCCGCTGGGTCGCTCAGCAGCGATAGATTTAAAGCCGCTTCGCGTGGAGTTTCGGGAAGAGGTAAGTCGAGACGCTCGTGGTCGTATGCGATCCACAGGTACATGTCAGCGCGGGTTCTGGCTATCTCCAAACTGACGTGACCAAGCTCGTGCTCGTCTTTGCTGCTGGCGACTTCCAGGGCGAGGAGGCTGAGTTTGTCCAACAACTCCGCAACTTTCTGGAACCGCCCCAATGGGGTGTCCTCGAACTCTTCTGGATCCGTTTCACGAAGCAGCTTGGCCCGTTCGAAGAAGCGGGTCTCGGCGATGATGCACTCCAGCTGGAACCTCTCGGTATTGTCCTTTTCGAGCCCGACCTCGTCGTCTTGGAAGATCTGAACCGCTGTGCTGTATTCGCCTACGGTTGTGCATATGTATGCGTGCCAGAAGAGGGTGAAGCGACGAAGCTCGCCGGTGATGTTCGATTGCGATAGCTGCCGGAACCCTTGCAGGGCTGCTTCCGTGTCGTCGAGCAGGAACTGGTCGAAGGCTTTGACGAACCTGACATGTCGGGGGAAATCGATGTTCTGGAGCCTGAGGAATCCCTCGACGGCCTTTAGTTCATCGCCGATCGAATGCAGCTTACTTCGATTCTCAGCGTCGTAGACCAACTTCTCGAAGTCCCCTTCCCGGAATATTTTTGGCAGCAGGTTTTCGGCTCGCTCCTCGATTGCCTCGGCCTGCTCTTCCGCCCGCCGTTTCATACTTTGAGTCGCCGTTTCGTTGGCTTCTTTCGCCAGCTCTAGCGTGTCGTTAACCAGCGAGAGGGTCGTCTGGCTCTGCTCGAAGAAGGAGGCGTAGCTCTGCTCCGCGCGACGCTGGGACAGAACCTCTCCACCCACGGTCAGCTCATGCAGCTGGCTTACTCTCCGCTGATCCCGGACACTGAAAACGATGCCGAGTGTGCCTCCTAGGGCAAGAATTCCCACCAGGACCGCAATCGGTCCGAGGATCACCGTTGAGATCGTGTGTGTTTCCGCGACTTCATCGGAGAGTTTCCGAATTTGTTTACGTTGATGTTCGAGCTCCGCAGCCTGTTCTTCGGCCGCTTCTTCGCCGCCCGCCGACGCACTCCCGCTTGTCGATGTCGTCGATTCCCTCGCTGCCGCCCCGGCAGTCGGTGCAGAGTGCAAAAGGACGAATGCCGAGAGAACGGCCAGCGCGACCGACCAAAGCATCAACCTGTTGGTACTGGGGAAAAATCGAGCGATAGGCGGGAGCCTATCCATTGTCTCGCGCAATGGCGGCGCGGGTCAAAGGTAATTCACCGCAGCAACTGGATGTCGCTGATCTCGACCTGGTAGCGCCCGGGCTGGTCGCGGGCTTCCGAGGCCTTGTTGAACCAGAGCAGGAAGTAGGTGGATGGTTCCGACACCTTCAGGTCGATCTCCTGGGTCGAAGAGGAATCGACGACCGAGCCTACGGGTTCGCCCCAGCCGGACAGTTCTTCCGGCGGGCCGGAGGCTGCGGCGAAGACCTCTGCGTCCCAGCCCGGTGTCGCGCTGCGGACGATCATCTTGCTCGGGCTTGCCGGAGAGCCCGTGGTCACGTAGATGCCCACACCCGGGTCGGGGCCCGTCTTCGTGCCGGCGAAGGTGTCGGAGTCGTAGTGCTCGGTTTCCCAGGCGGTCCCGGTCGGGTTGCCGTCGACCGCGAGTTCGACCTTGCTGCCGACCTCTTCGCCGTCTCCCTCGGGGTCGTAGTCGGTCGCCCCGTCGATCTTCACCGGCTTGCCACCACCCTTCTCTGCTCCCCCGCCGCCGAAGTTCCCGCTCGAGATCAGGTACACGGCCAGCAGGGTTCCGCCGGCGACGAGGAGAAGGGCGACTATCGCCGCCCAGCTCCAGCGACCCCGGTCGGAGAGCTTGCGCTTCGGCGGCGGCAGGGCGTCGAGGACGCTGGTCGCCTCCCCCGTGGTCGAGCCGGCGCGGGCCGCCTCGACCTCGAGTGCGGTCGAGAGGTCGTCGATCATCTCGCCGACCTGCTGGTAGCGCTCCGCCGGGTCCTTGGCGGTGGAACGCTCGACCACCAGGGCCACCGCTGCCGAGACCTCGGGCCGTCGCCGCTGCACGTCGGGCAGCTCCTCGTTGACGTGCTTCATCGCCACGCCGACCTGGCTGTCGGCCTGGAAGGGAACCTGACCGATCAGCATCTCGTAGAGGACGACGCCGAGCGAGTAGATGTCGGAGCGGGGGTCGGCGCCGCGTCCCATCGCCTGCTCGGGCGCCACGTAGTCGGTCGTGCCCAGGACCCGCCCGGTCGCGGTCATCCCGTCCTGCTCGAGCTGGCGCGAGATGCCGAAGTCGGTCAGCTTCGCCCGCCCCTCGGCGTCGATCAGGATGTTCTGCGGCTTGATGTCGCGGTGGACCATCCTGCGCGCGTGGGCGATCGAGAGGCCGCGGGCGATCTCGATCGCGTAGGCGATCGCCTCCTGGGGGTCGAGTGCCCCGTCGCGGGCGATCCGCTGCTTCAGCGTTTCGCCCTCGACGTACTCGAAGACGATGTAGGGATGCCCACCGTCCTCGCCGGCGTCGATAACCGAGACCACGTTGGGGTGGGAGAGCTTCGCCACGGCTCGCGCCTCCTGGCGGAAGCGTTCGAGCTGCTCCGGCTGCTCGGACATCTCGCGGTGCATGACCTTGACCGCGACCTGCCGGTCGAGCGTCTGGTCCCGCGCCAGGTAGACGGTAGACATCCCGCCGCTGCCGAGCTTCGCCTCCAGCCGGTAGCGACCGGAGAGCACGGTCCCGATCATCGAGCTGCTGGGGCGAGTGTCCATTCAGTGGCGGCGAATCTCGCGCGACCCCTCGGCCGCCGTGCCGATCCGCTTCGCCCCAGGGTAGTGGGGGCGCAGGAGATCGAGCGCAGCGCCTTCGTCAGTGGCGGCAACGATGCAGCAGAAGCCGCAGCCCATGTTGAAGACGTCGTGCATCTCGTCCTCGGGGGTCCCGGACCGATCCTGGATCAACCCAAAGATCGGCGGCACGGGAAGCGGGTCGTCGATCTCGTAGCCGACCTCGGCGACGAGGCGGAGCAGGTTGCCGAGGCCGCCCGAGGTGATGTGGGCAAGGCCGCGAACCTCGACGCCGGAGCGCAGCAGCTCGATGACCGGCTTGACGTAGATCTCGGTCGGCTCGAGCAGCTCGTCGCCGAGCGGCCTGCCGAGTCGCCCCCCGGGGTCCTCGCCGAGGGGGATTCCGGCCAGGGCCGAGCGAGCGAGCGTGTAGCCATTGGAGTGAAGGCCGGAGGAGGGCAGGCCGATCACGACGTCGCCCGGCTGTATGGCGGAGCCGTCGACGATCTCATCCAGGGCGACCGTGCCGAAGCAGGCGCCGGAGACGTCGACTCCTCGCACCATCTCGCCGAGCTGGGCCAGCTCCCCGCCCGGAATCTCGACCCCGGCCAGCTCGGCCCCGCGCGCCAGGCCGGCGCCGACTTCCTCGCATACCGCCGGATCGGCACGGTCGATCGCGATGTAGTCGAGCATCGCCAACGGCTCGGCTCCGACGCAGATCACGTCGTTGACGTTCATCGCCACGCAGTCGATCCCGATCGAGTCGAACCGCCCCAGCTCCTCGGCTACCACCAGCTTCGTCCCGACCCCGTCGGTGGAGAGCGCGATCCCGGTCTGCTCGTCGAGCGCGATCACGCTCGCGTAGTGACCGGGCAGCGGCACCTGCCGCGAGGGCCGCCCGAGCTGGATCGCCCCGAGCGCCTTGACCAGTCCCGCGACGGCGGAGTCCGCGGCACTTTGGTCCACTCCTGCCTTGGCGTAGGCATCGCCGCTCATGCGGTCGATTCTTTCAGCCTGGCCTCGAGCTCGGGCGCCGGCTCGAAGATGTACTTCTTGCCCTGCAGGCGGCGCGACAGAAGCCCACGCTCGAGCAGCTCGCTCAGGTCCGAGCGGGCGGTCTCATGAGTGACTCTGTGACTGTTCGCGTGGCTCTCGAAGGAGTAGGCCGCTTCGGGGTGCCGCACCGCATCGGTGAGCAGCGCAAGCTGCCTGCCGTTGAGGTTCCCGTCTCCATGCAGGAGCCCCTCGAGACTGCGGACCTCGGCGGTCTTGCGCTGCACGTATGTGTGAACGTCGGCAATGGCGCTCTCGATCACGTCGAGTTGATGGATCAGGAAATAGGTCGAGTCACCACCGTCGGTCTCGGCCTCGACGAAAGCGCGGGCGTATCGGGTCGGGGCTTTTCTGATGAACCGGGAGATCGGCAGGTACTCCGCGAGCCAGTAGCCCCGTGCCCGCATCGACCAGAAGAAGAGAATCCGTGCCGTCCGGCCATTGCCGTCGAGGAAGGGATGGTCGTAAGCGAGCCAGAAGTGCAGCAGGATTGCCCGCACCACAGGGTGAATGAACTGCTCTCCATCTTCGGGCTCGTTGGCGAACTTGCATAGAAGCTCCAGGCGCTCGGGAAGCTCATCCGCCGGAGGAGGCCTGTGGATCGGCACCTGCTCGTCGTCGCGGTTGTAGACAGCGACCCGATCTTCACCGGGCGTCTGAAGCCGACCGGCGGCGCCGGGGTCGTCAAGGGTCCCTTCGGTCAGGATCCGGTGCAGCTCCAAGACTGCGGCCGGGCTCAGGGCATCGCCCATTTCATCCCGCATGAACCCCATCGCTCGGTAGTTGTTGGCGATCATCAGCTCGCTCCGGTCGCGCGGATCGCGGCCGCTGCGAAGCAGCTCTTTGGCAACCTGCCGCGAGGTCGTCGCCCCCTCCAGCTGACTCGACCGGATCGCCTCCTCGATCAGCGAGTTGACGAGGAATCTCCGGCGAGCCTGGTGCTCAGATGTGACCACCGCCTCCATTGCCACCTCGCCGCTTCCGTGCTGATCGATGTGGTGCAGGTGACGCAAGACCAGATCGGGAAGGGTGAACCCAAATCTCCTGCCGCTGAGATCCCGCAGGGGAATCCACCGCATCTCGCTGTTTCGTGTCAGCTTGAGCTTCAGCCACCACTGCTCCGCGGTCAGGCCGCCGGGCGGCTCCAGGTGGCGGAGCTTGTCCCAGTGCAGATAGCGGCTGCTCGCCCCGGTCTCGTCCGTTGTCGCCATGGCGCTGCCGACTGCATCGGGCGGCAGTCGTTTCAGCAGATCGGCGACGGGGGGAGCAGGGGTTACGAACAAGAGGACTCCAAATTGACTCCAAGTTTTTCCAGAATTTGGAATTGTAGCCTAATTCCAAATTGACTCCAAGTTTTTCCAGAATTTGGAGTCAGGTCAAACCACGGTGGTGGCGCAGCCTGGCCAGCACAACCGCCGCCAACCCCCCTCGGTAAGCCGCATACGGCCACAGTGCCCGGTCGCGCTCGACCAGCTTGATCAGCCGCTGGGAGGCCAGGGTCGAGGCGAAGGAGGCGCCGATGCCTATCGCCATCGTGCGCCGCAGCTCCGCCGAGGCGCCGCGACGGGCGAGGCGGACGCCCTTCAGGGCCGCCGCGCCGACGATGATCGGCAGGGCGATCGTGCGCGAGAGCAGGTTTGCCTGGTCGCGGGAGAAGCGGCGCCAGCGAGCCGCGGCCAGGGTGATGCCGTTGCGGGAGACGCCCGGCGCCAGGGCCGCCGCCTGCGCCACGCCGAGCGCCAGGCCATCCGCCGCTCCCGCCTCGCCGCGCCCACGAAGCTGCGGTCGCGTGTCGGCGAGGAGCATTGCCGCCGCGCCGGCCAGCAGGCCGTACGCGGTCGCCCGGGGGCCGCCCAGGCGCCGCTCGATCGGGCGCTCGAACCTGTAGCCGACGATCGCGGCAGGGATGAAGGAGAGCGCCAGTACGACAGCGCCACGAAGGTCGAACTCGCGCAGCTCTTCCACGATCAGTTCGCGCTGGCCGATCAGCAGCGCAGCTGCTGCACCGGCGTGCAGCGCCACCTCGAAGCTCTTGCGCACCTCGGGGTCGATCGCCTCCCAGTCCCACCCCGCCAGCCAGGGGATGAGGACGATGTGGGCGGAGCTGGAGACGGGCAGCAGCTCAGTCGGCCCCTGCACGACCCCGAGCGCAAGCGCGCACCCCACCGGGATCGATGAGCGACTGCTGAGTTGAGCACCCTCTGGTGTGCTCAACTCAGCAGTCGACACCGCCTCGAGGCTCAAGCGCCGCCGGCCGCCTCGGGTGCGGCGTCTCGCTCCTCGTTGCTCGGCCCGCCGCGCCGCCGCTTGACGATCGCGTAGACGACCAGGCCGACGATCGCCGCGACGACCAGGTAGTCGAGCACCTGCAGGTGGTGGCGCCACTGTTCCCAGTTGTCGCCGACCGCCCGGCCGATCAGGGCGAAGCCGAGCACCCAGGGGAGCGAGCCGAGCGCCGTCAGCCAGGTGAAGCGCCAGAAGGGCATCTCGGCGACGCCGGCGGGCAGCGAGATGAAGGCGCGCACCAGCGGCAGCAGGCGGGCGAAGAAGACGGTCGCGTCGCCGTGGCGCTTGAACCAGCTGTCGACCCAGGCCAGGCGGGCGGGGCTGATGTGGATCAGCTTGTTCTTCTCGAGCAGGTCGACGCGGCCGTAGTAGCCGATCGCGTAGGTCAGCCAGGAGCCGGCCATGTTGCCGGCCAGCCCGGCCAGCGTCACCCCGAGCAGGGTCTGGTCGCCGCTGGAGACGCTGAAGCCGGCGAAGAGCATCACCGCCTCGCTCGGAATCGGGATGCAGGCGCTGCCGGCGGCCATCAGCAGGAAGACCCCGGCCAGCCCGGTGGATTCGATCGTGTTGACGCAGAAATCGACGATCGGCCCGGTCAGGTCCGCGTAGAGGAATGGATGCAGCATGGGAGAACCCGTGATCCTAGAGCGTCCGCCCACTAAACTCGGGTCGCTCTCTATGCGCCGGTTGAACCATCCCGTCTACCGCAACCGGGTCCTCCAGGTGTGCGCCGACGGCGCCCTCGTCGCGCTTGCCTTCTACCTGGCCTTCCGCCTGCGTTTCCTCGACGACCCGCACGGCCTGCCGCACCGCTACTGGGTGCTCTTCGCCCAGTCCGTCGGCTTCGTCGTCGTTATCAAGCTCGTCGTCTTCGCCGCCTTCGGGCTCTACCAGAAGTGGTGGCGCTACGTCAGCGGCCGCGACTTCATGCAGATCGTCCGCGCCGCCACCGTCTCCAGCGCGATCCTCGTCGTCGCCTTCACGGTGATCCGGCCCTTCGCCCACAACCTGCCGCGCTCGGTCGCGGTGATGGATTTCATCCTCACCCTGATGCTGATCACCGGCGCCCGCCTCGCCGTGCGCCTGATCGTCGAGCGCCCCTCGCGCTCCGGCCGCCTGCCCAAGCACGAGGTGCTGGTGGTCGGCGCCGGCTCCGGCGGCCAGATGGTGGTCCGCGAGCTGCAGCTCAATCCCGACCTCGGCGCCACCGCGATCGGCTTCGTCGACGACGACCCGCGCAAGCGCGGGATGCGGATGCTCGGCCTCAAGGTGCTCGGCTCGACCAAGAAGATCGCCGAGATCCTCGACGAGACTCAGCCCGACGAGGTCGTGATCGCGATTCCCTCGGCGCCGGGGACCCTGCGCGCCAAAGTCGTCGCCGCCTGTCGGGAGCGCGAGATCCGCGTCCGCACCCTGCCCACCGTCTTCGAGCTTCTGCGCGGTGGCGTACAGCTCAACAAGCAGCTGCGCGAGGTGCAGGTCGAGGACGTGCTCGGCCGCGACCCGATCGTGGTCGAGCTCGACCGGGTCGGCGCCTACCTGCGCGACCGCATCGTCCTCGTCACCGGCGCCGGCGGCTCGATCGGCTCCGAGCTCTGCCGCCAGATCGCCCGCGTCGGCCCGCGCCTGCTGGTCATGCTCGACCACGCCGAGGACAACCTCTTCGAGATCGAGCGCGAGATGGTCGACGAGCGCCACTTCGCCGGCGTCGAGGCCGTGCTGGCCGACTGCAAGGAGCCGCACCGGATGCTGGAGACGATGCAGCGCTTCAAGCCGAGCGTCGTCTTCCACGCCGCCGCCTACAAGCACGTTCCGCTGATGGAGGCCAACCCGTTGGAGGCAGTGCGCAACAACGCGATCGCGACGCGGATCACCGCCGAGACGGCGGCGGCCTCCGACGTCGAGCGCTTCGTCCTCGTCTCGACCGACAAGGCGGTCAACCCGAAAACGGTGATGGGTGCCTCGAAGGCGATGGCCGAGTGGATCGTCGAGACCGCGGCCGACAAGCACCCGGGGACCCGGTTCGCCGCGGTCAGGTTCGGCAACGTGCTCGCCTCGTCGGGAAGCGTGGTCCCCCTCTTCCGCCGGCAGATCGAGCGCGGCGGTCCG
>DASSMU010000257.1:0-29877 GCA_035701465.1 Solirubrobacterales bacterium
CTTCGGCGCCATCACGTAGGCGCCCGGAGAACGCACGAGCTGGGTGACGACGACACGCTCGGTGCCGTTGATGATGAAGGTCCCGCGCTCGGTCATCCACGGGAAGTCGCCCATGAAGACGGCCTGCTCACGGATCTCGCCGGTCTCCTTGTTCTGGAAGGCGACGGTAGCCGTGAGCGGGCGCGAGTAGGTCATGTCCTTCTCGCGGCACTCCTCGATCGTGTGTGGCGGATCCTCGAATTTGAACTCGCTGAAGACAATGGCGAGGTTCCCCGTGTAGTCCTCAATCGGGGATATGTCGTCAATCGTCTCTCGCAGCCCGCCCGCCTTGGGATCCGTCAGCTCCTCGAAAGAGCGACGTTGAATATCGATCAGATGGGGGACTTCGAGGGGGTTCTGTAGTCGGGAAAAACTCCTGCGGGTTACGGGGGCAGCGTTCGAACGTGCCAAAGTTGGCGACTCCTCAGGCGGTCAGAGGGACGTTAAGTACAGCGCAGATATTGGGCAGGGGACACAACTGGGCGCGACCGCGAAAAATAACACACGGCCGCACCCGACCGCGAACTTGGCTCCCTGCCTGGGTTCCAAGCGCGGTCCATGCGGGCTTTACTTGAGCTCGACGGTGGCGCCGGCCTCCTCGAGCTCGGCCTTCAGCTTGTCGGCCTCCTCGCGCTCGACGCCCTCCTTGATCGCCTTCGGCGCCTCGTCCACCATCGCCTTGGCCTCTTTCAGGCCAAGCCCGGTGGCCGCGCGCACGACCTTGATCACGGGCACCTTCTGGCCGCCGACCTCGGTCAGGACGACGTCGACCGTGGAGGCCTCCTCGTCGCCACCGCCGTCTCCGGCGGGAGCGCCTGCAGCGGCGGGCGCCGCGGCGGCGACAGCGGTTGCGGAAACGCCGAACTCCTCCTCGAGCGCTTTGATCCGCTCGGAGAGCTCGAGGACCGAGATGCTCTTCAGCTCCTCGATCCAATCCTCGGTTGAAATCTTGGTTGCCACTGGTTACTCCTCCTCTTCCTTAGAAGTCTCATCATCGGCAGGCTCCTCAGCCGCCTCGTCAGCTTTCTCCTCCTCGGCCGCCTCGGCGGCCACCTCCTCAGCTTTTGCCTCCTCCGCAGCGGGCTGCTCAGCTTCAGCCTCAGCGGCCGGCTGGTCATCAGCCTTGGCCTCCTTGTCTGCGGCGGGCTCCTCCGCCGCCTCGTCCGCAGGTGGCGTGGAGGTGGGCTCCTCGCCCGCAGCTTGCGAGGACGAGGAGTCCTCCTCCGCGACAGGACCCGCGGCCTCTGCGGCCGGGGCCTCCTCGGAAACAAGACCCTGCTCGGCAATCTGACCAAGCTGCAGCGCAAGCCCTTGGATCATCGAACCCAGCCCGCGGACCAGGCCGGTCAGCGGGCTGGCGACGACTCCGGCGAACTGGCCGATCAGCACTTCGCGGGCCGGCAGCTTGGCGATCGCCTTAAAGCGTTCCTCGTCGAGGCTGAGGCTGTCCATGAAGCCGCCCTTGAAGGCGACGACGTCGTGCTCTTTGTTGAAGTTCGAGATCGCCTTCGCGGCCTGGGCGGTGTCGCCGCGGACGAAGGCCAGCGCGGTCGGGCCCTGCAGCAGCTCGGCGAGACGCTCCTCGCCGGCTTTCTCGGCGGCGATTTTGGTCAGCCGGTTCTTGACGATGCGGAAGCTGGCGTCGGCCTCGCGCAGCTGCGAGCGCAGTTCGGCCGCCTGAGGGACGCTGATCCCCCGGTAATCGACCGCGAAGATCGCCTCCGACGCCTCGATTTGGGCGGCGATCTCCTCGATTGTGGCTAGCTTCTCGTCTCGGTTCATCTCGTCACCTGCACCGGGCTTATGGATTGCCGGTGGTCTCGGGGTGCGCGACGGCGCAGTGTAGAGGACTAGGCCGTAACGGGCTCCTCGGCCACCGCGACGTCTTCGTCGCGTTTGCCGATCTTGGAGGCGTCTACCCGGATCCCGGGACCCATCGTCGTCGTCAGCGTGCAGGAGACGATGTAGCGCCCTTTCGCCGAGGCGGGCTTGGCGCGGACGATCTCCTCCATCACGGCCGTGAAGTTGTCGAGCAGCTGGCTGGGGTCGAGGCTGACCTTGCCGATCGCCATGTGGACGATCGCCTGGCGGTCGGTGCGGTACTCGACCTTGCCGGCCTTGGACTCGCTCACCGCCTTCTCGATGTCGTCGGTGACGGTGCCGACCTTGGGGTTTGGCATCTTGCCCTGGGGGCCGAGGACGCGGCCGAGCTTGCCGACCGTACCCATCATCTGGGGCGTCGCGATCGCGACGTCGATGTCGGTCCAACCCTCCTCCTCGACTTTCTTCGCCAGCTCGTCGCCGCCGACGAAGTCAGCCCCGGCCGCCTCGGCGTCGCGGGCCTGCTGGCCCTGGGCGAAGACGGCGATGGTGACGTCCTTGCCGAGGCCGTGGGGCAGCGCCAGGGTGCCGCGCAGCTGCTCCTCGGCGTGGCGGACGTTGACGCCGAGGAGGACGTGCAGCTCGACGGTCTCGTCGAAATTGGCGCTGGCGGTCTCCTTGATCAGCGAGATCGCCTCGGCCGGCGGGTAGGCCTGGTCGCGCTGGACCTTGCCGAGCTGTTTGCGGTAGCGCTTGCCGTGGGCCATCGTCTTAGTTGACGTCGACGCCCATCGAGCGGGCGGTGCCGGCGATGATCTTCGAGGCGGCGTCGAGGTCGTTGGCGTTGAGGTCGGGCATCTTGCGCTCGGCGATCTGGCGGACCTGGTCCATCGAGATCGTGCCGACCTTGTTGACGTGGGGCTCGCCCGAGCCTTTCTTGATCCCGATCGCCTCCTTGATCAGCACCGCGGCCGGGGGCGTCTTGGTGATGAAGGTGAAGGAGCGGTCCTCGTAGACGGTGATTTCAACCGGGATGATCGTGCCGCCTTCGGACTGGGTCTGGGCGTTGAACGCCTTGCAGAACTCCATGATGTTGACCCCGTGCTGGCCCAGCGCCGGGCCGACCGGCGGGGCCGGGTTGGCCGAGCCGGCCGAGATCTGCAGCTTGATCTGGGTGAGGACTTTCTTCGCCATCGGATCGGAGAGGGTAGCGGTCGCCCGCCTAAATCTTCTTCACCTGGTCGTAGCCGACCTCGACCGGGGTCTCGCGGCCGAAGATCGAAACCAGGACCTTGAGTTTGGCGGCGTCCTCGTTGATCTCGGCGATCTCGCCGGAGAAGTCTGAGAGCGGGCCGGAGACAACCTTGACCGACTCGCCGATCGAGAACTGCGCCTGAGTGCGGGGGCGCTCGGCGGTCTCGCGGTGCAACAGGCGATCGACCTCCGGTTTGGAGAGCGGCACCGGCTTGTTGCGCGAGCCGACGAAGCCGGTGACACCGGGGGTGTTCTTGACCAGACCCCAGGCGTCGTCGGTCATCTCCATGTTGACCAGGACGTAGCCGGGCATCGTCCGTTTCTCCTTCGGTTCTTTCTGCCCGTCCTTGCCCAGCTCCATCACCTGCTCGGTGGGGACGACGACCTGACGCACGTTGCGATTTTGACTCATCGTCTGAACCCGGTGCTCGAGATTGTGCTTGACCTTGTTCTCGTGCCCCGAGTAGGTGTTGATCACGTACCAGCGATACATCTTGTTGGAAGCCTTTGTTCGGAGATCCCGCTAGAGGATCTGCTTGACCAGTTCGTTGAAGACGAAGTCGAGAAGGCCGAGGTAGGTGGCGGCGACGGCGACGAAGATGATCGTCACCGCGGTCGCCTGGACCAGCGTGTCGCGGTCCGGCCACTGGACCTTTTTGAGCTCCGCCCAGCAGGAGACGAGGAAGCCGATGACACCGCCGCGCGAGCGTTCCGCCGCGGCCTGCTTCTGCTTGCGATCGAGCTGCTCGCGCTCGCGGCGCTTCTGGTCCGCGCGCTGGCGCTTCTCGCTTTCCTTCAGGGCCTTGGCTTCGGCGCGGCGCTCCGCGCGGGAGGTCCGGGGCGCGTCCGGCGTCTCGAGCTGAGCCTCGGAGGCGCCGACGGCGATGCCGGCCTCGACCGCCTCGATCTCGGCGACGTCGCCGGAGACGGGGACCTGGGTGTCGTGCTGAGCGCGCGACTCGAGGGTGCGCTCGGCGCCGGCGCGCTTCAGCTCCTCTTCTTCGCGTGCCCGGCGCTCGGCCTTCCGCTGTGCGCGACTCTTGGCCATCGGCGCTAGCGCGTCTCCTTGTGCGCGGTGTGCTTGCCGCACCAGCGGCAGAACTTGCGCAGCTCGACACGATCCGGCGAGTTCCGCCGGGACTTGTTCGTCTGATAATTGCGCCGCTTGCAGTCTTCGCAAGCCAGCGTCACCGCGATGCGGACATCTCCGCGAGCCATGTCTTCCTCGATTACTTACGAGCCGTTACAAGAGAAAACCCCGGGCCGAGGCACGAGGCTGGAGGGAAGGATAGCGCTCGGAGAGTGGCGACGGCGCGCCCTCCCGGCGGCCTTCCCGAAGGCTCGCGCTAGGCGGCTGAGGACGTGTTCAGCGCCACGGCGGCGCGGATCAGCGCCTTCAATGACTTCTCGTCGATCTCGTCGCCCTCCTGGAAATCGATGGCACGCCTAACATTTCCCTCGAGGCTGGAGTTGAAGAGGCCTGAGGGGTCCTCCAGCGAAGCGCCCTTGGCGAAGGTCATCTTCACCGCGTTCTTGTACGTCTCCCCGGTGCAGATCATGCCGGCGTGGTACCAGACCGGCACCCCTCTCCATTTCCACTCCTCGACCACCTCTGGGTCGGCCTGCTTGATCAGAGCCCGGATCCGAGCGAGCGTCTCGCCCCGCCAGTCGCCCAGCTCCTCGATCCTCGCGTCTATCAGCCGCGAGGGAGAGTCTCCCATCCCTTCCCTTCCTGCGAGCCGGTCTTTCTCTTCTTCATGCGGAATGCGCCCGGAGAGAATCGAACTCTCGACCTTCGGCTTGAAAGGCTGGCGGTGGATTCAGGCTTGCTTCAGTCCTGGCGCCGCGGAGCGGCTGGTCGGTGGTTGCGATGTAGCTAAAACGTAGCAATCGTCCTGATGGAGACCACAGAGCTAACACTCGATCTTCAGTGCGTTGTGGACAGCGCGTCCGAAGGCGATCGTTGCCCCCACACAGAAAAGAGCGAAGGTGATCGGCGCCACCGTTGGGAGTTCACTCGCGAGAAAGGTCGCAAGAGCGCCAGCACAGGCTGCAAGGAAGGCAAGGAGCGCCGCGAGGAAATTAAGGATGAACTTCAAGCCACCGTCGCGGAGAATGGCGAGAGGGCCGGCAGGTGAGGCTTCGACGTTAACGCTGTTCCGAGGGCCAGAACTGGGTCCGAGCTGATCGCAGAGTTCGCGGTCAGCGCGCAGAATCCAAGCATCTGCGGCACCGTTGACCCGCCTGGCGGCGACGACGCGGCGGCCCTTGGTGCCCTTGAGCAGGATCCGCTTCGGCAGCTTGATCCCCACTAGTGCGGCGGGCGGAACGAGCACACAGCGGCCCCTACAGTCCTTATCGGCGCCAATCTCGACCTTGGTCCGGCGTTTGAGCAGTTGTTGCCCGGCGCTGGTCACGCTACGGTCACCATCGTGGCGGGAGAGGCGTATCCGAGTACGAAGCGCAGGCGCAGGTCATCGAGCAAGACGAGGCGCTCAAGCGGCACCACAGAGCCGGGCGGGACTCCGATCGCCCAGCTAGCGAGTCCGAAAGCATCCGCAAGCAGGTCCGGGCGAAAAATCTCGTTGGCACGCGCCGCATCGACATCGCGAAGTAGACGTCGGGCGCCATTGAGAGCCTCGCGACGGCGCTCCTCTTCAACCTCGTCGACAACCTCCGTGTAGCCGATCCTCTCATTGATCTGGTGACGAGTGGCCTCGTCGAATGAGTAATCGCGGCCGAGTTGAAGGATTGCTCGCATTCCGGCACCACGGAACTGCTCGCGATTGGCCTGCGTTTCCTCGGCGAGCAACGGCATTAGCGTCTCGAACTCCGCACTTGAGGCGAAGACCGGCTCTACAGCCTCCCCGCCGCCACCATCGTCTGGTAGATCTGGATCACGGAGATGGCCGCCGCCCCCGGGCGGTCCTTCACGAAAGCGCGGTAGACCTGCGTCTGGGAGGAGCACCGATTCGGGAAAGCAGATCAGGCAAACAAAACGTGAACGACCCGGCACGCGGTTGCCGCAACTCTGACAGGCCATGATCGAGCACTCCTGGCAGACGCCAAAGGGATCGCCGGGCGGATACTCGTTTTCGTAGGCGCAGCGGTAACAGGTGGCTGGCACGCCTGTGGAGCCTATGCGCAAGCGCGGCGAAGTCAACAGGTGCGCTGCGCCACCGCATCCAGCAAGCGGCGGCTGTCGGAACCGCAACCTGGCCTGAGAAGGCAGAGCCAACTCCACAGGCGGTTTCTCCCCGATGTGCCGGGCGCAATCGAACTCGCGACCTTCGGCTGAACGGCAGCTGGTGGGGTTCAGCCCTGGGCGTCGCGGAGCGGCTGGTCAACGATTGCGATGTGGCGAAAACGTAACAATGGCGCACGGCTCATCGGCGAGCGATTTGTCGCCTTCCCCGGCGGCCGTCGTTTGTCGATCCTCAGGCAAGGGCTGAGAGGAGCTTCCACAGCTCCTCATTCATCGCGGGGGGTCTGCTTGAGTCCTCGCAGCATGGCGGCTTGTCCGAACGTCGGCGACCGACGGCCGCGAGGCCGGGCAGAGCCTCGGCGAGGTCGGCTGTGGGGTTGTGGCTTCGGTCGTGCTTGTCGAGCGCGACGATCACGATGCGCTCATCTTTGTCAGGGAAGGCGGTGAACATGCGCCACGCGTAGGCAAGGTGGCGACAGCAGAGTGGGTAGTCATCGCCGTCGACCGCGGCCAGGCGGTAGCCGCCGGCTTTGCAGCCTTCTCCGCGCAGTGCGTCGCGCGCTGCCTCGTAGGAGCGCTTCTCTCGGGCGGACATCCCTCGAAGCGCCGCCGTGACCTGCGGCGTCCGCAGAACTTCGTAGGGCATCAGGCAGGCTCGAGTTGGCCGCGCTTGAGCTGGGAGACTCCCTTTCGCAGCGCGTCGCTCTCGCGTGCCTCGCGATCATGCAGGAGGTTGGCTACAGCCTGCAGCCAGTCCCGATCCTGGCCGCGCTCACGCAGCTCTGTAAGCGCGCGACTGACTTGGTGCAAGCTCTCGGGCTCGATCTGCATCGGACTGGCTTTCGGCACGGTGCGCAGTGCCCCGCGCTTGACCCAGCTGCGAATCGTCGGCTCTGAAACGTCGAGCTGCTCACTGGCCGCGGCCACGCTCACGCCAGGTGTGTGCTTGACCGAGATCAGTACCTCCTGGGCCTCGTCGAGGGCATCGAGTGCTGCGTCGCGGTGCCCATTTGCGATTGCCTCGCGCGCATCGACAAGCGTGTAGAGGGCCTTGGTCACCAGCTGTGCGTCCCGCTTTCCCATGCGAAAGAGCTTAGCGCATGCTTCCGAAAAGTGAGCCGATTTTCGGAAGCTGATCGGCTTGCCTCCTGCCTCACTCACGAGCCAACCGGAGCTTCGAGGTCAAACTCGACCGCGTATCCGGCGTCGAACTCCAACTCGACGACGCCGGGGGTCCAGGTCACCCCGGCGAGGAGGTCATCCAGCGTGACCGAGAGCGATCCCGCGAGCCTCACGTAGGCGTCGAGCATCGCGAGGACCTTGCCGTTCTCGATCGAGCTGATCCGATCGCCGGAGACCATCGCGCGCTCGCCAAGGGCTTCCTGCGAGTAGCCGGCACGTCTGCGCTGCAAGAACAGGTTGTCGGCGATCCTGGCCCTCGCTTCGTAGGACAGCTCGGAGATGCGCTTTCGCTCATCCATCCGCTCGCCTCCCGCGCCTGGCCGCCATGCGCAGGGCGGCGACCTCCGCGGCCAGCTCCGCGTCCTCTGGCGCCTCGAAGCCGCCGGGGACGACGACCTGCTCGGCCGGGGTCCAGAGGATGCCCGCCGTCAGCTCGCTCGGCGTCGCCTCAAGCGCGCCCGCCAAGCGGATGAAGGTGTCGATGCGGGGGAGCCTCCTCCCCAGCTCCAGGGCCGAGATCGCGTTCATGTGGGTCTCGGCGCGAAAGGACACCTCGTATTGGCTGATGCCGAGGCGCCTGCGGCATTCGCGCAGGTTGATCCCGAGCCGCGCCCGCAACTCCTCCGACGGGGGCAACGGTTGCCTGCGGTGGCTCATCGCGCGCCCCTCTTGGCTGCGGCGCTCGCCTCCGAAGGATCGTCGACGCAGAAGCCACCGTTGACGTAGTAGCCGGGACGCCAGCGCAAACCGGCGAGCAGCACGCACGAGGACTGCTCCACCCCAGCCGAGAGCTTGAGAATGGTGTCGAGGCGGGGAAGCCGCCGCCCGCGCTCCAGCTGGCCAACGTCGACTCGATTCAGCTCGACCAGGCGCGCGAGTTGCACCTGGCTGAGGTCGGCCCGCCGACGAGCACGCCGAAGGTTGCCGCCGAAGCGGTGCGCCAGGCGCGGGTCCATCAGGCGGACTCCGAATGCGCAGCGAGCTCGCCGTGCGAGACGTAAGCACCGGGCAGCTGCTCGCTCTGGCCGAGGCACCACTTCATGCCGGCGAGCAGCACGCAGGGCTCGACTCCGATGCCCCCGGCGAGCTTGACGATCGTGTCGAGGCGGGGAAGCCGCAGGCCACGCTCGAGCAGGCCGATCTCGGTGATGTGCAGGCCGGAGCGCTGGGCGATCCTCCCCTGAGAGAGATCCGCCCGGCCCCGCAGCACGATGAGGTTCTCGGCGAAGCGGGCGGCGATATCGGTCATCGGCCCTCCCCGCCCTCGATCTGGTCGAACAGCCCGTGCAGGGCCTCGTGCTCGGCGACGACGCGCTCGTACTCGTTGCTTGAGTCGATGATCTGCGCCAGGGCGGTCAAGACCTCGCGCACATCGTGGTCGGGAACGATCACCAGCTCGTCCAGCGTCGCCAGGAGACGCCCGTAGACAGCCTCCTCGCGGCGCAGGCGGTCTGGGTCTTTGGGTCGCTGCGAGTTCTCCAGCTCGTCGCGGACGCCAGCAAGAGCGTCCCTGAAGGTGTCCCGCAGAAAGCGGACGTGATCGGCGGGGAGCTTGAGGGCGACGGCTTTGCCGCGACCCGTAGGGTTCTCGTCAGCCATGAGGAGCTACGCCTCCTTGTGGTCAGGCCCTCGGTTGGCGTTACAGCGCCGCCGGGGGCCGCTTCTCTGTCTTCAAGACGTTAGCAGTTTGGAGAGGATGCTCTCCAGGCTGCTAATCGCCGCGGATGATCTGGCCGACGCGGGTGTGGTGCAGACCAACCTCGTCGGCGATATCGCGCTGCGTCAGACCCGCTTTCTGTGCCCTTTCGAAGCTCCTGCGACGTGAGGCTCCAGCCTTGTCGCGCTCTGCGTCGGCGCGCTCGAAATCGGCCTGGGCCTCGCGCACCTCGGCGCGGGCCTCGTGCTTGTCGTCGGCTGGCATCGCCGCCAGAGACTATTGCGACGGACTCCGGCCGGTGCAACCGGGTAGGGCGATGCCTCGCTGGGGCGGTTCAAGGCACGGTGGCCGTCGACATCGAGGCGGAGGGAAAGGGCTGATAGCTGAAAGACATACGAATCACCAAGCAAGAGAAGCACTGCATCACTCGCTGTTAGACGGTCGGTGCTCAGAGACGTGACCTTCGTGATCAAGATGGGGCTGAGAAGCAAGCAGGGGCAGGGCTCAATGCCTATCTGATTGCCTGGCAACGTCTATATCTCTCATCCCCTTCGCAGAGGCGGAAAAATTTAGAAATGAGATTTGGCTCTGCAAGCGGGAAAGCGGCTGAAAATATGTCCGCTAGGCCGAAAAGTAGCGTGCATTTGCGGACATGAAATCGGGCCTAGCGGACACCTAACGGACGTGTTTTAGGGCCTAACGGACGTGTTTTTCGGCCTAGCGGACATGGCTTTTTCAGCATTTGCGGACATGGGGTTGCGCGATCCGGGTTGATGGTGTAACGCAGTCGCGAAGCGAGGCGGTCGCCGTGCTCTATCAGGGGGGCCAATCTCGGACGACCCCGGCACAAAACGATTCTGATCGCCCGTGGTCGCTCGCCATGCAACTGGCTCGGCGGTAGCAGGAATCGACTAGGTTCCGCTGATGCGGATCCGCAGTTGGTCAAGCGGTTCCACCGCTATGACTGCGGAACTCCACTACGTAGCCATCAGGGTCAGCGCAACGGAATCTGTTGCCGCCGGCAGCTTCTTCTATAGATCCTGCTTGCAAACCAAAAGCGATGACCTCTTGATGGCGCCTAGCGATGTCGCCTGCATCGACATAGATGCGAATTGACTGCCGAGATTCTTCAAGCTCCTTTGCGCTTGGAAGCGAGAGTTGTTCGGCCCGAACGTCCGGGCGAAGTTCGAGCGCAAGCCAGCCAAAACTGACAGTGCTTTGGGTCGAGCGCTCGCGTTTTAGGCCGACGACCTGCTCATAGAACCGACAGGCGAGCACCAAGTCATTGACCTCGCGGACAAGGCCCACTCGTCGGCGGACCGGTGCTTTTGCTCGCATGGCCTCCTTTGACTCGGACCCTCCGATGCCGTTGCTTTGCTGGGGGTAGCGGCCCTGCCAGCGAGGAGCCCCTTCCTTTCCCTTGTCATAGCGCTTGACCGTCAGCGATTGTCCAAGCTCGGTCTTGAAGGACCAGCTCCGGATGAAGTTGTTTTTGGACTTGGTCTCGTAATCGTCGATCCGGGTGATTTGAGCCTCTCCGAAAAGAGGCAACTCCATCTGATCGCCTGGTGCGGATACCTCCAGACGCCTATAGAGGCTTGTTCTTATCGACGGCTCCCATCGCAAACTCGGAGCCTCGGGGCCGTCTCCGACCGCTAGCCAATCGGCCATTTCCTCGAGATACTCCATGTCCTGAATCTGGCGGGTCAGATCGCCGAGCCAATCCGCGCCGGCGAGGCCGCCCAGCAGAGCACCCGTCATCGAGGCGACCGTGTCGCTATCGGTATTTCGCAGGAAGGCCGCCGAGAGAAGTCCCTGTAGCGGCTGGGAGGTGTAGCGCGTGGCCAAGAAAATCGCCGCGGCGGCTGAGACCGTACCTGCTCCTCGTTCCTTTCCGAACATGCCGATCTGCTCAAGCGTTTCGCCATCGACCGCGACAGCGCCGTGGGCTAGCCCATTTCGGGCGATTGAGAGATATCGGAGCATCTCCTCCACAGCCATGTGCCATTCCTCGGCCCAGTCGGGGGCCGCTCGTGTCATCGCCTCGGTCCAATGAGCGGGGGGGCGAGGGGGGCTTGACCATTCCGGTGCCGCCTCGATGGTTCGCTGGAGTAGCTCGCCATAGCCGAGGCTTGAGGTGCGGCTCAAGGTCCACCAGACACCCCAGGCAAGGACCCTAGAGCCGACGAGGGCACGCGGATGTCCGTGCGTAGCAAGGCCGTCAGCATCCAGAAACTCGGCGATCCGGTCAAAACGCTTGGTATCTCTGTCGATGAGAACGTGGGGCAAGCAACGCATTGCTGCTCCATTTCCACCAGCCCTGAAGTAGGCCACCACGGCATCGTGTTTGTGATCGAGATCCCAGGGAGGTCGCCCGGTGGACCAAGCGCGCGCCGAGCGCTTCAAGGCCCCCCCGCCTCCGCGCTCATAGAGAAGCCAGACCGGCAACTCGGCCTCGATTAGATGGCGATGCCAATCGGGACCACGCAGCCGACAGCGGCCGACCGCAAGGAGCAACTGCGTGTCATCAGAATAGGTCCCCGCCGGGATCGACTGCTCATGTGGAGCAAAGCCCCCGCCCTCACGCCGACTCCATGGAACAAGGCGCGGCGCGGGTTTTACCTTGGCCGTTCCTCCGACCCGATTGCCCCGGTCCTCCATCGGCCAGCCGAGGGCATCACCGATTGCGGCAGCCAGGAATGCGGCTCTAGATCGGTCCCGTGTGATCGAGTCGGTGGTTGTAGGCATCATCTTGGCGGTGTCCAGGGGGTCTCCGGTGGTTTTTGCCCTGATCGCAGGATGCGGCTCAGCCCGACTTCAAAAAAGGCGGGAGCGATCAAGTAATTGAGCGCCTCGACAGGAACTCCAAGTAGGCGCAACGCCCCGAGGTTGTCCGCCGCCTGGGCCTCGTCGGCGAAGACTACGGTGCTGGCGTCCTCAAGCGGAATCTGTTTGTGGATCATCACCTCGCCCTGATCGTCAGTTGGGCAGCTAGCGGGCTTGGAATCTCGTCCGCGCGTCTTTCCATAGGCACCAGGCACCCGCTCAGCGTAAAGCTCCATGAACGCGTCATAGCCGGGCTTCAGGAGGTCGCCGCCATCGGCCGAGGCGTTTCGCGGCGAGAACTCAGTCGAGGGCGCCCATAGATACTTGCGATCGATCAGCAGGCAGACCCAATTTGGAAACAATTTTTGTAGCGGCGTCGCCTGAAGGCGGCGCTGCCTCAGGTACCAGACGTTCGGGTACTCAATGGAGCAAGAGAGATGGTCGGGGTGATTGTCGTAGCGATCAAGATCCTGCTGGTCGAACGCCGCCCGCTCCTCCTCAAGCTCAACGACGGATCGCAGCCCGTTACCAGTGGCGATCTGAAGCAAGTTCCGGACGGGGGTCAGATGGCAAAGACGGGTGATCCCCCGCCGGTCGGCCTCCACGCGGATCAGATCGTCCTCTAGTGCTCCAGCCACAGGTCATCGTTCTCGGGCATTAGATCGGTGAGGCCCGAAGTCGTGGTGATGATCAGATTTTGGCGGGCTCGCGAGACCCCGACGTACAGCAGACGACCATCAAGCGCGGTAGCCTCCTCCTCGCCATCAGCTTGAATCGCCATCGGGTCTGGCCACTCTTTGGCGGAGAGACCAACCAGGATCACCGATTGGAACTCATATCCCTTCGCTGAATGCACGTTGCCGATTGAGATTCCTTCCGGTCGCCAGGCCGGCATTTCGGGATAGAGATGCTGCGCACCCTTCAGGCCTCGGGCAATCCGCTTCGCGTCGCTTCCTCGCCGGCACAGTATCCCCACCGTCCCAACCCGACCCAGCGTCTTTGCTTGCTCGATGACGAAGGAGTCCTCGGCTTTTCGGTCGTCGCAGTTGACGACGGTCGGCGGTGGGCCGGCATCAGCGAACTCGTCGGGCTCAACCATGTCCGCCTGTTCGGCGTAGTAGGGCATATCGGCAATTGCCAGGGCAAGTTTGGCGATCTGCGGCGAATTCCGGTAGTTCTTGGTGAACTCCCAGACCTTGGGGACATTAAGCCCAGCGGCTCTCCAACTGACGTTCCGGCCGTATATCTGTTGCGCCACGTCCCCAAAAAAAGTCAGGCAACCGTTATCCGGGATCGCCAACGCAAGCGATCGAAGCATCTCCGGTGAGAAATCCTGCCCCTCGTCGATGACCACATGGCGGAAGAGGCGCTCCTCGTCATCAGTCTCTAGCTCGCTAACGACTTCTGATGCAAGGTCATCCCAATCATAGGTCTTCCCCTCCTTCTCTCGGAGCTTCAGATAGATCTCACGAACATCGAAGACAGTCGAGCGAGCTGCCTCTGAGAGTGCGACCCCACGCCCAGCTCGATTTGCTTTCAAGTATGTCGCTCGATCTTTGTAGCCGTTGTGGGATATCCAGGCGAGCTCTGAAAGAAAGAACTCGTCGGGTTTCTCAAGGATTGAGTCCTCTCGCATGGCTCGTGTTGCCTCAAGCGCCGCAAGCACCAACGCTCGCTTTCGGCCGGGCCCAAGAATGCAGTTGCCGCTCATCTTGCCGCGGTGGTTCAGGTAGCCCCGAGCAAACCTGTGGTAATTACGAACCTCAAGGTCATACACCCCGACGGGCAGCATATGCTCAAGGTAGGCAAGCAGCGACTTATTGTAGGTAACTAGAAGGGTTTTCCCGAAATGGTTGCAGTCCTTGTCTGCAAGGTGCAGCGCCCTAAGCACCGCCATTGTGGTCTTTCCTGATCCGGCGGTGCCAAGCACTACGGCATGGCCGCGAGCGGCCAGCGCAAGTACGTCCTTTTGTGCGCCAATCGGAGTCGGCAACGCCGCGACAGTGTCAATTGCCTCCTCGACTACACCCATATTCGCCTTCGGGCTAACAAACAGGACCGATTTTCGGAATGGCCGGTTCGATCAGCTTCCAGCGACGGACCTTTGGCCTCTCCACCGATGTTACGAACGCTCTGATGAGCGTCCTCAGACGGTCGCCTGTTAATGCACTTGACCTGTTTCGCCGCCACTCGCACCTCTCCGCGCTCGCTGACTTCCCAGGCTGAGCCTATGGCCATCGCGTAAGGCAAGCAAAAACAGACTGGTACTCCAAGGCAGGTCGCGCTAAGCGGTAGCGGAAGAGCAAGTCCGTTCAGGGACCAACCACCCAGAGTTCCATAGGCCCACCGGTTCCGCTTTCTCGGGTAGAGGCAGCTATGTTCCCTTGGCGCATTATCCGGATCCCGACGCCACGGCGTCGACCTCATCTTGCTCCACCGCGCGTGCGAGATGGTCTTCGTAATCGAGGTCAAGGCACACTGAAGATCTGCCGGATTCCCTGGTTCACGCCAGGTAAGGTCGAGCAAATGAGCAGCACCGGGGTGGACAAAACCGACAAGCCCGCGATGAACGACACCGCGCTGCCCAGCCGCGATGTCTATGGCGCAATTGCCGCCGTCAACTTCGCCGATCTAGTGCTCAAGTGGCCTTCACGCCAGACTTCGCAACGTTCAAGCCGGTAGCCAGCGACAGGGCGCTCCGAAACCCGTCACCAGACCGGGCTACACCTGCACGAGTTCGCCCGTAGATCCAGTTGGATGCGGCCCGGACCGATCCGTAAACGACTTAGTTCGTTAATAGCCGGGGGTAAGGGGATCCGATGCAGATACACAAGGCCCGCGTGCGGTACATCCGTCGGCTGCACGCGACCAGGGACCTGTCGCCGCACACAATCCGGGCCTACGAGGGAGACCTGTCCAGCTTCGAGCGATACCTCGGTGCTCGTATCGACGTCGGCAAGATCGACCAAGACAACCTCGTCGCGTTTCTGGAGAGCCAAAAGGAGGCGGGTCTATCCCCCGCCTCGCTGAGGCGTCGGGCTTCTGCCCTGCGCGGCTTTTGTCGCTGGATGGTCTCCCAGGATCTCATCGAGGCCGACCCCTGGAGCGACGCACACGTAACTCTTGGCCGGTCCCGAAGATTACCGCGGGCACTTCCGGCACATGAACTCAACCGTCTCCTCGCCTTCCTAAAGCTCGCGGCTGGAGTCGATGTCCAGCGCCCATCGAAGCCCGACTTGGTGCGGAATAGACCTCATGAGTCGACAACTCTCCTCGCCGTCGCCCTAATGGTGGCCACCGGGGTGCGCGTCCACGAGGTCGTCGGCATCAGGTGCCGAGATATAGACCTTCCCGCCCGGACCATGCGACTGACCGGAAAGGGACGCCGAGAACGCCATGTCTTCTTGACCAACGACTGGATCACCGATTTCACGAGCGCGTACATCAAAGCTCGCGAGGAACTCAACCTCCAGCATTCCCGCCTCCTTTTCAACCTCCACAGCGATCCCCTTACGCCCCCAGCGGTGCGATCCAGGCTTTCCAAAGCTGCGACCGCAGCGGGCCTCGCAACGCGAGTCACCCCGCACATGCTGCGCCACACCGCGGCGACCCAGTTGATCGAGGCAGGCGTCGACATTCGCTACATCCAGCGCCTCCTCGGCCACGCCAGCCTCAGCACGACAGAGATCTACACCCACGTCTCCGACCGCGCCCTCCGCCGCGTTGTCTCGGACGCGGACGTCCTCGGGAGGTTCGTTCAGACGCGATAACTAGGAATTATCGGCGGTGGCTGACAACCTAGCCGCAAAGTTGCGAGCGTCGCTTCGCGAGCAGGAACAACTTCTCCAAGTGTCTCTTGTTCTCAATCCAGTCGAGAACTTTCCTTTTCCGGCTGACCTGGAGGTGACGGCAGGACCCCTGCATGGCCTCTACAACAGCGACAAGACGAGAACGCGAGAGCAGCGGTTGGAAACGCCGCTCCAGTTCGCCGGTCGGGAAGCGCTCGAGCGTGACTCGCGTCTCGTCTACAAAGCCTGGGCCGAAGCCCTCGGAGCAGCCGACACGACCCTGCGCATGCTGTCCGGCCTTCACGCTCACACGGTTCTCTTCATGGCGATGGCCCACCCCCGGCAAACGATCCTGCTGCTCCCGGTTCGAGCCGGTGGACACCTTTCCGGACAGGCGATCGTCGAGAGATTGGGGCTGCGTGTGATCGAGATGGCGGTCGACGACGCGGCGATGTCGGTCGACATGCCGGCGACGCTGGACATATGCGAGAGGGAGAGGCCAGACTACATTTTCGTCGACCGCAGCGAGGGCCTAGTGTTCGAGGACTTCCGCGCTCTTGCACAGGTGGAGGGCCCGACTAAGATTTTCGACGCCTCTCAGTATCTAACGAACATTGTCTGCGGCGACCACCCGAACCCGTTCGAGTGGGGATACGATCTGATGGTCGCAAGCGTCCACAAGAACTTCCCGGGTCCGCAAAAGGCCCTGCTGGCGACGAGGCAAAACGATGAAAGATGGCAGTCGTTGCTCAAGGGGGTTTCCACTTTCGTCTCCAACATGCATATCGCCAGCACGTACGCGGCTGGATTGACGCTTTCGCGTCGCGATTGGTTGGAGGATTATTCGACCCGAATGCTTAAGGTTTCCGTTGAGTTGGAGGACGCGCTAGGCGAGCGCGGTGTGCCGGTGGTCAAGCGCCGACGGGACCTGCCGCCGACTCATCACGTTTGGATCGACGAGGGCGACCGGAACCGAGCTTTCACTACCTACGAGCGGCTGGAGCGGTGCCTGTTCATGACCAACTTCAGAACCTTGCCGTATGCACGTGGTCCGGGAATCCGCATCGGAGTCAACTCTGCGGTGCGTCTGGGCCTCGAAGAAAACGACGTTCCACGGTTGGCTGATCTCATTGCCAGCATTCGCGCCGAAAGCCCAACACCGTCACTCCGAAAGGAAGCACGGGACTTCAGCGAGATGATCTGGTCTCGGGCATCGCCCACAGAAGACAGCTTGCCCCGGCCAGGCTAGACTTCTCAGCGTGGGAGTGCTTGGCGCGGGCCAGACGACGACTCGTGGTTACGTTCTCACTGGCCCCGGCACGCTCGAGGTGGACCGACATGCGTTGCCACCGCTGCCGCCCAGATGGGCGCGCCTTCGTTTTCTCTACTGCGGGCTGTGCGGCTCGGATCTGTCCCAGTTCGCCGGTCGGCCGGGTGCCGCCTACCCGATATCGGTGGGACACGAGTTTGTCGCCGAAGTGATCGAAACCGGTTCCGAAGTCGAGATGGTCGCTCCTGGCGACATCGTTACCAGCGATCTCAACTACCGCTGTGGTGAGTGCGATCACTGCCTCTCCAAACGGTCACATCTTTGTCGGGTGGGCCAGCAGGAACGGTTCACCAATCGCGCGTTCTCAGAGTTCGGCGACATCGAGGCCGATTGCCTTCTTCGCCTGAGCGAACCAGCTGCACCCCACCTGGCGCTGTGCGAGCCTCTCTCGTGCGTCCTCCACGCAAAGGATCTGGCTACTCCACTCCCGGGCGAGCGAATCCTCGTTGTCGGCGCAGGCGGGCTGGGGCTCTGCCTGGCGTTCGGTCTCTGCAACCAGCAGCCGGCGCTCAGTTTCGACATAAACGACCTGTCGACCGGACGCCTTGAACTGATCGCCCAGCCAATCTCACCGATCGGGAGGTCTGTGGCTAGCCCCGAGGGGGAGTACGACATCGTCTTCGACCTGACGGGCAGCGAGGGCGGGCTGCGTGCCGCCAGCGCTTGGGTGAGGGACGGCGGACGAGTCTGCTCAATGGGTCATCCTCTGGGAGAAGAGATCGACCCGTCGTTCCTCTCGGCCGTCCTGCCCAAGGACGTGACCTTTATGACCAGCTACCTGAACGGTGAGCCATCAGTTCTGCAGGATGCGGCTCGATTGCTCGAGGGCAGATGGAGCACAGCCTGGGACAGCCTGATCGAGCTCCTGCCGCTTAGTCGCCTAGGCCAAGCCTACGAACAGCGCTCTGACTCCACCCGCTGCAAGACGATCATCGACGTTACCAGCGGTTTTGACTAGATGCCAAGGTAGTGCTCGATTCGGGAATGCACCTCCTCGGGTTCGAACCATTCAGCTAACGACTGCACTATCACCGGGGTGTTGGCTTTCCGGGTGAGCACGAGGGGTGCTGCGGATAGATGACCATAGGTGCCCAGTTCCCTTGTCTTGCGTGCCAACTGACTCATCGCTGTCCTCAGCCCATCGACGTCGTCGCCCTTAAGCCCTATTAAGATGGCCTCGGCCTGCAACGCGAAGGCGAGGCCTGCCGGGTAACCCGTACTTTTTGCAAGCTCCTTCGCCGTATGGATCTCGGTCGACGCCTCTTTGAACCTTTTCTGCCGGGAGAGGGCGATGGCTTTCGCCGCGCTGCACTTGGCTAGCTCAATCTGATGCCCGATCTGTTCGTTTAGGTCAACCGATCTAACGGCCTCCTTCAGTGCCCGCTCCGGATCATGCCAACAGCAGCTCTCGACTAGGTTGGTATAGAGCTTCGCGGTCAGCACTGGTGCATCTGAAGCCTTCCGTATGGCGAGCTTGTACAACTCCACCGCGTCCTCGAGGAGGAAGGAGAAGCGGTAGGCGTGCGCCCGGTGACGAACCAACTCACCCCAGTTGACGATGTCCCGGTGTCCAACGGCTTCGTATGTCTCCTGCAGCAACCTCGATCCCTCGCCGAATTCGCCGTCCATGATCAGGATGTCGGCGTGGTACAGCCGGGTGCGCAGTTGAGTGCGGTCGGCGGGATCGAACGGTTCCGCCATTCTTGCCAGGCGGCGAAAATCGTTCCGCGCTCGAGGGTAATTTCCGCGCAGCTCTCGTAGGTAGGCGAGCTCCAGGGCGAGAGAGTGGGCGTGGCGACCCAGTCGCTTCTTTCTAGTGTTCAGGCGTTCGAATTTCTTGATCCCCGGGACCACGCTGACAACGCGCCGCGTTGACATTGCCTTAATGTAGTCTGCCACGAGACTGACCGAGTGCCGCGGTTTGCTCCTTTTCACTGAGGCGATCGACATCAACTCATTGGAGAAACCGGCGTCGTAAAGGACGTAGGCGACATCGATCAATGCCTCGGCACAGCGCCGAGGCATATCGGCCACCGACTCCCAGCCCTCGAGTACTCCTTGCAGGATTGCGAGGACCCTCTCCGGTTCCGATCTTCCTCTCTCTTGACAGCGGGAGAGGAGATGGTCGGTGGCGGCTTCAAGGGCAACACTTCGCACTGACTTCTCTGCTGCCGATTCACGCACAACTTCCGTTAGGAGATCGTGGAGCTTGTACAAACTTCCCGAGAGTCGCTCGACCAGAAAGGAATCGACAAAGTCCCGATGGTGCAGAACAGCGAGCTCGACACTGAGTACATCGGCCATGTGTTGATATAGGTCACGATCGAATACCCGGATCGCCGCCAGTGCGGTGGTCAGAGCCCGTTGTGGCGCCCTCCGGTGATCGAGCAGGCCGGCCACGGCCCCAGTTGTCGTGGATGGCAGGTCTTTCGCCTCCACCTCCTTTTCCCTGGCCAGGTCGACATAGAGGTTGATCGAGGACTCGATGTAGAAGGGGGTTCCTCGCGAAATCGCGAGGAGTCGGTCCTCGACTGACTTGTCCAGCTCACCCAGTCGCTGTTGAATCATCTGCCGCGACTCTTTCTTTGGCAATTTTGCAACCTTGACTGAGGTCGTGTGCCGCTCCCATTTCTTCCGATTCCACCTCAGTGGCTCGCGGCTCGCGATCATGTGAATGCCGCGGCCTGTGACCCAAATCAGTTCCTGCAGCCACGGCGCTCCTTCCCTGGACGTGTCCTGCTTCTCATACGAGTCGTAGAAGACCGCCAGCGAATGGCCCTTTGCCCCTAGCGCCAGATGAAGATCCCGCCCCAAGCAGTGCGGAAGGTATGCCCTCAACTCTTGCGGCTCTTCGCGAAGGTCGTCAACGGCCTTAAACTCGGACTCCTGGTAACGCTGGCGCCTTTCGGAGTCGTCTTCCAGCTTTTCCCAGATTTGTGCAGCAAAGTTGATCGGCAGAGGTATATGAGCAAAGGCACCGCCGACTTCGGCACCGCGTCCCAAAATCGATCGTTCTATGCGGCTGGGTCGGGTGGGAGCGGGCTGGCCCACCGCCCTCCAGTAACGCCGCATGGCGGCATCAAACAGGTGGCAGTTGAGCTTGACCGCTTCGCGGAGCGAGACGAGGACCCCAACCTCAGTGCTCGATGACTCGCCTTCAAGGGAAACGAATACGACGTGGTTGTATTTCGGATAACGATCTTTTGCATGCATCATGACCTCGTCGAGCAAACGTGACTTGCCCATCCCACCCAGGCCGGTGATCTCGCAGACACTGAGGAGCTTTGGGTTGCGCCTGAGACGTTCCAGCTGGGCGTCGAGGGTGTTGAGTTGCGGCTCTCTGCCCAGGAGTTCGCCGGACCGCTGAAGGTAGGAGCCCGTTTGTGTCCCCGTCGCGACACGGCTCTTGAGGCGAACCACCGCCGATAATTCCTAGTTATCCGAGGCCCGAGTCGCCTTGCTGATCAAGGCGGGTGGGTTTCCACATCCCGTTGCTGCCCCTGCTGACGTGATTTGACCTACCACTGAGACTGTCTTTTATCATAAAAGCAATGTCATCGTACCTAGATACACTCGCTCACGATCCCAACAACGACTCGTAAAAAAGTGGCTATGCGTAGCGCTCGGCACGCCCATCGCATAGTGGAGGGGCTGATCATCACCGTGATCGGAAGCCTCCTCGTCGCCCTTGCGATCGGCCAGGTGCACGGCCTATCCCTGTATCTGTCGCCGTCAGCTTGGGTCGTGTGCGCCTGCGTTGCGCTACTCGCCCTTGGGATCTTGCTCGAGGTACTCGTCGACAGGCCAAACCAAAGTCAGGCGGAGAGTCCTTTCGCAGTCGTGCGCAGCTCCTACGGCGAGCTGATTCGCAGCATGCCCGTCCGGCTATCGACGATGATCGAAAATGCCGCCGAGATTCAAATCCTGGGTGGAACCATGATCGAATTTGTTCGTCAAGAAGACGCCCTCGAAGCGCTGGCGGTTGCATTATCTCGAGGAGCGAAGATCGAGATCATTATGCTTAACCCGAAGGCCGATATTCTGCGCGCTATCGCGGCCGAACGAGCTGAAAGGTCGAACAAGTCGGCACAGGCGATCCGCAATCGCCTTAAAGAGGAGTGTGAATTCAGCCTTGAGCGGTTGCTCGCCACCGTTCCGTCGGACGCAGCGGGCCAGATCCTGCGTCTCTCAGCTGTGATGCCCCACCACGGGTTCAGCCGGTACGACGATTCATATCTCCTCACCACCTACACCTTCGCTCGCGGCGGGTCCGCTCCATCGGCCCTGTTTAGGAAGACGGTGAAGAACGCCCCCCTGTGCACCGGCCTCACTCGGGGCTTCGCCGAGCTTTGGACAAGCGGCAGCGTTGAGCCACCTGACCCGACGCGCCCCGTGACGACGATGCAACCCGACTAGTTCAGATACGCCGCAAGACCACTAGGCGGTCTGCGCATTCGATAAACTCGAACTCGCTGCTAAACATCAGTTCTCCCACCAACTTGACGATGCCCGGGTAGTGCTCGAAGTAGTCATGAAAGGCAAGCAGCCCACCGGGCATTAGCAGGGGTGAGATGTGTTCGTGGTCGGCGCGAACTGACTCGGCGTCGTGCAGTCCGTCGATGAAGGCGAAGCACAAAGGGCCACTGATTTGAGCCTCGTCACCGCGACTGCGCACAATAGTTACAGCCGAGTCAACTTTGCTGCGAGTTAGGTTTGCTATCAGCGTCGAATACGTGTCGTGCCCATCGCCATAGCGATACCCTTCATGCGGGTCGACGGTGGTAAGGTGGCATCGAAGTCCGAGATCAGATATCGCACAGGCGATGGCCAGGGTCGAGCGTCCCTTGTAGCTACCAACCTCCACCATGTCGGGAGCTCGATCGCTAGGTGCCGCAGCAACGCATCTGGCCAGAGCCGCCACCTCAGGCTGTGAAAGCCACCCGTCAACCGCTTCCACTGCGGGCAACCACGAGCCAACCTCGACCCGCGGAAGGACCGGCTCGACATCGCGGACACTAGCGACCACTTCCCTTACCGCGACATTGTCAGGGTCCAGCCGAAGTGCGGGATAGGCCCAATTCAGCGCTGCTCCGTAGTTTCCCTCCCGACGCTCGCGCACCGCTTCGCGCTCGCGCTGCTCAATCTCAGCATGGAACAACCGTCTTCGCAGCGCTAGTACGCGGCGGGCCCGAGCAAGCGGGTCGGCACCGCCAAGGAGACCGGGGTCCAGCCGAGTGAGGTATGCGATCAGCTCGGTACCTATTGGAGCAAGGGAAGCGGAAAAGGAAGTGGGCATCTCACAGCCAGAGGCTGCAACCCAGGCTCCGTAGTCAAAGTCTGCCATACCCTCTGCCACTAGAAACTCCCCGTAGGAGTGGATGTACGACAACTCGGGAGCATCGAACCCCGTCGGATCGTCCCACCTCGCCAGAAGAGCGTTGGCAGCCGCGACAGCGCGGGCGAGCTCCGGCCCGAACGTCAACTCACCTGCCATGTTGACGCCCTGAACGAAGAAATCGAAGTAGGAGACGTTGAAGTGGGCGTCCGGATACCGATATTCCAACATCCTCTTAGCGAGCCGGCGGGGAAGATCGTCAATGGCTTTGGTGTTCATAGACATTTGATCCGGCGACAATATCTTGATCCAAGAACTAGGATAGGCTAGCGATGAGCGACCCACGCCCGTTTGGATCAACGGTAAAGCGCCATTGGACCGAGCTTGAGACGCCAGCGCTTCTGATCGATGTGGACGTTGCGCAGCGCAATATCGAGTACATGGCAGCACGCGCAGCAGAGATGGACGTAGCTGTACGACCGCACTTCAAGGCGCATAAGTGCCTTGCGCTCGCCCGTCTTCAGGTCGAAGCTGGAGCAACAGGGATCACGGTCGCAACCGCCAACGAGGCGCTGGCCTTGATCGAAGCCGATTTCAACAACGTATTGATTGCGAACCAACTCGTGCAGTCGATCCAGATCGACGCGCTTGCGAAGGTTTCGTCGAGTGCCCAGATCACGGTCCTGGTCGACGAACCCGCGAACTTGAAAGCGATCTCGGCCGCAGCTTGCGCCGCTGGCGGCGAGATAGGCGTAATGATCGATGTCGATACCGGAATGGGCCGCTGCGGAGTGCGCCGCCGCGAAGACGGATATGAACTAGCAGGCCTGGCCGAAAGTCTTCCAGGAATCCGCTTCGATGGCCTCAGCGCCTACGAGGGCCATTGCGCGGGGATCGAAGACCGACGCCAGCGGGCCGCTCAAACCCGCGAGGCGATCGAGGCGGCTGCCGAGTTCGTCGACGCTGTCGACAGAGAGGGAATTGAGGTGCCAGCGGTCTCCGCTGGCGGCACCACGACCTATTCGATAGCCGGCGCCGACCCGAGAGTGACGGAGGTCCAACCGGGTGTATACGCCGTGATGGACGTTGCGCGTCGTAGGTTCCTCTCTGAGTTCGAGATCGCGTTGGCGGTAGCGGCAACCGTCATCAGCCGCAAAGGTTCCCGTTTTGTGCTCGACTGTGGTCACAAGGCTGTCAACTCCAGGTACAGCCCCCCACAGTTGACCGACGGTATCGGAGAAATCGTCGCAGTAGACGAAGAGCATCTCCGTTGCGATGCATTCGGACCCGAGCCTCAAGTCGGCAAATCCGTCCAAGTCGTCCCCGGAGACGGGCCGCTGACGATTAACCTCTATGACCGGTTCCACGCGATCTCCGATGGCATCGTCGTCGACGAGTGGCCAGTCACAGCTCGACGCTAGGCGAGCGTTAACCCGCTAGCGATCAAGGGCGCCCGTAGAACACCTCTTAGGATCGCGCCCGAACCAACGTAACCAGCTCGGCGAGACTTTCGATAATAAGGTCTGCCTCAGGCTCCTCGGACGAGTCATCGACGAGACCGCGGTACCTGATGGGAACGCAACCGCAGCCGCGGGCGCCAGCGACATCTGTCCGCTTCAAATCGCCTACGTGCCAAACCACGTCTTTTTCGCCGAGTTCGAACTGGTCAAGCATGTGGCGAAAGATCTCCGGTGAGGGCTTGTAGTGGCCGACCTCATCAGAAAAGGCCCAGCCGCAAAAAAGACGAAGTACGCCGGCCCGCTCGAGGACGGCGCGTAGATGCTCGGCCCCGGTGAGCCCGACGTCGCAGGTGATCCCAAGCTTGACGCCGTCGCCGTCCAGCGCCTCCAGGGTCCACGCCGCCTCTGGGCTCAGCTCCAACTCCGCCTCCGCACCAGCACCTAGATAGGCGTTGACGACGTGGTCGTGGCAATCTCCTTCCAGCCCCCCGATCGCGTCCGCCAAGTGCGTTGCCGCGCGGATCGGATCGAAGCACTCACCCCGCTTCCAGGCCTCGGATTGAAGCGCCTGCACCGTTGTCAAGTGGACGTCGAGCACACCAGCTTCGACATCGACCGCGTGTTCGGTCAGTGCACAGAGCACCGCCTTTCTCCGCAGCGCCGCCAGCAGGCCATCCGGCTCAGCGACGAGCGTATGCCAAAAATCAAAGCTGATCGCGGCCGGCCGCTTGTAGGTCACAGTATGGTCGTGGAGTTGGAGTCGGTTCACCACCGTTTACTTCGCTCCGGAAACAACGGCCCCGCTGGAGTCATTCCCCGTACCATAGCTAGTCGCTCGCGGGCCACCTGAAGGATTTCCCATAGGCCGCCAACTCATCGAGTAGCGCGTGGGCTTTCTCCCGGGTGGTCATAATGAAATGGCATTGGCGCACTGGCGGCGCTTACCCGATGATCGCCCTGATCTGATCGTGGCTGCGGTCGAGGGCGTGGGTGTAGACGGAGATCATCGTCTCGACTGTGTGGCCGACGACCTTGGCGAGGTCGGCTCGGTCGACGCCGGCTGCGACGAGATGGGTGACATAGGAGTGGCGGAACTCGTGCGGCGTGGGATCGAGGCCGGTCGCGAGCTGGGCCGGGACCCAGACCTCGCGGTAGAAGTTGCGCTCGCGCCAGAGCTTGCCGCGCGGCGTCGGGAAGAGGAGGTCGGTGTCGATGCGGGGCGGGCGGCGGTCGATCAGTTCGGCCAGGGTCGGCGGCACCGGGACGGTGCGCTCGTGGTTCTTCTGGTCGCTTGAGCCGACCAGCTTGCCTTCATGGGCGGAGAACTCGAAGCGGAAGGAGTGGCCGTCGTATCCGGGCCTTTCCAGGGCCAGGAACTCGCCCAGGCGCAGGCCGGTGAAGCCCGGAGTCAGGAGCAGACCCTCGTAGTCATAGGGCGGATAGAAGCGCGCTTTCGACTTGTAGCGACCCTTGGTGCGGGGATCGGGCGGGCGCGGGGTCGCGGCGCGCATCTCCGGCCTCCCTCCCGCTGCGAATGCCCGCATCTGCTCGAAGCTCCAGATCCGGATCTTCCTCGGCGGCTTGCGGATCCGGGGGTCGTTGCGGCGCAGGCGAATCCCGATGAAGGCGTTCTGGGTCGCCGCCTCGTCGCCGATCGCGTCCTCGGCCATCGCGGAGAGCACGCTGAGGATGCCGCGGGCGCCTTCCGCGGCGCGGCCTTCGACCCGAAGCATGTGATCGAGCAGGGCGAGGACCTGGCGGCGGCGCAGCTCGTCGAACTCCCAGTCCCGGAGGGCACGTCCGTCGATCTCAATGTCGAGCACGTAGGAGACCCGGTCGGAGTTCGTCTTGTCGGTGCGCTCGGAGCGCGGGTGGTGCTGTAGCCAGCGCTCGAAGTACCCGCCGATCCGCTCGGGCATCGCGACGCTCCCTCGGAGGCGGTCGAGCGCCTCGTCGATCGCCCGCTGAGCATCGCCCTTGAGGGCGAAGGAGGACTTGCCACCGTTCCAGCGCGGCTTGGCGTAGCGCATCTTGCCGTCGAAGTCCCGGTAGCGCGCGATCCAGACCACCCTGCCGTTCGCGTAGACGCGCCTGTAGGGCGTCTGGCGCGGTGGCCTGCCGGCGGCGGCCGTGCGGCTCACCGTCCCCTCCCCCGCTCGTCGCGGAACTGGGCGACAAAGGCATCGACGTCGGCGGGGTCGAAGCGACGACAGCCGTCGAGCTTGTAGGAGCGAAGTCGCCCCTGGGCGACCCACTTGCGCACCATGCGCTCTGAGACCTGCAGGTGGCTCGCCAGGCTCTCTGGCGTGAACCAGGCGCGGCGGCCTGGGTCGGTCGGCCCTCTCATGCCACATACACGGATGAGAGGCCCCTGCCGCCACCCCCACGGGGCCGAAAAACGTAGCAACGATGTAGCACTCAGCCGACGGCAAGCCCCGGCAGAGGCCTGCGCCCGGCGGAACCATTCTGAGCGGGAAAATCCTCGGCAGTGCCGGTTTGCAGCACAAAGCTGCACAGACCGGCGTACAGCGGAATGCGCCCGGAGAGAATCGAACTCTCGACCTTCGGCTTGAAAGACCGACGCTCTTTGGGCCTCGTTAAAAGCCCGTTGACCACTGAGCTACGGGCGCTCATTTCCTGCGCAGGGAAGTATGCCGGGATCAGAGCCCGAACGTCTTGGCGATGATGTTGCGCTGGATCTCGGAGGTACCGCCGTAGATGGTCGAGACCAAGCTGCTGCGGACGAGGCGCTCCATGTCGTACTCGGAGGCGTAGCCGTAGCCGCCCATCATCTGCATCCCGTCGAGGGCGGCGCGCTTGGCGACTTCGGTGACGAAGAGCTTCACCATCGAGGCCTCGCGGGGCAGCATCTGGTCGGGATCCTCGTCGGTGAGGGTGGCGACCCAGCGGGTCATCAGGCGGGCCGCCTCGATGTCGGTCGCCATGTCGGCGATGCGGTGCTGGAGCGACTGAAAGGAGCCGATCGGGCGACCGAACTGCTCGCGTTCTTTGACGTAGACGATGACGTCGTCGAAGACGCGCTGGGCGATGCCGAGCATCGTCGCGGCGAGGATCAAGCGCTCGACGTTGAGCCCCGCCATCAGCTGGGTCCATGCCTGGTCGACCTCACCGAGGACGGCGTCGGCGGGTGCCTCGACGTCGGTGAAGTAGAGGTGGTTGGTGTCGCGGCCGCCCATCGTGTCGATCGGGACGACCTCGAGGCCATCGGCCTCGCGCGGCACCCAGAGCATCGTCAGGCCCTCGTGCTTGGAGGCCGAACGGGTGGTGCGGCAGACGACGAGGACGTGGTCGGCGATATGGGCGTTGGAGCAGAAGACCTTCTGGCCGTTGAGCACGTAGCCGCCGTCGACGCTTTCGGCCGAGGTGGTGAGCGCGCCGACGTCGGAGCCGGCCTCGGGCTCGGTCATCGCGATCGCCTCGACCGCGCCGTCGGCGATGCCGCCGAGGATCTCCTCCTTCTGCTCCTCGGTGCCGAAGCGCTTGGTCGCGCCGGCGACGATCAGGGTGGTCGCGTAGCCGCCGATCGGGGCGAGCGCCCGCGAGGTCTCCTCCATGAAGATGCAGGCGTCGAGCATGGTCCCGCCGGAGCCGCCGTACTTCTCCGGGATCGTGATCCCGGTCCAGCCCAGCTCAGCCATTTCCTTGTAGATCGTCGCGTTGTGGTGGTCGCGATAGCCGTCGGTGAGGCGCTCGCGCTGGTCCGGCGTGCCGCACTCGTGGTCGCAGTAGCGCCGGATCGCGTCGACGAAATCCTCCTGCTCGTCGGTCAGAGCGAAGTCCACGAAGCGGCAGCCTAGCGGTCCAACCCCTCAAACTGCCTGCCCAGGGGCCTCGTAGAGCGTGTTGCGATCGCCGCCGCTGAAGCCCAGGACGAGACTCGAACTCGTGACCCCTTCCTTACCATGGAAGTGCTCTACCAACTGAGCTACCTGGGCGGGGTGCAGCGCAGATCCAAGGCTAGCCCAGACCCGACTTCGGCGAGGTGCCGGCCTACGTGAACTTGGAAGGTTCGAAGCGGCAGTAGTGGAATTCGAAGCCGAGCACCAGGTTGTTGGCTTTGTTGGCATTGCGGGTGAGGCTGAACACCACCGACTGGGCGCCGTTCTTGTCCCCGGCCTTGAGCTTCGTCGCCGTCTTCTGGAACAGCGTCGCCTCGGTCTTGACGTCTCCCAGCCACTTCGTCAGCTTCGCTTCGTCGGCGGGGGGCTGGGGCACGGCTTTGAGTTCCCCCTGGGTCTTGCTCAGGGCCGTTGAAGCGCGGGAGAACTGCGTCGCGGCGGCTTTCAGCTTGCCCGCCTTGACTTTGCCGCGGACCCCTTTGAGGATCCGTTCGTTGGCTTCGGTATTGGACTTGCAGATCGGCTCGACCGCTTCCTTGTAGCTTTCGCGCGTTACTTCCGCCTGGGCAACCGGCGCCACCAGTGCGGACAAGATCAAGACCAGTGCGCTTATCGCGCCGAAGCTCTTCTTCCCCACCACGTATCTCCCTTTCTTGGCGTTCAGACCCATGCGCTCCCATCGTCTCAAACACACCGGGGTCGGGAGGGGTTCGGCGTTTTAGTGGACGGTTAAGAAACGGAGGGGGTGGGATTCGAACCCACGAGCGCCTTGCGACGCCAACAGTTTTCGAGACTGCCCCGTTCAACCACTCCGGCACCCCTCCGAGGCTCTGGCAAGCGGAATCCTAGCGACGGATTCATCAGGGCACGAAACCAGAATCGAAATCCCAGATCCCGCCGTGACCGAATGCCCGTGTAGCAGTGGCCACGCCTAGGCGTTCGCTTCGCCACCGAGTGCCGCTAGCGGCACGGCGTCTGCGGCGGTGAGTGCGCCGAGAAGCGTTCCGAGCAGAAGATCGCGTAGTTCGTCACGCGAAATATCGCGGTGCTCGATCCAGTTGAGACAGGCCCCGTCCATGAACCAGAGCCAGCCGTTTACGGCGGCACGCGCTTTCGGCGGCGCGCCGTCCGGGTAGATGCCCTCGAGGATTCTGGCCGCCGTCCTGGTCCGGACGTCTTCAACCAGCTCCCGCACCTCGGGGACGCGGCCGAGGCTCTGCATCAGCTTGCTGTAGGCAAGCGCGTTGTCGTCGATCAGCTCGAGGAAGGCCTCGAGGCTCCCTCGCAGCTGATCGAGTGGCGGCAGGTTGGGGTCGGGCTCCGTCCGAGCCCGCAGCTGCTCGGCGGCCTGGGCAAGCGTTGCCTCGAAGAACGCGCGCTTGCTCGGGAAGTAGTGGTAGAGCAGCGGCTTGGAGATCCCCACCTTGCGGGCGATCTCGCGCATCGAGAGCTCGTCGTAGGAGTGGCGGGCGAACAACTCAGCACCGCGCTCGAGCAGCTGGCTGCGCCGCTCCTCGGCCTTGAGCCGTCGATAGGCGGGGTCGGTCATCGCCGCTGCATTGTAGCTACTTATTGACCGGGGGTTGACAAGCCTGTTACTTTGTTGACCATCGGTCAATAAACGAGCTGAATGGAGGAAGGAATGACCGGAGACGGAGTCGGAAAACAGCAGGAACTGAGAAAACAGCAGCTGGCGGAACTGAAGCGATTCGAGGAGCTTTTCGGCGGGCGCGTGCTGGCCTGGGTCGGCGGCCTCGCGACCCTCCTCGGGATGATCTTCCTGGTTGGAATCGCGCTCGAGCACGGCTGGATCGACGAGCCGATGCGAATCGTCCTCGGCTTCCTCGGCTCCACGTCGCTCCTGCTGGCCGGGTTCTGGCTCTACGAACGCAAGGGGCGCACCGAGGCGGCACTGGCGGCCGTGGGGAGCGGCCTCGCCGGTCTCTACGCGACGCTCCTGGTCGGCACGCAGGTGTACGACCTGATCCCCTCCTATCCAGGCCTTGCCTGCGCCGCCCTGGTCGGGGTCGTCGGCGTGGCGATCGCGGTTCGCTGGAAATCGGCGATCGTCGCCGCGATCGGCATCCTCGGCGGACTTTCGGCACCGGCCCTGGTCGGCA
>DASSMU010000258.1:0-18955 GCA_035701465.1 Solirubrobacterales bacterium
CCCTCAGCGGTCGCACTTTCCGCCGCATAGCGGCAAGAAGTGCGACCGGAAGTGGTCTCACACGTCGATTTCGCCTGGCGGTCGCATTACCCGTCGCATAGCGGCGGAAAGTGCGACCGCATTACAGCCAGAGCCGGCGCAGGGCGAGGATCGCGAAGGCGTGGGACCAGGCCAGGGGAGTGGTCGAGGTTGGGATGCCGGTGCGGGCGTCTACACGCTCGGGGAGCAGGCCGGCGGGAGTAGCGTCGCGTCGCAGCTCGGCCATCAGGCGCAGCGAGGCCCGGCGCTCGCCAAGCGCCGCCAGGCTCCAGGCCGTCCAGGCGGTGGGCGCCGTCCAGGGGTCGTTCCCGCCGCCCCAGTCCTCCGAGGGGACCATCCCGAAGCGCCCGCTCGCGGCGACTAGTTGCAGCAGTGTGCGGCGGACGAGCGGATACAGCGCCGGGTGCGGGAAGGGACGCCCCGCCCAGGCCGCGGCAGAGTCGAGTCCCGAGGCGGGATCGCCGGCACGGTGGGCCAGCGTGCCCGCGGGCGTTCCGAACAGCGCCTGGATATGGGATGCGCCTGATGCGATTGCGTTGGCGAGGAAATCGCCGACCCCGTTCTCCTGGTAATCGGCAAGTCCTTGCCACGGCGGCTTCGGAGTGGTGCTCGGCAGTCCCACGGCCCTGGCGGCCGCGGCGACCCACCCGGCCGCATCCCCCTGCGCGCCGCGTCCGCCGACCGGAGTGCCGTCGGTTTCGAACCGGGCCGCCGCGCCCAGGTCGAGCCCGCGCAGGAAGTTCACGATTCGTCTGGCTTCATCCCGGTAGCCCGCCGCGGCAAGCGCGATCGCGACAGCGCTCGCGTCGCGCGGCCAGACATAGGCCCAGCCATCGCGCGCGCCAGCGATCGCGGCGCCGCTGCGCTCGTCAACGAGCCCGTGCAGGACGAGCAGCGATAGCGAGTACATCCTCCGCGCCCAGCCCGGCGCCCGGGCTCCCAGCGGCCGGGCCGTCGCAAGCCAGCGCGGATCGGCCCGGACCACGTGAGGATCGCCCAGTGAGGCAACCGTGACGATCCGTTCCCCGCCAAAGCGCGAAACCGTCCGCAGTGCGTTGGCATCGGGCAGGTAGCGAAGCCGAGCCGAGTCGGTCCCGGACCCTCCGGAAGCAAGCGCCGCGCCGACGGCGATCAGTGCCGCCAATCCCACCGCTCGCCGAAGACATCTCATCGACCGAATGCAATCAGCCTCGCAGCCGCCCGGTCGCTAGCCTTCGCTCTTGCGCGCCCCAATCGCGCGATCCCGGCGAGGTAGCTCAGTTGGTAGAGCACACGACTGAAAATCGTGGTGTCGTGGGTTCGATTCCCACCCTCGCCATGCGCGGAATGTGAGAAGGAAGGGGTTTTCCGCCCGCTTCCCCTTAACCTGCCCTCTCGGCTCATGCGCTGAGGGCAAGCGCATGAACTCTAAGTCTAAAGAGGTCTGCCTGGACTGCGCTGTGGGACTACTGAAGGGAACGGCAGCGTTCCCACGCTGATCGGAGCTGGGCGGAATGGCTGTGGGAAACCGCATCGGGGCAGGACATACGTGGGTGTCCTGTGCTCGGGACAGCTCAACCTTTTATCGGTTCCCTGAACTCATAACGCCGACGCATCTTGTTCCCCTGGTTGTAGGGCAGAAGCCCGTCGTGCTGCAGGCGACCAACGACAACTGCGGGAGCGACGCCGATCTGCTGCGCAAGCTGGGAAATTTCGGAAAAGCCGATTTCCCGCAATTGCCGATTGAAACGCGATGGAATCAGTGTCTGAGCGGCGAACCTGTCCGCCTCTTCCTCGAGTGCCAGCAGGCCGGGGTCCATTTTCTCTGCGCTTGAGCGACGTACCGGCTCCACCAAGAGCAACTTCTTGCGATGCATCAACACGTGACCGGCCTCATGAAAGAAGGTGAACCAGAAAATGTCCTCCCAGTTCTGTCGCAGGCTCAGCTGAATCAATGCCTTGTGAGGGGTGAGCCAGCGAGTCGCGCCGTTTACGCGCGAGAGCTTGAAATGCTCGAGGATCACGATCGCGACTCCGCACCCGGCACCGAGATCGACCAGCTGATCGACCCATTCCTCGGGCTCCAAAGAGGTCAAAGCGCGTGCCCTCTCTAGGGCATCACGGAAACGGTCGGCGTCGAATGGCTCGCACGCGATCTCCCGCGCCTTCAGTTCCCCGATCCGAAGCCATGCGGCCAAGGCATAATCATCGCTCTCGACCTTCCGCGACTTGCGGTAGGAGACTGCCGGTTGGGCCCACTGCTCGACGCTGGCGATACCTATGAACTGCAATAGCGCTGCTACAAGGTCCTCGTCCTTGGCACCTTCGGGTAGGTAGCCGCGAGCCTTTAGCTCCCTTACGGGGAAGCGCTTTGCCCACTCGATCGAACCTTTCAGCGACTTTCGTTCAGCATCTCGCGCCAGTCTGCTGCGGTAGAGCGACTCGCGGGTCAACCAGAAGTCGGCGGCGACCGGGAACACCTTCTCCAGGCCAAGCGCCAGCTCAGCCGAGATCGAGGCCGATCCCTTGACCACCTGGTTTAGGTGCTTGGTCGAGACACCCAGGCGCTCGGAAAGCTCAGCCTGGGTCATCCCATGTTCTTCGAGCAGGTCAGCGATCGTCTCCCCTGGTGGAATCGCCATCCCCAGGCAGCGCTCATTGTCATTTGAAGTCATCGTCGTCATTGTTCTTCACCTCCTGGGTTCTAGTCGTGGTAGTCGGCTATTGCAAGGAGTCGTATTGCCTCTACCCCCGACCAATCAAGACCCCCGTCTTCCTTCGTAGGAAGCGGGTCGGCGTCGGGCTCAAAAATGAGCCGCTTGCCGTCGGGCAGGGCGAGGGCAAGCTTGCCAGCACGGTCTCCGTCGAGCTCATGACAGCGGCCGGGCAGACCGCGCATCTGCTCGAGACTTCCGGCGGCTTCAAGGTCGGCGAATCGGGTTAGGAGCTTCTTCGCGCACGCGGCCCCATGGGACCGTTGCAGCCTCCGCTTTGACTCGCACAGTTTCTCTAGCTGACGATTCCCGAATGAGACTCTCAACAGCTGTTCCGTTTCGATTCACCAAATCATTCTATGAATATAGCTCGGACGGACACAAGATGATGCACCGGCTTGGTGTATCTTTCCCGGAGAAGAAGCCGCCAATTTTCAGGTCGAACCTCCCACTCCGCCCAGACCATAGATCGCGATGAAGATGACAAGCCGCCACCGATCCTCGTTGCCTCGCAGCCCCCGTGCCGCCACCCTTGCTCGAATCGGCGCCTGGCTAGCCGCCCAGCGCAAACAGATTCGCGCCCAGGTGGTTGTCCGCCACGGACGCCGCGGAGGGGAGGAGCGCACGTCGATCGAGATCGACCATCTTCTGCAGGGGACCACAGCGGGTCTGGGCCGTATCCGCGTTCACACGAAGAAGACGTTCCTGCCGCGTGCCCACTTCTCCTCGGAGGCGCGGGTCTGTATTTCCAATGCTGCTCGCAGTGACTCGGGCCGCGCGATCTATTGCGAGGACCCGGAGATGGGCGAGGTCATTGCGGTCATCTCCTTCCACCTTCCGCGTGATCAGCGCCATCCGGTCCTGATTACGACGATTGCACTACGCGACGACATCGCCGAGAACCCTGCTCTCGGAGTCCGCAGCATCTCCGCTGGGCTTGCTCTCAAGCACTACGTACATGCAATCTCCCACCTGCTCGGACGGGGTGGCCACGTCGACCTCGACCTCGCCGCTTCAGGCCAGCTCGAGTTGATGCGCGAGCTCGGTTTCTCGCGGGCGCCCCGGGTTGACGGTTTTCGCCCCGGTGGCACACACCTTCGCCAGCCAGCCCCAGTTACTCGCCCTCGGGCAAGGGCGGGTAGCCGCTGATAAGCGCCGGCGGGCGCTCGCCTCTCTCGCGCAAGGTTCGCTCGACCTCCGAGTAGAGCTCCTGGGGCAGCACCCGCCGCGCCGTCGCGATGAAAATCTCAAGATTTTCCGAGCCCAGCGCACGGTCTTCGAAGAACTGCTCGATCTGCTCTTCGACTACGCGCCGCTCCTCGCCGCCCGAGCGCCCGGCTAGATCAAGTAGGTCTTGGGCGACGTCGTTCAGCGAACGCTTGCGATAGATCGTCGCCAGCCGCAGGACCTCACCTGCGCCTAGAACCTGGTCGCGCTCCCCGCGCTGCTCGCGCTTTAGGTCTTTGCGGCGAGAGAGAGTGGCAGTTGAGACCCCGAGGATCCGTGCTGCCTCACTGAGATTGGGATAGCCGCGAAGCGAAGCTCCGCGATCGGTGCTCTCCATCGACTTGCTCCTGACGTAGGGAAGGGACGCATGCTGGCGTCGTTCTACAAATTAGTACCTCGGCGCAAGTAAAGCAATTAGATCAACGTCCACAACGAATGCAACATATGCAATAATAGTAAAGAGGTGCCTGCCGGGGTGCCCACGACAACAAACGGAAGAAGGGCAAGATGCCCAAGTACGACGTCAACATTGAAGGGTCGATCTACGAGTGGGCTCGGGAGACGATTACCGTCGCTGAGATCCGCCAGCTCGCCGGCTTCGCCGCTGGGCAGGAAGTCATCGAGGTCGACCTGAAAGACCAGAGCGAGCATGTTCTCGCCGAGGGCGAGACGGTCGAGCTGAAGCCTGGCAAGGGTTTCGGTAAGAAGGTCTCTTTCAAGCGCGGATGAGCGAGCGAATCGCAGCCGAGCTGGAGTTGATCCGGGGTGAGTACCCGGGGATCGAGGTCTCAGGCCTCTGGGTCCTCATCCCCGGGTACCCCATTCCCCCCGCCTGGCAGGCTTCGGCGGAAACCGAGCTCGCCTTTCAGTTCCCGGCTGAGCTTCCTGCCCAGGAGCCATACGGCTTCTGGCTGCGCCCAGCCCTCGTCCTGCCGGGGGGCGCGACACCCTCGAACTCCAGCGGCCCGGTCGAGGCTGGCTTCGGTGCCGGCTGGCAACAGTTCTCTTGGGCCTTTGACGGCTGGGCTCCCGGCCCGACGCCGATCGCAGGCAGCAACATGCTCGATTTTGTTCGCTCTTTTGGCCGGCGACTGAGGGAGGTGAACTGAATGCCATCGCTGAAGATTCCTATGCCGATCTTCGAAGAGCTCCGTGAGCATATGAATCGTGGGCCCGAGGAGCAGGTCGGCTTCCTTTACGCCGCGGCCGACGGCGATTGCTTCACCGTCACCGAGTTCTATCGTGTCCCCCCGGAGGGTTTCGCCGCACAGTCCCCCCAGCACTTGGCGCTGAGTGACGACGTGCGCGCCAAGGTGCTCTCCCATGCCTGGAGCCACGGTGGCGGCCTAGTCGAGGCCCACAGCCACCCCGGCGCACGCTCGGCGTGTTTCTCGCCTACTGACCTGTCGGGCTTCGATGAGTGGGTGCCGCATGTCCGCTGGCGCCTGCAGGGTGCCCCATATCTCGCCCTTGTCTTCGCTGCTGATGATTTTGATGCCTTGGTCTGGAGCCGCGAGAGCCCAGAGCCGCAGCCGCTCGACAACCTGTATGCCGGCGAGCGCAAGCTGCGCCCGAGCAACCTGACCAGCGGTTTCCTGCTGGGGAAGCGATGAACGGCGAGCGCTACGTCCGCCATCTTGGCCTCTTCGGGGCTAAGGGCCAAGAGCAGATTGCGACCGCGAGAGTCGCCATCATCGGCCTCGGCGGCCTCGGCAGTCACCTCGCCCAACAGCTCGCTTACCTTGGCGTGCGTGAGTTCCAGCTGCTCGACGGGGATATGGTCGAGGAGACGAACCTGAACCGGCTGATCGGCGCTGGCCCAGCCGACATCGGTAGGGCCAAGATCGAGATCACAGAGCGTGAGCTTCACCGGATTGTCCCTGAGGCTGCCATCAGCGCCTGGCCGACTCACTTTGACGCCGCGCAGCCTCCACTTGGCCTCGAGGAAGTTGACATTCTCTTCGGCTGCGTCGACGAGGATCCGGTTCGCCTCAGCCTTGTCAGCTTTACCTCACGCAATCGCATTCCCTACCTGGACCTCGCTAGCGACGTGACCGAGGAGGGGGAGTTCGGTGGACGGATTGTCTTCGCGAGAGACGGCGAGCGCTGCCTCTCTTGTCTCGGCGAGCTGGATCACCACGCCCTCGCCCGTGCGCAGATGTCTGACTCACAACGTGCCGCAGACGACAAGATCTACGGCGTCGACCGCGCCGCGCTTGACTCGTCGGGTCCCTCGGTTGTCTCGGTTAATGGGGCAGTCGCTTCGCTCGCCGTGACCGAGTTCATGGTCTGGGTCACCGGCCTCCGCGAGCCCCGCGGATACATCACTTACCGCGGCGATCTGCCGAGCGTCGGTGTTCGCAACGATTGTGAGCGCGGTTACTGCCGATACTGCATGGATCTCTGGGGCAACCCGGCAACCTAAGGATCCGGAGAGGTCGCGGGCTTGCGCGTGTGGTGTCGTGGCGAGCTTCGAGCCTCGCCACTGAAATCGTGGGGTGTCGTGGGTTCGATTCCCACCCTCGCCATCCCAACGAGTCTCCCTATGAATCGATGGACAGGGCGGCCGTGAGCCGCTGGTACACACTCTCGGATTGGCGAGCTTCGAGGACTGGCCTTCGGCGTGAGAGGTAGTGAGGGAGCATGCGGGCGGGGAGGACCGTCACGCCTTGGCGTTTCGCGGGGACGTGGCCCACTAGGTAGGCCTGGCTGAAGACGAGCAGGGGCTGGACCTCGAGGCCTGTGATTCGTTCGAGTAGCTTCTTCTCCGCGTAGGCCTGGTTGAGCATCCTCGGGTCGATCCGGTCGATGCCGATGCGCCCTCGGTGGCTCTTGGTCTCGATCGTAAAGATGCCTCCGGAGCCGACTAGGATGTGGTCGACGTTGCCTCGGCCGAGAGAGATGTCGTGGAGGGCTCGCCATCCGTCGTTCTCCAGTTGCGCCAGAACCGTGGCTACCGCTCGCTCACCCTCTGCGCCCTGGAGCCAGCGATCGGCCTGGGCCGAGTAGAGGCGGTATCCGCCGAGCATCGTCCCCATCGCGGCAAGCTCGACGAGGACAAGTGGCAGTCCTCGAAGGCCGAGCACGGTCCAAGCCGCCGCGATCACGAGTAGCGCAGCGCAGCCGATCAGTACCGGTCTAAATGCAAGTTCGAGTCCCCGCGCGCGGGCATGCTGACCTGGCCTACGCAGTACTGCTCCAAGGGCCTTCTCTTCCATCGAGCGGTCATCGGCGTGCCCGACTAGACCTTGACGGGTGATTGCGGTTGACCGCCGACGGCGTTCATCGCCCGACGCCCGCCGTCAGCCAATCGGGTTTAGCTGAGAGCGCCGCAGATTGCAGACGCATTGACCCGGCGGGGAAATACGGATGAAGACCGCGGCGCGCCGGGGCATGATCGGTCTTGGTGACCTCGCCGACCAGACACGCTATGCCGGCTGCCGATGCGGCCTGGCTGCACATGGACCGGCCGACCAATCCGATGGTCGTCAACTCGCTTGTTTTGCTTGGAGGGATGCCCGAGTACGACGTGGTGGCGGAGCTGCTGGAGGAGCCCTGGTCCGGCGCTTCCCGCGCTTCCGCCAGCGCGTCGCCGATCCGCTCGGGCGCCGACCCGCCTTCGAGACGATCCGTCCTTCGAGCTCTCCAACCACCTGCACCGGCTGGGGTTGCCGGAGCCCGGGGACCGGGGGGCGCTGAAGGAGCTCGGTCGGCGACCTGATCGATCCGCCGCTCGACCCCAACCGGCCGCTCTGGCACGTCTACCTGATCGAAGGCTATGAAGGGGGAGGCGCGGTGCTCTGGCGCATCCACCACTGCATCGCCGACGGGATCGCGCTCTCGCGTGTCCTTCTCTCGGTTACCGACGCTGCCGATCCCGCGATCCGGGCGCGCCCCTCGTCCGGCAACGGCCCCCGGCACGTTGCGTCGCCTGGCCGGCGTCCCGGGCGAGGCGATCGCCTCGGCTTCGCCGGCGTCCCGGTCGAGGGCGTCCTCGTCTGGGCGCCCTGCTCGGGCAGCCTCGGGATGACGGTCAGCATCTTCAGCTACGCGGGCGAGGTGACGGTCGGCTTCATGGTCGACACGGCGCTGTTCGCCGACCCGGAGCCGCTGTCCCGCGCCTACGAGCGCGAGCTGGACCTGCTCTGCGGCTGAGCGTCGCGGGACGCGCCGGGCAGGCGCTAAGGTCGCGGCGATGAAGACCGCGGTGATCACGGGCGCCTCCAGCGGCATCGGCGCGGCCACGGCGAGGGCGCTGGCCGGGGAGGGCTACCGGACCGTCCTCGCCGCCCGCCGGCTTGACCGGCTCGAAGAGCTGGCGGCGGAGATCGGCGGCGAGGCTATCGCCCTCGACGTCGCCGACCCCGGCTCGGTCGCGGCGCTCGCCGCCCGCGTCGAGGCCTGCGACGTCCTCGTCAACAACGCCGGTGGCGCCCTAGGCCTCGACCCGGTCGCCGAGGCCGACGAAGAGCAGTGGTTGCAGATGTACGAGGCGAACGTGATGGGGACGATGCGGATGACCCGGGCGCTGCTGCCGCGTCTGCTCGAGTCCGGCGACGGCCACGTCGTCACCGTGACCAGCATCGCCGCGATCGAGACCTACCGTGGGGGCGCCGGCTACAACGCCGCCAAGCATGCCCAGCGGGCGATGCTGCGGGTCCTGCGCCTGGAGCTGCTGGGCCAGCCGGTGCGCTTCACCGAGATCGCGCCCGGCATGGTCGAGACCGAGTTCTCCCTGGTTCGCTTCGGCGGCGACGAGGAGGCGGCGCGGCGCGTCTACGCCGGGATGCAGCCGCTCAGCGCCGAGGACGTCGCCGAGTGCATCCGCTGGGCGCTTGCCCAACCGCCCCACGTCAACGTCGACGAGATCGTCGTCCGCCCGCGCGACCAGGCGACCGCCGCCGACGTCCACCGCCGCTGAGCGCCACTCGGCTCAGCTGCCGGCGAGGTAGCCCTCGGGCTCCTCGACCACGGTGTTGACCAGCTCGCCGACGCGCTCGATCTCGACCCGCACGGTGTCGCCGACGTGGAGCAGGTTGTCGCGGACCGGTTGGCGGCCGAGGCCGACCCCGGCCGGGGTGCCGGTGGCGATCACGTCGCCGGGCTCGAGGGTGAAGGCTTCGGAGAGGTGGGAGACCTGCTGAACGCAGTCGAAGACCATCTCGGCGGTGCTCGCGTCCTGGCGCAGGTCGTCGTTGACGTAGCAGCGCACGCGCAGGTCCTGCGGGTCGCCGACCTCATCTGGCGTGACCAGCCAGGGACCGAGCGGCCCGTGGGTGTCGAAGGACTTGCCGATCGTCATCGTCTGCGCCCGGCCCTGCCAGTCGCGGACGCTGACGTCGTTGGCGCAGGTGTAGCCGGCGATCACCTCGTGGGCGCGCTCGACCGGGACGTGACGGCAGCGCCGGCCGATCACGATCGCTAGCTCGGCCTCGTAATCGAGGAAGGTCGAGACCTTGGGCATGTGGACCTCGGCTTCAGGCCCGACCACGCAGGTCACCTGCTTGTTGAAGAAGACCGGGACTTCGGGCGCCTCCATCCCCATCTCGGCGATGTGGTCGGAGTAGTTGAGCGCGATCGCCAGATACTTGCGCGGCCGCGCCGGGGCAAGCAGCCGGACATCCGCAAGCGGCAGTCGCGGCGCGGCGGCAGCGAGATTCTCCAGGCCGTTCAGCCCCGCCTCGGCCAGTGCCGCCGCCGGTTCGGCGGGAACGCCGGCTCCGGAGAGGTCGGCGATCTCGTCGCCCTCGACGACCCCAAGCGCGGGCATTCCGGCGGAAGTGGCGAAGCTGCAGACCTTCATCGGCGCGCCGAACTCTGCCAGATGCGGTGACTTCGCCCCTTGTAGTCCGTATGCACCGGAAAAGACGAAGTCAGTGTTTGCGCTCAGTCGTTGAGCTCGTCGATCAGCTCGACCACGCGGCGCTCGATCTCGTCGCGGGTGAGGCGGACCTCCTCGATCGGGCGGCCCTTCGGGTCCCCGAGCTCCCAGTCGAGGTAGCGCTTGCCGGGGATGTAGGGGCACTCGTCTCCGCAGCCCATCGTCACCACCACGTCGGCCCACTCGGCATCGGCCGTGGTCAGCTTGCGGGGGGTGCGGGCGCCGAGGTCGACGCCGAGCTCCCGCATCGCCTCGACCACCTCAGGGTGGACCCGGTCGCCGGGCGTCGTCCCCGCCGAGCGCGCCTCGTGGTGCTCTGCCGCCGCTCGCTTGAAGAGCGCCTCGCTCATCTGCGAGCGCCCCGCGTTGTGCAGACAGACGAAGAGCACCTGGGCCATCAGACGGCTTCCTCCGTCGATGGGCCGATTTCCGGAGCGGGAGTCCGGTTTTCGGCCCGTCGGCGGGCGGTTGGGACGCCGCGGACCAGCTGGTAGGCGAGGGCGCCTAGGGCGGCGCCGGCTATCGGGGCGACTATGTAGATCCAGAGGTCGTGGAGTTCGCCGGAGACGAGGGCCGGGCCGATCGAGCGGGCTGGGTTCATCGAGGCGCCGGTGATCGGACCGCCGAAGAGGGCGTCGAGGCCGACCGTGCCGCCGATAGCGATCGCCGCTCCCGCCCCGACCGCGCGGGTGTCGGTGGCGACGGCCATGATCGTGAACATCAGGAAGGCGGTCAGCACCGCCTCGTAGACGAGGGCGCTGCCGCTGGCGACGCTGGGCAGCGTCGTGCCGAGGTCGGCCGGCTGGCTCGGCCAGACCGCGAGCAGCAGGGCGGCGGCGGCGATCGCGCCGAGCAGCTGGGCGGCGATGTAGGCGAGCGCCTCGCGGCGGGGGAAGTGACGGGTGAGCGCGAAGGCGAGCGTCACCGCCGGGTTGAGGTGGGCGCCGGAGAGGTGGCCGGTCGCGTAGACCATCGCCATGATCACCAGGCCGAAGACGAGCGAGACGCCGACCGCGCCCAGCACGCCGGCATGGACCGTGTCGGTGACGATCGCGCCGCAGCCGGCGAAGACGAGGGCGAAGGCGCCGAAGGCCTCGGCGGCGGCGCGGCGCGGCAGGTCGGGGCGCTCGTCCATCTCGTCAGCAGCAGGCGGCCGGGGTCTTCTGCGGATCCGACGGGACGGCGACCCGCGCCGGGGTGGAGAAGACCTCGCGGACCGCGTCGAGCGCCCCCGGCACGAGGCTGAAGTAGCTGTAGGTGCCGCGTCCCTTGCGCTGGACCACGCCGGCCTCGACCAGCTGCTTGAGGTGATAGCTGACCGTCCCCTGGGAGAGGCCGAGCAGCGGCTGCACCTCGCAGACGCAGACCGGCTCGCTGCCGGCGCGCAGCAGCAAGTTGACGATCCGCAGCCGGTGGCGGTCGGCGAGCGCCTTCAGCACCCGCTCCAGCTCGATCGCGCGTTCGCCGGACAGCGAGGAGCCCGCCAGGGGGGTGCAGCACTCGATAACGGGCAGGTCGGTCACGTTCGGCAGCCTAGCAATCTTCATCGATGAATTTCAATGAAGCGGGGAACTACGATCCCACGCCATGAAGCCGAGCACGTTCGACCTTCGCCGACTGGCGGCCATCTACGTCGGTGGGGTGCTCGGCGCCCTTGCCCGGGTCGGCCTTGCGCAGGCGACCCCGCATGGGCCGGGGGGTTGGCCCTGGGGGACCTTCGCGGTCAACATGGTCGGCGCGCTGCTGCTCGGCTACTTCTTCGCCCGGCTGCGCGACCACCCGGAGGACAGCCTCGCCCACCCCTTCCTCACCACTGGGATCTGCGGGACGCTGACCACCTTCTCCACGCTGCAGCTGGAGCTGTTCGAAATGGTCGACACCGACCACGTCGGGCTCGCCGCCGGTTACATCCTCACGACCCTCGCGATCGGCTTTCTCTTCGTGCGCGCCGGGATCGCGCTGGAGCGCCGCCCGGAGGTGGCCGGGTGAGCGCCGCGGGATGGGTCGCGGTCGGGCTGCTCGGTGGCGCCGCCGCAACCGCCCGCTTCCTGATCGACGCTGCCTTCGCCGCCCGCGTCGACCATCCCTTCCCGCTCGGGGTGCTGGCGATCAACCTCGCCGGCACCCTGGCGCTCGGCCTCGTCGCCGGCGCCGCGCTCAGCGGCGAGGCGCTGGTGATCGTCGCCGGCGGCGCGATCGGCTCCTTCACCACCTTCTCCACCTGGATGCTCGACTCGCACCGGCTCGCCGGCGCCGGGCACTCCCACCTCGTCTGGCTCAACCTCGGCCTCTCCCTGATCGTCGGCTTCGCCGCGATCGTCCTGGGCCACTGGCTCGGCACCACGCTGTAACCATGCAATTGCCGGTCGTACTTTCAGCCGCATAGCGGAAAGAACTGCGACCGCTCGGGCACCGTCCGCCTGCGGCATTACTTTGGATTTCGATGGAGCAGCAGGCTCTCACCGACGCGCTGATCGCGGCCAGGGTGCCGCTCGGCAAGCTGGAGGACGGGCAGCGGGTCGGCGGCGTCTACGTGGTCCGCGAGCGCGAGCTGCGGCGCAAGCGCAACGGCGAGCCCTGGCTGAGACTCGTACTCGGCGACGCCGGCGGCAGCTGCGAGGCGGTCGCCTGGGAGGACGCGGAGGAGCTCTACGCCGTCGCCGCGCCCGGCACTCCGGTATTCGTTAAGGGTCAGTTCGAGGTGAGCGATCGCTGGGGGTCGAAGATCAAGCTGACCGGGCTGCGCGAGGCCGCCGCCGACGAGTACAGCCAGGATGATCTGGCGGCGGAGTCGGAGGTCTCCTTCGAGCGGCTCGAGAGCGACTTGCGTGAGTTGCTCGCCACCGTCCAGGACCCCCAGCTGCGCGAGTTGCTCGAACGCTTCTTCGGCCGCGACTCCGAGATCTGGGACCGCTTCCGCGACGCGCCGGCGGCCAAGGTCTACCACCAGGCCTACCGCCACGGCCTGCTCGAGCACACGCTCTCCGTCGCCCAGGCGGTCAGCGCCGCCGCCGCCTTCTTCCCCGGCATCGACCGCGACGTCGCGGTCACCGGCGCCCTCCTGCACGACATCGGCAAGACCGAGGCCTACAACGACGACCCGCTGGCGATCGACCTCACCGACGCCGGCCGCCTACAAGGCGAGATCCCGCTCGGCTACTACAAGGTGCGCCGCCAGATCGAGGAGATCCCGAGCTTCGACCCCGCCCTCGCCCAGGCCGTGCTCCACATCATCCTCGCCCACCACGGCTCGCTCGAACACGGCTCCCCCGTCGTCCCCGCCACCCGCGAGGCCGTCCTCGTCCACATGATCGACAACCTCGGCGGCCGCCTCGGCAGCTTCGACCGCCTCGAGCGCCAGCTCCCCGCCGGCGAGTCCTGGTCCGGCTTCGACCGAGCGTTGTCCGGCTCGGCTTATTTCGGCCAACGCGCCGCCTAGCTCAGAAGCGTCGCGTACAGCGTTCTATGCGCTTCACATCTCCGTTGGCATGCTTGATGCAGCCGATCAGCTTTTGCGGGTGTCCGCCGTGCTGCTTGGTCGCCTCGAAGGAGTGGTGGATCTGACGGCGGACCTGAACGTTGACGTCCTGGATCGTCTTGCTGATTTCGTCCAGGCCTGAGGACTTGAAGGCCTTGTCGGTCACTTCGCTGGTCGTCTTCAGCACCGGCTTGACGATGAAGAGGTAGCAGAGAAACAGCACCCCGGCCGCGACCGCAAGCCGGATAATGCCCGAAGTTAGGTTGCCGAAGAGGTTGCGCAGGAGGTCCATGGGATCGGCCGCACACTATCCTGCGCACCGTGGCGAAGGACACCGAGAAGCTGATCCGCCAGCTCTCGTTGATCTCGTTCCTGATGGCACAGGGGAGGCCGGTTTCGGCCCTCGAGATCAAGCGCGAGGTGGAGGGCTACAGCGACATGAACGAAGACGCGTTCGCGCGCCGCTTCTACGCGGACCGGGCCGAGCTGGAGAGCCTCGGCATCCAGCTCGGCGTGGAGAAGCCGGGCGAGGGGTTCTTCGAGGCCGAGCTCTACTCGCTGCCGCCGGAGAACTTCTACCTCGACGCGATCGAGTTCAGCGACGACGAGCTCGCCGCCCTGAGCACCGCGCTGCTGCTGCTCTCCGACGGCGAATTCGCCTACGCGGAGCCGCTGCGCCTGGCCCTGCAGCAGGTCGCATGGGGACACCCGAACCCGCTCAAGGAGGGAGAGCGCGCGCCGGTCGAGATGGCGATGACGGCGAGCGCCGGCGGCCGCGAACTGTCCCAGCGCCTCTCAAAGATCGAGACCGCGATCTCGCGTCGCAAGACGATCGAGTTCACCTACTACACGATGGAGCGCGACGAGACCGCGAAGCGCAAGGTCGACCCCTACCACCTCGTCTTCCGCGGCGGCCAGTTCTACCTGATCGGCTACGCGCACGAGCGCGAGGCGGTGCGCGTCTTCCGCCTCTCGCGGATCCAGGGCAAGGTCGGCTACGGCTCCAAGGCCGAGCACGACTTCTCGCCGCCCGAGGATTTCGACCGCCGCGACTACGGCCAGCGCGCCGACTGGCAGCTGGGCGAGATCCGTGGCACGGCGAAGATCTTCGTCCGCGATCGCATCGCCTGGCTGATCGAGCGTGACTTCAGCGCCTACGGGACGCTGCGCCCGGCGAAGAAGTCCGACGGCGCGCCGGGCAAGGGCTGCGTCTTCGAGACCGATTACGCCTCGCCAAGGGAGCTGATCGCCTGGGTGCTGCGCTGGCGCCAGAACGCCCGGGTACTGGGGCCTGACGAGTTGCGCACGGAGGCGGAGGGGCGCCTCGGCCTGCTCCACGACCGCCACCAGAACGGCTTCGAGCCGGCCAAGGTCGTCGACAGGCCGTTGCGCGAGGCGCCGCGGCGGACGCGCTCGAACGGCCGCGGCGAGGCGGCGATCCGGCCCGAGCGCTTCGCCCGCCTCGTCACCCTCGCCGGCCTGCTGATCGACTCGGCCAAACGCGGCGAGCGCCTCGGCGTCGCCGACCTGCGCCAGCGCCTCGAACTCACCGGCGAGGAGCTGCAGGAGGACATCGACCTGCTCAACGTCGTCAACTTCGGCGGCGGCACCTATGTCCTCTACGCCGAAATCCAGGGCGACGAGATCGAGGTCGACTCCGAGCCCTACGGCGACAACTTCGCCCGCCCGGCGCGACTGCTGCCGCTCGAGGCCAAGGCCCTGGTGGCCGCGATCGACCTCTTCGGTGATCACCTGCCGCAGGGTGGGCTGCAGAGCGCTCGCGCCAAGATCGTCACCGCGCTCGGCCACGATCCCTCCGAGGAGGGGCTGGAGATCGCCTCCGGCAGTGGCGGCGACGCCAAGGTGGCGCGCGTCGTCAACGACGCGATCGGCGCCAGTCGCGTGCTCGAGCTCCAGTACTACAAGGAGAACGAGGACCAGTTCACCAAACGCTCGGTCGAGCCCTACCGGCTCGAGAACGGGCGCGAGGGTTGGTATGTCGAGTGCTATGACCTGACGAAAGACGGAGTCCGCCACTTCAAGCTGGACCGGGTCAAGGAGGCGACGATCTCCAAGCAGACCTTCGAGCCGCGTCCCGAGATCGAGGAGTTTGCCGGGGTGGAGGGCTGGATGACCCACGGCGAGGTGCCGACCGCCCACGTCGCCCGGGTCTGGGTCTCGCCCGAGCGGGCGCGCTGGCTGCGTGAGGAGCGCACCGTGGTCGAGGAGCTGGCCGACGGCGCGGTGGTCGTCGAGCTGCCTTATGCCGGGACGTCCTGGCTGGTCCGCGAGATCCTGCGCGGGGCCGGTGATCTCGTCGTGCTCGAGCCTGATGATGCGCGTGAGGCGATCGCTAAAGAGGTTGCGGCTGGTGGTGAGTGACCCCGGCCCATCCCGGTAGGGGTTTCACTTAACTTTTTCGAGCTGCGTCTTTGGCGATTTACGATGGGTACTCGCGAAAAAGTACAAGACGTTCCACCCCTACCGGGATGGGCCGTGGCGTGACTTACGCTCCTGGGCATTCCGAGATTTTGCGGATCGTCGCCCCAAACCCGGGAGCGATGACGCTGGAGGGGACTAACACGTATCTGTACGGGTCGGGGCCGTGCACGGTGGTCGATCCCGGGCCGGATGTCGAGAGCCACTTGGATGCGGTTCGCTTTGCAGCTGAGGAGCGGGGCGGGATCGGCTTGGTCCTGCTCACCCACGGTCATGGCGATCACGCCGACGGGGCCGATCGCCTGGGCACCGAGGTGATCCTGCCGGCCGATGGCGAGGAGCACGGCGGCCTGCGTGCGGTTGCTACCCCCGGCCACGCTCCCGACCACGTCTGTCTTCTAACCTCCGACGGCGTTTGCTTCAGCGGCGACCTCGTTCTCGGCGAGGGTTCGACCTTCGTTCCGCCCGACGGTGGCTCCCTTGCCTCCTACATGGACTCGCTGCGGCGGATGCAGGGGGAGTCGATCGAGTTGATCTGTCCCGGCCATGGGCCCTGGGTCGAGGATCCCGCCGCGAAGCTGGCCGAGTACGTCGAGCACCGCGAGATGCGCGAGCGCCGCCTGCTCGCCGCCCTCGAGCGCGGCGAGCGCTCTCGCGACGCGCTCCTCAGCGAGGTCTGGGACGACGTCCCGGCCGAGGTGCGCCCCGCCGCGGCGATGGTGATGCAAGCCCACCTCGACAAGCTCGAGGCCGAGGGCCGCTTCGAAGGCACCCTCGCGCCCTAACTCGCTTCCGGTGCGCTTTATGTGGTCATAGATGGCACAAGGCGCACCGGAACGTGGGATTGGCTGACCAGCCAGTAATCTTGGCCGATGGCGGGTGGACGTGCGGCGCGAACGGGACTGACGATCGGCCTGGCCGGGACCGGCCTCGCCGCCGTGACGACGGCCGCGGCCTGGCACTGGCTTGCCCGCCGGCCGCTTCCCAAGCAGAAGGGAACGATCGCGCTCGACGGTCTCGAAGGACCGGTGCGGGTGCGGCGGGACCGTTGGGGTGTGCCGCACGTCGAGGCCGGCAGTGCCGCCGATCTCTGGTTCGCCGAGGGCTTCTGCCACGGCCAGGACCGGCTCTGGCAACTCGACTTCTACCGCCGCGTCGTCTCCGGCCGCGTCTCGGAGATGGCGGGCGAGGAGGGGCTGGCGATCGACCGCCTGATGCGGACGCTCGGGATCCGCCGCACGGCGGAGCGCGAGGCGGCGACCCTCGACCCCGAGCTGCTGGCCCTGCTGAACCGCTTCTGCGAGGGAGTCAACGCGGCCGCCGCCGATGCCAGGGCGATGCCCTTCGAGATGCAGCTGCTGCGCCTCGCCTGGAAGCCCTGGCGCCCGGTCGACATCCTCAGTCTCGGCAAGCTGCTCGCCTTCGGCCTCTCGACCAACTGGGAGAGCGAGCTGCTCCGCGCCGACATGGTGCGGGCGCTCGGCCCCGAGTTGGCGGCCCGGCTCGACCCGACCTACCCGGCCGGCAACCCGGTCGTCACCCAGGAAGCCTGGTCGGGAGACGGCCTCGCTCTCGTCGAGCAGATCGACGCGGTGCGCCGCTCGATCGGCCTCGCCGCCGAGGCCAGCGGCTCCAACAACTGGGCCGTCTCGGGCAAGCTCAGCGCCAGCGGCAACCCGCTGATCGCCGGCGACCCGCACCTGCCACCGAGCATGCCTGGCATCTGGTACCAGGTCGGACTCACCCTTGGCGACCGCTTCGTCCGCGGCGCCTCGCTGCCCGGGATGCCCGGCGTCTACATGGGCCAGAACAACGACGTCTGCTGGACCTTCACCAACGTGATGGCCGACGTCCAGGACCTCTTCGTCGAGCGGGTCGAGGGCGACCGCTACCTGTTCGAGGACGAGTGGCGCCCGCTGGAAGTCGTCCGCGAGGAGATCCCGGTCAAGGGTCGCGACGCCCCCGAGGTGCTTGACGTCCGCATCACCCACCACGGGCCGCTCGTCAACGACGCCCTCGGGGCCGACGCGGGCGAGCCGCTTGCCCTGCGCTGGCAGACCCTCGACCAGCCGACGGCATTCGCCGGCATGTTCGAGCTGCACGAGATCTCCTCCGGCCCCGAGTTGGTCGCGAAGCTGGCCGATCACAGCTCCCCCGCCTCGAACCTGGTCTGGGCCGACCGTCACGGCTCGATCGGCTACAAGCTGATCGGCCGCCTGCCGTTGCGCAAGGGCGGCTGCCCAGACCTGCCCAAGCCGGGCTGGACGGGCGAGTTCGAGTGGGAGGGGACGATCCCCTACGACGAGCTCCCCGAGAAGGTCGACCCCGAGAGCGGCTTTCTCGTCACCGCCAACAACCGCATCGTCGGCGACGAGTACCCGCACCACATCACCAGTGAGTGGCTCGACGGCTTCCGCGCCGAGCGGATCGAGCAGCTGCTGCGCGCCGGCAGCGAGCACGACATCGACGGCTTCGAGGCGATGCAGTCCGACAACCTCTCGCTGCCCGGGATCGAGGCGGCGCGGCGGCTGGGACGGATGACGCCACGCGGGCAGCGCGAGCTCAGCGCGGTCGAGCGGCTGCGCAGCTGGGACGGGAGGCTCGACCCCGACTCGATCGCCGGCACCATCTATCAGGCCTTCCTGCTGCGGCTGGCGCGCGAAGTCGCCCGCGCCGCGATCGGCGACCGCGACCTCTGCGAGCGCTGGCTCGACCGCAACGACAACGGCTTCACCGCCCACAGCACCTCCCCCTGGCGCTGGCACTCGCACCTGATGTCGCTGTGGGAGGAAGCCGACGAGGAGCTGATCGGCCGCCTGCCGCTGCGCAAGGGCGGCTGCCCGGACCTGCCGAAGCCGGGCTGGGAGGGCGAGTTCGAGTGGGAGGGGGCGGTGCCCTACGACGAGCTGCCCGAGGTCGCCGACCCCGAGAGCGGCTTCCTCGTCACCGCCAACAACCGCATCGTCGGCGACGACTACCCGCACCACATCACCAGCGACTGGCTCGACGGCTTCCGCGCGCGGCGGATCGAGGAGCTGCTGCGGGCGAGCGACGAGCACGACCTCGAGAGCTTCGAGGCGATGCAGTCCGACAACCTTTCCCTGCCCGGGATCGAGGCGGCGCGGCGGCTGGGACGGATGACGCCACGCGGGCAGCGCGAGCTCAGCGCGGTCGAGCGGCTGCGCAGCTGGGACGGGA
>DASSMU010000259.1:0-9712 GCA_035701465.1 Solirubrobacterales bacterium
CCGCCCGGTCGAGGGGTGCCCTCCTCTCCTTTTCGGGGCCGGGCTGGCGGGACGAGCTTGCGCCCGGAGTGGCTCGGTTGGAAGCGGTGGCAGCAGTGGAAGCTTCTGAGGGGCTGAGCGCCAGGTAGATGACATAGGCGATTGAGAAGAGCCAGGCCTCGGGGCGTAGTAGGCCTGCGAGGGCGAGGAGGGATAGGACCGGCCAGCCGGCTCGGGGCTTGCGGGTCTCTATAAGGAGGGCGCCGAGGGAGAGGGCTATGTAGGGGAGGTCTACGTAGGCGCGTAGGCCGTTGGAGAGGTATGGGGCGCGGGTTAGGACTATGAGGGCGGCTATCGCGCCGATCGGGCGGTCGAACCAGAGGGAGCCGAGACGGTAGATCAGGTAGCCGATCAGGCCGAGGGAGATGTAGGCGACGATCATCGTCACCGTGATCGCGCCGTCGCCGAGGGGGGTCGTCACCATCCCAAGCAGGTCGGCGAGCGGGTGGGGCGTGGGGGGTAGGGCGGCGCCGTAGTCCGGGCTGATCCCGTGCGCCAGTTCCCGTCCCCAGACCAGCGCGTAGATCGTGTCGTAGTTGGGAAAGCCGGTCGGGAAGACGAGCAGCAGGGCCGCCGTGACGGCAGCGACCCAGGCGGCGGGCGTCAACCAGTTGCGGGCCATCTGCGGCACCGGCGCACGGTATCCGCTGCCGCTCTCAAGGGGGGTGTCTGAGCTGACGGGGTCAAACACACCCGTTAGCTCAGACACCCCCTCGAGGGGGAGGGGAGCTCGTGGATAGACTGGCCCGAGTCCCGCGATGACCGACTCGATCTCCTTCTATCGCCGCCACCGGCCCGGCTCCTTCGACGAGGTGGTCGGCCAGCAGCACGTCGTCCGCACCCTGCGAAATGCGGTCGAGCAGGGCAAGGTCCACCACGCCTACCTCTTCGTCGGCTCGCGCGGGACCGGCAAGACCTCGATGGCGAAGATTCTCGCCCGCTCGCTCAACTGCGAGCGTGGCGGGCCGACGATCACCCCCTGCGGGGAATGCGAATCGTGCCTGACTATCGCCGGCGGAACCTCGATCGACGTGATCGAGATGGACGCCGCCTCCAACCGCTCGGTCGACGACGTCCGCGACCTGCGCGAGCGCGTCGCCTATGCCCCAACCGGCGGCCGCTGGAAGGTCTACATCCTCGACGAGGCGCACATGCTGACCAAGGAGGCCTGGAACGCCTTCCTGAAGACGCTCGAGGAGCCGCCGCCGAACACCGTCTTCGTCCTTGCCACCACCGAGTCGCACAAGGTGATGGCGACGATCGCCGATCGCTGCCAGCGCTTCGACTTCCAGCGCCCCTCGCTGGAGCAGATCTCCGAGGTGTTGACCCGGGTCTCCGCGGCGGAGGGGATCGAGGCCGAGGACGCGGCCGTGGCGATGATCGCCCGCTCCGCCTCCGGCAGCTTCCGCGACGCGCTCGGCACCCTCGACCAGCTGGTCGCCTTCGGCGGCAGCCAGGTCAAGCTGGACGACGTCCTCGAGTTGCTCGGCGCCGCCGACGCCGAGTTGCTCTTCGACGCGGTCGACGCGGTGATCGGACAGGACCCGAAGGCGGTTCTGCTCGGCGTAGAGAAGATGGCCCGCTCCGGCCGCGACCCCTCCCAGTTCGCCCGCGACCTGCTGGCCCACCTGCGCCACCTGCTGGTGGCCCAGACCGTGGGCGAGGTGCCGAACACCTTCGTAGTGACCGCGACCGACGCCGACCGCCTTGCAGCCCAGGCAAACGCAATAGGCGCAGCAACCCTCGTCCGCACCATCGACGAGCTGGCAAACGCCCTCACCGCCGTGCGCGAGGGCGACGACGCCCGCATGGCAGTCGAGATCGCCCTGCTCAAGGCCGCGCGCCCAGACCTGGACCCTTCGACAGAGGGTTTGCTGAGACGCATCGAGAGACTCGAGCAAGGGACGGGAGCGGTTGGGCCGCGGGTCCTGTCGCAGGGGGAGGGGGGCACTGCGGGCAGTCCACGGGCTGTCCTCGACCCCCCTCCCCCTGCGCCACCCCCGGCAGACACCGCCCCGGTTGACGATGCCGCTCACGAGCCGCCCCAAGCTTCGCCGCAAGATTCCGAGGCGTCCACAGAAGACCCCGTTGCGTCGGCATCCGAGGCTGACGACAGCTTGGAGGTCGCGAAAGCCGAAATCTCAGAGCCGGCCGAGCCTGTGCCGTCAGCCGCGGACGATCCTCCCGGGGGTGGCGCCGGGGTTGGGGGGTCCAGCGCAGCGCGGCGTCCTGTTTTTCGCCCCGACGACGCTCAAAGTGAGGATGACTCTTCTGGCGAAAAACCCAGCGCGGAGCTGGACCCCCCAACCCCGGCGACAGGACCCGCGGGCCAGATCGACCTGGATGAGATCGTCCGGGTGTGGCCGGCGGTCATTCACAAGCTTGGGGAAACGAGCCCCGCTTTGGCAGCCACCTTCGACGGGGCGCGCCCGGTCTCGATGGACGACGAGGGGCTCAAGGTCGGGTTCCCGGCCGAGTTCACCTTCAACAAGCGCAAGGCGGAGGCGCCGGAGAAGCGGGAGCTGATAGCCGACGCGATCGAGTCGGTGCTAGGGGAGCGGATCAAGCCCACCTATGTCCTGCTCGACGGCGACGTCGCGTCCGATGACGACGATGAGGAGACTTCCGAGGGCGAGATCGATCACGATGCGCTGGTGGAGAAGCTGAAGAGCGAGTTCGACGCGAAGGAGGTCGGTTAGGTGGCTAGAGGCGGGGCACCCGGAGGCTTCGACGTGAACGCGCTGATGAAGCAGGCGCAGCAGATGCAGAACGAGATGCTGCAGGCACAGGAGGCGCTCAAGGACGAGGTGGTCGAGGCCAGCGCCGGCGGCGGCATGGTCAAGGTGAAGATGGGCGGCGACCTGACCCTGCGCGAGATCGTCATCGACCCGGAGGCGATCGACCCCGAGGACGCCGACATGCTCGCCGAGATGGTGCAGGCGGCCGTCAATGAGGGTCTGCGCGCCGCCCAGGAGCTGGCCAACTCGAAGCTGGGCGGGATTACGGGAGGCCTCGGCGGCCTTCCAGGCATGTGAGCGCCGAAGGCCCAGCGCCGCTGGCCCGCCTCGTCGCGGAGCTCTCGCGGCTGCCGGGGATCGGCCAGCGCACGGCGCAGCGACTCGCCTTCCATATCCTGCGCGCGCCGGACGAAGAGGCGGCCGCGCTCTCGGCGGCGATCACGGAGGTGAAGGAGAAGGTCGGCCTCTGCGAGGAGTGCTTCAACCTCTCCGAGGGGCCGCGCTGTCGGATCTGCGCCGACTCCAACCGCGACCGCTCGACGATCTGCGTGGTCGAGGAGCCCGCCGACGTGATCCCGATCGAGCGTACGCACGAGTACCGCGGGCTCTACCACGTGCTCGGCGGCGCCCTCTCGCCGATCGACGGGGTCGATGCCGAGGACCTGAAGATCGCCGAGCTGCTGCGTCGGGTCGAGGCCGGCGAGGTGCGCGAGGTGGTGCTTGCCACCAACCCGACCACGACCGGCGAAGCGACCGCGCTGCACATCGCAGAGCGCCTGCGTGGGCAGGTCGCGGTCACCCGCCTGGCCAGCGGCCTGCCGGTCGGCGCCGACCTCGAGCACGCCGACGAGGTCACCCTCGGCAAGGCCTTCGCCGGCCGCCGCAGCCTCGATTAGCGGTCCGCAGCGGACAAGCTTCCTAGACGTTTGTCACTTCGCAAATAGCGGACTTTTGCGGCTCTGGTGTCCGTCGCTTCCGGCAAGGTCCACTCGTGGCGACTCGGATCCCAACCGATGGAGGTGCGGGCGGCGGGTCGCCCGCGGGTCAGGTCGCCCGCGATGTCTCGGCGCTGCAGGCGTCGCTGCTGGCGAAGCTTCGGGAGGAGATCGGCGGTGGCGACACCGGGCCGTTCGCCGATGCGGCCCAGAAGCTCGCCGAGGAGTTCGGCTCGGTGACGGCGACCGCGGTCACGGCCGTCTGCGATCAGCCCGTGAGCGGCCAGCCGCCGGAAGCGCACGCCAGCCTCTTCCAACCCGGCCACATGCGGCGCCGTCTCGAGCAGCTGATCGAGACGAACAAGCGTTACGGGCACCCCTTCGGCCTGGTCGTCTTCGACGTCGACGGGCCGGGGACGCGCGAGGGCGGCGACGGCGACGGTCAGGAGACGATGCTGGCCGTGGTCGGTGCGGCGCTGCGCGACAGCGTCCGCCTCGTCGACGAGACCTTCCGGCTCGAGGAGGACGCCCTCTGCGTGCTGGCGCCGAACCAGAGCACGGTGGAGGGTGTGCAGATGGCCGAGCGGCTGCTGCGGATGCTCGATGAGCTCGAGGCGGCGGGGGGGTTGCGGATCGCGATCTCGGCCGGCGTCGTCGCCTGTCCAGAGCACGGCAACGACGCCGACGAGCTGCTGAGCAAGGCCGACGAGGCGATGTGGCGTGCCCGCGCAGTGGGCCAGCCCGTGGGCGTCGGCGCTCTGCAAGATCGCTGACAGATTCCGGAAATCTGTCCATAACTTGCGTAAACCTGGATTTCGGGTGGGAGAATGCCGGCACCCGGCGAAATTGGCCGGGCAGAGCCGAGGAATACGTCTGAGATGCCGGGAATAAGAACAAACGCCGCCGCCGAAGTGCTCGGGGTCAGTCCCAACACGCTGCGCAGCTGGGAGCGCCGCTACGGCTACCCGACGCCGAAGCGCACGGTGGGCAACCACCGCAACTACGAGCTGGTCGAGCTGCAGACCCTTCGCGACGCCCTGGCCCAGACCGGCAACATCTCCTCGGCGATTGAGCTGGCGCGCCAGCGCCAGGCCGCGCCTGCCAGCGACGGAAGCCTGCTCGTCGCCCTGGAGAGCTTCGACGAGGAGGCCGCCAATCGCGCCGTCGAGGAGAGCCTTGCGCTGCGCCCGCTGGAGCGCACGGTGGAGGAGCTTCTCCTTCCCGCAGTCGACCGCCTTGCCGCCGACCCAGACCGCGAGGCCGAGCTCGAGTTCGCCTCGCGCTGGGCGACCGGTTGGCTGCACGGCGCCCGCCGACTTGCCTCCGCCGCCTCTCGCCCCGCCGGGATCCTGCTGCTCGACTCCAGCCAGGGCTCCGATGCCGAGGCGGTTCACGCTCAGGCGCTCGACCTCACCTTGCGCCGGGCCGGCTTCCGCGTCCTGATGCTCTCCAACGAGCTCGGCGACGAGCGTCTCGAGCGCGCCCTGGGCGCGCTCGACCCGACCGCAATCGTCCTCTGCGGCCCCGGCGCCGACACCGCGAGCGCCGTCAAGCTGGTCCGCAAGATCCGCGAGGTCGGTTTCGACGCACCCCTCTTCGGCTTCCGCGCCAGCGGCCTGATCGGCGACGCGGTCCCCTCCGCGGGAACTACGCCGAGCGAGGTGACGGGAATGCTCAACGCAGACCTTCGTCGCCGCGCGGTCCAGGCCTTCGCCTAACCTTCGCCGCTCTCTTTCTCGCCTGCATCCGGGTCGGGCCGTTACCTGCCGACACCCGGCTTCACGGGCATGAAAAAACCCGGCCCGGGGCTTCTCTGGGGAGTCCCGGGCCGGGCGATTGAAGCCGGCACCTCCCGGCGCTGACTTGTCCTAGAGGCTCGCGAGGGCGCGTTTGCCCGCGCTGAGGACCACTTTCGGCAGCGGCGCGAAGTCGAGCGCCGGGCCGTATTTCTGCCCGATGGTCATCGCGTAGAGGATGAATTCGGAGAGCTGGGTCTTTTGCGGCGCATTGTGGGGAGCGATGCAGTAGGTGAACGTCGAGATCGGGTACGCCGTTTTGAATTTCTTCGGCGGGTCCACGATGTGGAGTTCGTTACTGCTCGGCACGCTCTTGATCATCGCTGCTGCGTTTTCGATGTTTTTCAGGTTCGGGAACTCGAAGTTCCCGGCCTCGTTCTGGATCGAGGCGGCACGCATGCCGGCGGCGATGATGTATGAGGCTGAGATGTAACCGATCGCACCGTTGGTCGTCTGCACGACCGAGGTGACGCCCGAGTTGCCTTTGGCGCCGACGCCGGCCGGGAAGCTGACCGAGGTGGCGAAGCCGCGTTCGTTCTTCCAGGCCTTGCTGACCTTGGAGAGGTAGTTGGTGAACGCGTAGGTGTCGCCGGAGCCGTCGCTGCGGAAGACCGGCGTGATCGTCGTCCCGGGCAGTTTCGTCCCGGGGTTCAGTTTCTTGATCTTCGGGTCGTTCCACTTCGTGATCTTGCCGAAGTAGATGCCGGAGATGACCGGTCCCGAGAGGCGCAGTTTTTTCACGCCTTTGATGTTGAAGGCGAGGCCGGTGGCGGTCAGGCCCCAGGGGATCTGCACGCAGCCGTTGCAGGCGGAGGCCTGTTCGGGCGTCAGCGGTGCGTCGGAGGCGCCGAAGTCGACGGTGCGGGCGGTGATCTGGGCGATGCCAGTTCCCGAGCCGACCGAGGCGTAGGTGACTTTGACGGTGCCGTTCATGCGGGCTTCGAAGCCGTTGATCCAGTTGCCCATCAACGGGGCGACCAGCGAGGAACCGGCACCGGTGATGGTGGCGGATGCGGCGGCCGTGGAGATCGTTGCCATACAGCCAACCATCCCCACGGTCGCCATGAAGATTCCAAGCAACCTGTTGCGAATCAAGAGATGAGTCCTTTCGGCTCGTTATTTCGTCTCGGGCCACAGGCCTCACTACTGCCCCTGGCGATGCCAGGATCACCCCCACCCTGCCGGTTGGTGTTTCAATTCTGTGAAAGACCATTTGTAAAAAAGATGTAACAGTTACTACAGAGTTGTAACTAAGTTGTTAACGGTAAAAACGGAGTTGTTTCAATTCTGTGAAAATTGGTGGAGGCAGGTGTAATCGGCGTCGATCTCCTCTACCCTGCCCGCCGTGAGCACCGCCGTCAGTCCAGCCCCGGGCAGCGCCCGGCCCGCCCGGAGCCGCTCCGCGGACCGCAGGCGCTCGCTCGATCGCCTTGGCGACGGTGCTCTCTACGGCATCAGTGCCCTGGCGGCGTTGCTCGCCGTCGCGGCGCTGGTCGCGATCGCCTACATGATCGTGCACGGAGCCAGTCCGGCTATCTCCAAGTTCGGGCTGGGCTTCATCACCAATACCGAATGGCAGCCGACCTTCGAAGTCTTCGGCGCGGGCACCGTTCTGTTCGGGACCCTCGTCAGCTCGTTCTTCGCATTGCTGCTCGGCGCCCCGATCGCGATCTCGATCGGTCTCTACCTGAGCCTGCTCGCGCCCAGGGGATTGCGCACGGTGATCTCGCCGCTGGTCGAAATGCTGGCGGCGATCCCGAGCGTGATCCTCGGCTTCTGGGGCCTGATCGTGCTTGCCCCCTTCGTGCAGAAGAACATCGAGCCCTGGCTGCACGACAAGCTCGGCTTCATCCCCCTCTTCGGGCCGCCCCAGACGACGGGCCTGAGCGTCTTCACGGCAAGTCTGATCCTGACGATCATGGTCATCCCGATCATCGCCTCGATCTCGCGCGACCTCTTCCTCGCCGTCCCGCGCGACGTCCAGGACGGGGCGAGCGCCCTTGGCGCGACCCGCTGGGAGGTTGTGCGCGGCGTCGTCCTGCCCAGCACGGCCTCTGGCGTCGTCGCCGCTTCGCTGCTCGGCCTCGGGCGTGCCCTCGGCGAGGCGATCGCGGTCGCGCAGGTGATCGGCGCCGGCACCGAAATCAAAGCGTCGCTGTTCGAAACTGGCGACACCCTTGCCGCCCGCATCGCCAACCAGTTCCCGGGGGCGATCACCGAAATGCACAAGGCCTCGCTCTTCTACCTGGGCGTGATCCTGTTGGTGATCGGGTTGATTTCGAACATCTGCGCCCAGTGGATCGGCAGGCGCTTCGACTACCAGCGGGCGGTGGCCAGGTGAGCGACGCCTCATTCGACCCGGCGGCACCGCTGACGCCCTCGGGCAACCTGCGCCGGCGCCGGGCCTTCAGTCGCCTCGCCGAGTACGGTGCCACCGCCGCGGCGCTGGCCGCGGTCGGGGTCCTCGGGATCGTCATCTTCGCGGTCGTCGTCCACGGAGCGAGTGCGCTCAGCCTCGATTTCCTGTTCAAGGGCGCACCCGACGGAATCGGGCCGGAGCTCGTCGGCACCGCCGAGATCGTCGCGATCGGGACGCTGATCGCGGCGCCGATCGGGATCCTCGTCGCCGTCTACCTGACCGAGTTCGGCACGGGCCGTTTGGCGGCCTGGATAAAGCTCACCCTCGACCTGATGAACGGCTTGCCTTCGATTGTCGTCGGGCTCTTCGTCTTCGGCCTGATCGTCGAAGCCACGCACAAACAGTCAGGCTTTGCCGGCTCGGTCGCGCTGGCGATCATCATGCTGCCGATAGTCGCTCGGGGGACGATGGAGATCCTGCTCCTCGTCCCCGCCAGCCTGCGCGAAGCCGCGGATGCGCTCGGTGTCAGCCGCTGGCGCTCGGTGCTCGGCGTGATCCTGCCCAGCGCGATCGGGGGCATCCTCACCGCGACCGTCCTCGCCGTCGCCCGTGCCGCCGGAGAGACCGCGCCGCTGCTCCTCCTCACCTCCGTCTACGACCCCAGCCGTGTGTCGCTCAACCCGTTCGAAGCGCTGCCGAACATCCCGACGACGATTTTCAGGCTCTCCGAGGAAGCGAGCCCGGAAGGCTTCACCCAGGCGTGGGGGGCCGGGCTCGTGCTGCTCACCTTCATCATGATCACGAGCATCGGCGCCCGCATCCTGCTCGCCCGCACCCGTTCGAAGATGGCCCAATGAGCAATCTCGATTCGAGGGAGTTCAGCCGAGCGATCGCCGCGACCCCGCGCCGGGTCCGGATCCAGACCGGGTCCCTATCCGACGCCGGCCCATCGAGTGGGCGGCAATGGGCGGGCCCGATCGAGTCGGTCTTCGACGCCCAGGGCGTCTCCGTCTTCTACGGCGCCAAGCAGGCGCTGCACGCGGTCAGCCTGCGCATCGAGCGCAGCCGGATCACGGCGCTGATCGGGCCGTCCGGCTGCGGCAAGTCGACCTTCCTGCGCAGCCTCAACCGGATGAACGACCCGGTGCCGGGTTTCAGGCTCGAGGGCCAGGTCCTCTACCACGGCCACGACCTCTACGCGAGCAACGTCGACGAGGTCGAGGTGCGGCGCCGGATCGGCATGGTCTTCCAGAAGCCCAACCCGTTCCCGAAGTCGATCTACGACAACGTTGCCTGGGCGCCGCGCAATCTCGGCCTCAAGCACGGCCTCGACGAGCGGGTCGAGAAAGCGCTGCGGGGAGCGGCGCTATGGGACGAGGTCAAGGACCGCCTCCGCGACAGCGCCCTCGGCCTCTCGGGCGGGCAGCAGCAGCGACTCTGCATCGCCCGCGCGATCGCGATCGAACCCGACGTCCTGCTGCTCGACGAGCCGGCATCGGCACTCGACCCGATCGCGACCGCCTCGATCGAGGACCTGATGCACAGCCTCAAGGGCCGCTTCACGATCGTGATCGTCACCCACAACATGCAGCAGGCGGCGCGGGTCGCCGACCGGACCGCCTTCTTCGGCCTCGAGGCGACTTCCGGAGAACCCTCCGGGACGCTGATCGAGTGCGCCGACACCGAGACGATCTTCAACGACCCCGCCGACCCACGCACTCGTGACTACGTGACGGGTCGTTTCGGTTAGTTCTGGGTGGGACTGGGTGGGGGGAGCCTGGCCGCCCTTCTGTCGAATTGACACCCCAAGAGCTTTGCTCTTGGGGTGAATGAGGAGCGCGGCCT
>DASSMU010000260.1:0-3164 GCA_035701465.1 Solirubrobacterales bacterium
GGCCAGCAGGCCCGGCCGGAACCTCTACACGGACTCCCTGGTGAAGCTGGACGCGGCTACCGGCAAGATCGATTGGTACTACCAGGTGACCCCCCACGCCCTCTGCAATTGTGACCTTCAGGGGCCGCCCCTACTGGTGGAAGCGGGAGGCCGAAACCTCGTCGTGGCGACTGGCAAGGCCGGCATCGTGGTCGCCGTCGACCGGGAAACCGGGAAGCTCGTCTGGAAGCGACCGGTCGGGCGCCACAACGGGCACGATCAGGACGGTCTCCAGGCAATGCGGGGAGACTTCTCGAATCTGGCAGTGCCGCTGAAGGTCTACCCGGGCGCCACCGGGGGCGTTCCCTCGCCGGTCTCGACCGATGGGGAACGAATCTACGTCCCGGTCGTCAACAGCCCGACGACGCTCGTCTCGCAGGAAAGGGGCGCTTCCAGCCCACCCTTCACCGGCGAACTGGTCGCCCTCGACGCGGCGAGCGGCGCGGTCGACTGGACGCACTACTTCAGCTCCGGCGCGATGGGGGCTACCAGCGCAGTCAACGACTTGGTCTTCGCTACGGAGCTGACCGGCCGGGTCTTCGCCCTGAGCGGGAAATCGGGCGCAGTGGCCTGGGAAAGCACCTTGCCGGCGGGCACCGTCGCCGGCCTCGCCTTCAGCGACGACATGATGATCGCGCCGGCCGGGAACACGGTCCCTGGCTCCGGCAGCCTGCCGGAGGTCGTCGCCTACAAACTGCAGGGCTAGGCCCGATGGGCGCAAGCAGCCACAAGCGTGATCCCTTCAAGACGCATTTCGTCGCAGGCGCGATTGTCGCAACGCTCGCCGCGGTCGCCCTAGCTGCGTGCTCGTCGGGAAGCGAAGACCAGGCGGCCTCTCTCGGGTATCCCAACGGAGATAGAGCCAACACCCGCAGCGGCGGGGGCGCGATCGATTCACAAACGGTCTCTGATCTCGAGCCTGCATGGACGCTTCCAGCGGTTTCAAACGGGGCAGTGGGAGCCTTTGCCTCTTCCCCCGTTGTCGTGAATGGGGTCGTCTACGCCCAAGACTTGGACTCCGGCGTGTGGGCGGTTGACCTGGACAGCGGCGACGTACGGTGGCGGACCAGGTTCCAGTCCCCTACGGTCGGCCCGAATGGGGTCTTCGTCAGCGCCGATCGAGTCTACGGAGCAACCGCCGAAGAGGGCTTCGCGCTAGACCGCGATACCGGCAAGAAGATCTGGTCGACGCGACTCGTCGGCGATCCATCCGAACGGATCGCGATGGCGCCAGGCTACAGCAAAGGCCTCGTTTACCTCTCCACGGTGCCGAAATACTTCGACGGAGGCGAACGCGGAACGCTTTGGGCGCTGGACGCCGAGACAGGAAGGCGCCTCTGGAGCTTCTCGACCGTACCGAAGGACCTCTGGGGGGACCCGAAGGTAAACGACGGGGGCGGTCTGACGCATCCACCGGCGTTCGACGACCAGGGCTCGATGTACTTCGGCGTCGGCAGCCCCGACCCCCTACCGGGAACGAAGCGCCAGCCGTGGGGGTCGAGCAGGCCGGGTCCGAACCTCTATACCGACTCCGTCGTCAAGCTCGATGCGAGGACCGGGAGGCTGCAGTGGTATTACCAGCTCACCCCACATGCGATCTGCGTCTGGGACCTGGATCAGTCACCGCTGCTGCTGAGCGCCGGCGGGCGCGATCTCGTCATTGCCGCCGGCAAGGCAGGCATCGTCGTCGCCCTGGATCGACGAACCGGCAAGCCTGTTTGGCGCCAACCGGTCGGCATCCACAATGGCCATGACCGGGACGGCCTTCGATTGATGAGGAACGGCTACAGGGGCCCCGACCTGCCGATGACTGTCTTCCCGGGCTCGTCCGGCGGCGTGACGGCATCGCTGTCGACCAACGGATCAACTGTCTTCGTTCCGCTGATCAACCATTCGACTACGCTCTACTCGCAGAAGCTCGTGGGTCAAAGCGTATCGACCGTCGGCGAAATCGTCGCCCTCGACGCGGCCACCGGAAGGATCCGATGGCAACACCAACTCGGTGCGTCGACTTACGGAGCCACGTCCGCCGTCAACGACTTGGTCTTCGCGACCACCGTTGACGGAACCGTCTACGCACTCGATGCGGACAGCGGAAAATCGGAATGGCAGCTCAACCTGCCCGCCAGCATAGCCGGCATAGAAGGTGGGCTCGGATTCGGTGACGATACCCTCGTCGTCCCCGCCGGCCTCAGCGAGGAACCCAGCCTCGTCGCCTACCGCCTCGACTAGCGCGTCATTCGACCAGCGCCGATGAGGCGAGCCAGAGGGCTTCGTTGACCGCCATTTCGGGAACGTCCTTCACCTGGATCGCAGCGAACAGGACGCGGCGTGTTGCCGGGTCGACGCCGTGCTCCTCGGAAGGGGGTCCGCCGAACAGCGGCTCGAGCGGCCTGCGTTCGTCGGCGATCGCCAGCGTTCCCTGCGGCAACTCGCTCTGGCGGTCGGGGAGCGACTCACCGGGGGCGGTGCCGCGAATGCAGAGGCCGCCTTCGATCTTGTCGGCGTCGAAGGCGCGCATCGCGACGCCGGTCTCGACGGTCGCCAGCGTCACGGCGTCGTCGGGAAGGCCGTGGCTGACGAAGGCTCCGTCGTAGAGGCGATCGAGCGCCAGCCGCTCCACCGGCGTGCGCGTCTCGTCCGGGTCGAGGCCGATGTGGCGGAAGAAGACCCGGTAGGCCCAGGGAATCGGCCGCTCGCGCATGTGGATCGCGTGCGAGCCGTAGAAGCGGTCGGAGAGATCGCGCAGGCGAAGCCGCACCGCCTCCGGGCTGCGCCGCCTGCCGCCGTCGACGACGGTCCAGGAGACGCCGAGGCCTGGGAACTCCTCGGCGACGTGCGGGGCCACCCACCCCCGCTCGGCCCCTTGTCCGAACTGCATCAACTTTTCCACCTGCCAGATAGAAAAGTTGATGCAGTTCGGGTTGGGGATGCGGATTTGGCGACGCGGGTCGCGTGCAGCAGCGCCTCGACGTGCGCTTCGAGCTGCTGCGCCGTCAGCTCGCCGATGCTCGCGTCCTGCAGCGTGCCACCGGGGTAGACGTAGGCAAAGGTCGGGCAGCCGCCGACCCGGTAGAGCGCCGCCACGGCCCCGTCGCGGTCGTAGCCGACCGGCATCCGCCAGC
>DASSMU010000261.1:0-2006 GCA_035701465.1 Solirubrobacterales bacterium
AACGCCGAAGACGTAGATCCAGGAGGAGACGTAGGAGGGCTGACGGTCCGGGAGGAGCTTCTCGGGCGGCAGCGAGCTGACCGCTCGCTCGCGCACCCAGGTGGTCCACATCTGTCGCTCGGCAGCGGGAACGGCCGAGCGCTCGCCGTCGCTCACGAGCTGCGCTCCCGCTTGGGGAACGGGATCAGGATCGCCGCGACGAAGACGGCGATCATCAGCAGGATGACGACGACGTTCGCCACCGACATCTGGAAGAAGTGCCAGTGCAGGTAATGCGCCGGGTGGCTCAGGTCGAACAGCGCTGCCACTGGCGTGTGCACGCGGTCACGCTATATCCGGCGTCTCCTCTGTCAATGGGTAGAAATCCACATAAGAGAATCCTCACCCCGAGGCGGCGTTGCTACAGCGCGAAGACGAGGGTGCAGAAGAGACCCATCGCGATGCAGTAGATGCCGAACGGCGTCAGGCGGTTGGTCTCGAAGTACTTGAGCAGGAACTTGACTGCCAGGTAGGTGGTGAAAGCCGCCGCCAGGGCGCCGACGAGGGCCTGGCCGCGTACGCCGTCCCCGGCCGACCCCATCAGTTCGGGCAGCTTCAGCACCCCGGCAGCGCCGATGATCGGCGTCGCCAGCAGGAAGGCGTAGCGGGCGGCGTCCTCGTTGGAGAGCCCGGTGAGCAGGCCGCCGCCCATCGTGATTCCCGAGCGCGAGATCCCCGGGATCAGCGCCGCCGCCTGCGCCGAGCCGATCGCCAGCGCCTGCTTGAAGCTCATCTTGGCGATCCGCGGATCGGAGTCGCCGAGGTAGTCGCCCGGCTTTGGCGGCCTTCGTCGCAGTCGCTCGAAGAGCAGCAGCAGGATCCCGTTGACGATCAGGAAGGCCGCGGCGGTCTGGGCGGAGGCGAAGAGGGTGCGCAGCGGATGCTCGAGCAGCAGTCCGAGCAGGCCAGCCGGGATCGTTCCCATCACGATCACCCAGCCGAGCCGCGCGTCGCTGTCGTCGGCACGAATCTCGCGGTCGCGCAGGGAGCGGCCGAGGCCGCGGAAGATCCTCATCCAATCGTCGAAGAAGAAGAAGAAGAGGACGATCGCCGTCGCGCAGTGGGTGGCGACGAGGAAAGCGAGGAAGTAGTCGTCGTTCTGGTGGATATTCCAGCCGAAGAGCTGTGGCAGGACGACGCCGTGGCCGAGGCTGGAGATCGGAAAGGGCTCGGCGATCCCCTGGACCAGGCCAAGCACGATCGCCTGCAGGTAGGAGATCGGTTCCATTCAGCGGCAGGTTATGCGGCGCGTTCCCCGGAAGGCCCGCTCTGGAACCAGGCGAAGACGAAGCAGGCGCCCGCGACGACGAGCGCGGCGATCCCGTGCTTGGTGTGGTGGTGGCTGGAGCCGGCCTCGTGACCGGGGAAGAAGGACGGCAGCGAGCTCGCCGGCTCGACGAAGTAGACGACCGCGATCGCGACGAAGACGATGCCGAGCACGACGGCGGGGACGATCAGCTTTGGCCGCTTTGTCATGCGGCCGGCACGATATCCACCCGAATCTAAAGAGGAGGTGAGAATCTCCTCCCTTCCCACGAACTGCATCAACTTCTCCACCTGCCAGATAGAAAAGTTGATGCAGTTCAGGTGTGAGCGGGGACAAGACGATTTCGGACGAAGTGCGGGCGGCCTGCGCGTGGGTGGCCGGAAGGGCGCGGTCGGTCGGGATCGCCGAAGGCGCGATCGAGCCGTACGCGGACGAGCTCCTGGCGACCGGCGCACCGGGCGAAGCCGAGATCGCTCTGCCGGGGAGCGACCGCGAGGCGCGTATCGCCTTCGTGATCTGCCTCGACGCGATCAACTTCGGCTCGGGCTGGTGGCCGACGATCCGCAAGCGGCCGGGACTCAGCGGCTACTCGACGATCGAGGCGGGGTTGGTCGAGCGCTTCCGCGGCGAGGGCGGCTGGTCGGCGGAGGAGCTGACGCGGATGACGGCCGCCGAGGTCGCCGTCGTCACCGGCCAAGAC
>DASSMU010000262.1:0-2179 GCA_035701465.1 Solirubrobacterales bacterium
CGCCTGCACGGGATGCGCTGGGTCCTGGTCGAGGCGATGGACAGGGTGCTGCCGGAGATCGACGCCGAGCTCGCGGACTACGCCCTGCGTGAGCTGCGCGGCCGCGGCATCGACATCCGCCTCGGTACGACGCTGGAGGAGCTGAGCGCCGACAGCGCCCGCCTCTCGACCGGCGAGGTGTTGCCGACCCGGACTGCGGTGTGGACAGCGGGCGTCGCGCCGCACCCGAGCCTCCGCCGGCTCTCGCTGCCGCTCGACGAGCGCGGCCGCGTGCCCGTCGACGACCACCTGCGCGTTCAGGGGGTGGACGCGGTCTGGGCGATCGGCGACTGCGCGGCCACGCCCGACCCGCGCGGCGGCACCTGCCCCCCAACCGCCCAGCACGCGGTTCGGCAGGGGCCCGTCGCCGCTCGCAACATCGCCGCCCAGCTCGGCGTCGGCAGCGCCGAGCGCTTCGACTACCGCGGCACTGCCGCCTTCGTCAACCTCGGCCGCTACAAGGCCGTGGGTCGCGTCGGCGGTCGCACCTTCCGCGGCTTCCCCGCCTGGTGGATGGCCCGGACCTACCACATGAGCCAGATTCCGGGCGCGGCTCGCAAGGCGCGCGCCGTGATCGACTGGACCGCCAGCCTTCCCTTCCGCCGCGACCTCTCCGAGGTCGGCTCGATCGGGCACCCGAAGCGGCTCGACGCCACAATGGACCCGTGGGATTCGAGTACCTCCCAATCGCATTCTCCTTCGGCCTAGCCACGGCGATCATCGGCAAGCGCAAGGGCAGCTCGTTCTGGCTCTGGCTGCTGATCGGCACTGTGCTGCCGCCGCTCGGCCTGATCGCCGTGATCCTCTACCGCGCCGAGAAGGACGAACCCGAACGCCAGTGCCCGAACTGCCACAAGGCGCTCAAGCTCTACGTCCAGGTCTGCCCACGTTGCGGAACCGATCTCTATCTCCCCGATCCGGCTGAGGTTCGCCACCCCGGGGTCGGGTAGAAGTCCGTAACGACCATGGACGAGGCCCGGCGAAGAGGAGGTTGCGGACGGCGCATCGCCACGGTTTTCCTCGTTGCCCTGGCATGGCTCTGCCTCGGCTCGACGGCGGTTGCGGAGACGCTGCATCCGATCGGCAGCTTCAAACGCCCGATCTTCGTCACCTCCGACCCGGGCGACCAGGAACGGCTGCTCGTCGTCGAGCGTGAAGGCAGGGTGGTCGAAACCGGTCCGGGTGGTACGAGGACCTACGCAGACCTCAGCTCGCTGGTCACCTGCTGCGAAAGCGAGCGGGGTCTGCTCTCGATCGCTCCCGCCCCCGACTTCCACAGCAGCGGTCGTTTCTATGCGGCCTACACCGGCAAGGCTGCCGCGGGAGGGCTCGAAGGCGATGTCCACGTCGATTCGTTCAGGCCCGATCCGCAGACGGCCGGTCAGCTGATCCGCGAGCCGATCCTCAGCGTGGCCCACTCCCAGGAAGCCAACCACAACGGCGGCCAGCTCCAGTTCGGGCCCGACGGCCATCTCTACGTCTCGCTGGGCGACGGGGGTGGAGGCGGCGATCCCTTTGAAAACGGCCAGGACCTGGAAGAGCTGCTGGCCAAGATCCTCCGCATCGATCCGCGTCCGGGTCAGTCTCCGGCCTATGCGATCCCGGCCGGCAACCCGTTCGCCGCCGGTCCCGGTCGCGACGAGATCTGGGCCTACGGGCTGCGCAATCCCTGGCGCTTCTCCTTCGACTACCTCAATGGCGACATGGTCATCGCCGACGTCGGCCAAGACGCTCGCGAGGAGGTCGACTTCGCGCCCGCGGTTGGAGGAGCCCTGTCGGGAGCGGGCGCCGACTACGGCTGGAGCTGCCGCGAGGGGTTCATCGCCTACACCAGCCCGGCGGCCAACTGCGCTGGAAAATCCGGCTTCGTCGATCCGGTCTTCGACTATCCACACGAAGACCCCGGCGGCGGCGCCGCCTACGGCTGCTCGATCATCGGCGGCTACGTCGTCCGCGACCAGAGCGTTCCCGACCTCTACGGCCGCTACGTCTACGCCGACTACTGCACCGGCCAGCTTCGCTCGCTGGTGCTGCCCTCGACGAGCAGCGGTACGGCGACCGACGATCGCGTCGCCGGCCTCCACGTCTCCAAACCGACCTCGTTCGGCGAGGACTCCTGCGGACGCGTGTACGTCGCATC
>DASSMU010000263.1:0-3828 GCA_035701465.1 Solirubrobacterales bacterium
ATCCGCGTCCTCGACGCCCGAACGGGCGAGCTGATCCGCAGCCTGACCCTCGATCCGAGTCGGGACTACCAGCCCATCGGAGGGAGCTGAGGTGTCTACGATGTCCCGCGACATCAGTCTCCGATGTCGCGACACATCACAAAGTGGAGCTGGGGGGATTCGAACCCCCGACCTACGCGCTGCCAGCGCGTCGCTCTGCCAGCTGAGCTACAGCCCCAGGAGAGTCGCTTTCGGTTGCTGAGTCTACCGTTGCGAGTCGGCCGTTTCGCGCCGGTACAGCGCCCGGCAACCGGAGTAGGGTTCTTGCTTAACCCAGGGCCACGAGCTGTTCCACGACCGCACGGAGACCCGCTACCACCCTAAGGGCGCCGGATCCTCCGGCCGTCCCAGTGAGATCGAAGGAGGCTCATCGTGGCCACGCCCGCACCGGGGCTTCCCGGGCAGGAGATCGGCGAGCACAAGAAGGGGATGCCGGCCGAGGGCAGCCTCGTCGACCGGATCGCCAACATGGCCGTCACCGTCGTGCCCCTGGCGCTGGTCGGCTACGCCGCCTGGCTCGCCTGGGGCGGCATCCTCGACTGGCAGGCCGTGCTGATCTTCTTCGCCACCCTGATCCCCTTCGGCCTCGGGATCACGGTCGGCTTCCACCGCCTCTTCACCCATCGCTCGTTCAAGACCTCGGCGCCGATGCGGGGACTGTGGGCGGTGCTGGGCTCGATGGCGCTGGAGGGGCCGGTGATCGAGTGGGTCGCCTACCACCGCCGCCACCACGCCTTCTCCGACGAGGAGGGCGATCCGCACAGCCCCCACGTCGGCCACGGCGAGGGTTGGCGCGGCGCCCTGCGCGGCCTCTTCTACGCCCACGTCGGCTGGGTCCTATTCAGCACCGAGCCGGCCGAGGAGGAACGCTACGCCCCCGACCTGATGCGGGACCGGGTGGTTCGCTTCGTCGACCGCACCTTCGTGCTCTGGGCCGTGCTCGGGCTGGCGATCCCGTTCGGCCTCGGGGTAGCACTTACCGGCACGATCTACGGCGGCTTGCTGGGCCTGCTCTGGGGCGGCGCCGTGCGGATCTTCGTCCTCCACCACATCACCTTCTGCATCAACTCCCTCTGCCACTTCTTCGGCAGCCGCGACTTCGTCACCGGCGACGAGTCGCGCAACCTGGCACTGCTGGCACCGTTCACCTTCGGCGAGGCCTGGCACAACAACCACCACGCCTTCCCCACCTCGGCCCGGCACGGCCTCGGACGGGGCCAGCTCGACCCCTCGGCAGCGCTGATCTCGCTGATGGAGCGCGTCGGCCTGGTGTGGGACGTTGTCCGCGTCAGCCCCGAGCGGATCGCCTCCAAGGCCGCCGGGTAGCCGCCGGCGTCAGGGCTGGGCGGGCTCGAGCACGCGGAAGGCGATCCCCGCGACCTGCAGGCGGGCCAGCAGCGCATCGCCCATCGCCTGCGCTGTCGTAACCTGGCCCGCCGTCTCTGGCAACTCGTCGAAGGCGAGGCAGAGGGCCGACTCGGCCAGCATCTTCGCGGTCTCGTCGTAGCCGGGGTCTCCGCCGGACACCTCGGCGACGACCCGCTCTCCCCCGCCCTCGCCGACGAAGGTGACCTTGAACCAGCTCTTCGCCCGCACCGCCTCGCTCGGTCCATCGCCGGGGGATTTCGCCTTGAGCAGGAGCTTGCGGGTCGGCGGCAGCGGCGCGAGCAGTGCCGCCGCACCGATGCCTGCGGCGCCACCCGCGAGCGTGTGCAGGTGCTTGGCGACGATGTTGTGGCCGTAGGTGAAGTCGGGCCCGTAGCGCTCGAGCGCGGCCGCCGATCGCCGCACGACCGGCCCGTCGATGGTCGGGAAGGCCACGGTCCAGCCGCCCAGCTTCGTGTTCCGGCGCAGCCTGGGCGAGGCCGAGTGGACCTCGCGGCCCGGCGGTCGCTGCTCGGCCTGGCGCCGCCGTTTAGCGACAGCGACGGTCTGCCGGCCGCGGGCGAAGGCGTTGATCGCGGAGTGGAATGTCCCGCCCGAGAACTGCGCGCCCATGCGGACGTAGCCGTTGACGGTCAGCGGCACGTTCTCCGGTAGCTGCTTCACGGTGAAATAGGCGCCGAGGTCATGCGGGATCGAGTCGAAGCCGCAGCAGTGGACGAGCCGGGCGCCGCTCTGTTGTGCCTGCTCGTGGTAGCCGAGCCACATCCGGTCGACGAACTCGGGCTCGCCGGTGAGGTCGACGTAGTCGGTGCCCGCCGCGGCGCAGGCTGCTACCAGCGGCTCCCCGTAGAGGGCATATGGCCCGACCGTCGTGGCGACGACCTTCGCCGATTCCGCCACCTTCGCCATCGCCTCGGCGTCGGTCGCGTCCGCCTCGACCAGATCGGGCACGGGAACCCTCAGGCTGAGGACGTCCTCGAGACCGGCGCGAACGGCCTCGAGCTTCTGCCGATTGCGCCCGACCAGCGCCCAGCGCAACCCCTTCGGCCCGTTCGCGGCGAGATACCGCGCGGTCAGCCCGCCCGTGAACCCGGTCGCCCCGAAGAGCACGAGATCATATCGCCGTCCTACCGTCACCGCCGGCATTCTGATGCGCCCGCGATCCAGGCGCCTTCCGCCTCAGCTTTCCGCGCCGGCCACCGCGCGTTGGAGCTGGCCTTGTTCATCCCCGACCAGAGCGCCGGAGAGCCGACCCGAACGCCTCTCCGCCGAGGGAGCGGTTGGTCTTCTCACCCACGCGGGAACCGGCAAACGCCCGGTGAAAGCCGCAGGGATTCGGGTCAGCAGCCCCGGTCTCCCCTGCCTACCCGTCGAGGTTCGAGGGAAAACGATCAGGTGGCGCCTGCCTCGGCTCGCTCGCTTGACGCGGGACGGGCCGGCACCGTCAATCGAGGCGCTTCACCGCCTTAGTAGCGCGGGCCTTCGGGGTCGCGCCGTTCTTCGAGCGTAACCGCGCGGCGCGAGCGTCTCGACCAGATCGCCTGCTGAACGAAGCCGAGCACCAGTCCGGCGGCGCCGGCGATCATCAGGATCAACCCCACGGTGTCGATGCTGATGTGGGCGACGTGCAGGTTGGTCGCGAAGTAGAGGATCGCGCCAACGGCAATCAGGAAGATCGAACCGCCGATCGTCATCAGATCCTCCCCAGGAGCAGCAGGATCAGCAGAACGATCGCGATCAACCCAAGGATGCCGCCTGCGACAGCGACCTTCAGCAGGACCAACACGATCGCGATGACGACCAGGACGGCGATTACGGTTCCGACCATGAGTAGCTCCCCCCGACTCTCGGCTTGTACTTAGGAACAGGCTTCTTGCTCAATGCGAGTTACCCGCAGGGACTCCCATGGAAACCAAAACTCGGTCGAGTTCAGGGTCCTGGTCTTCGCTGGTGCCGCTTGCTCTTGCGCTTGTGGCAGTCGTTACTCACAGACGGACGGAAGTCGTGCACCATCCCATTCTGGCCATTCATCTTCACCGTCGCCCGATTTGCCTGGGCGCAAAGGCTGGTGCTGTTGACCAAGAGGCCCTTCTTGGCGCCTTGCATCGTGAGGACGAACTTGGAGACAGGGGCATCCGGGACCACTTCGAAGGTGTTGCGGATGCCACCATTGATCGAGTCGATGCGCCCGTCGAGGTCGATCTCGATCGGCTGCATCGCCGGACCTTTGAGCACCGCCACCAGGTCGGGGAGCGTATGGGAGGACGAGCGCAGGTACACCGGGCCTTCGAGGGGATGGTCAAGCAGCGGCGTAATCGCGCGGGCGTGGCCGTAGACGGAGCGCGCCGGGCAGGCGTTGGCCGCGAACTGCACCCTGGTGCAGATGGTCTCGATGTGACCCTG
>DASSMU010000264.1:0-2401 GCA_035701465.1 Solirubrobacterales bacterium
CACGGCCTGATCGGGCGGGTCCGGCCGGAGGGGACGGCGCTGATAGTCGAGGACGTCTGCGTGCCGCCGGAGCGGATCGCCGAGGGCGCCCGCGACCTGCAGGCGCTGCTCGGCGAGCACGGCTTCCTGCCCGGCGTTGCCGGCCATGCCTCGGCCGGCACCCTCCACTTCATGCTGACCCCGGATTTCGCCAAGCAGGAGGACCTGGAGCGCTACGAGTCCTTCATGGGCAAGCTGGTCGAGCTGATCGTCGGCAAGTACGACGGCTCGCTCAAGGCCGAGCACGGGACCGGGGTCAACATGGCTCCTTATGTGGAGCGCGAGTGGGGGGCGAAGGCGACCGAGCTGATGTGGCGGGTGAAGCAGCTCGCCGACCCGGACGGCGTGCTCAATCCGGGCGTCGTGCTCAATCGCGACCCCGGCGTCCACCTGCGCAACCTCAAAACCACCCCGGCGATCGAGGAGTCGGCGAGCGCCTGCGTCGAGTGCGGCTTCTGCGAGCCGGTCTGCCCCAGCCGCAACCTGACCACGACGCCGCGCCAGCGGATCGTCCTGCGCCGTGAGATGGCGCGCCAGCCGGCGGGCTCGCCGGTGCAGAAAGCGCTGCTGGAGGAGTTCGCCTACGAGGCGCTCGACAGCTGCGCTGCCGACGGCTCTTGCCAGCTCGCCTGTCCGGTTGGGATCGACACCGGCAAGCTGGTCAAGGAGCTGCGGGCCGAGCGCCACACCGATCGAGCCGAACGCGCGGCCCTGGCGACGGCGAAACGCTGGCACACGGTGGAACGTGCTTCCCGTGCCGGACTGAAGCTGGGCGGCGGGCTGGCACGGCGCACGAAGCGAGGCAAGGGCCTGCCGGCCCCGGCCCCGGCCGCGCTCCCCGCCACCGGGCGCCAGAGCGCCGCGGCCGTCTACCTCCCCTCCTGCACCAACCGCATCTTCGGTACGACCGCCGACGGGCCGAAATCAGGAGCCAGCGTCCTGATTTCGGCCCGTCGGCCCCTGGTTGAGGCGATGGTTGAGGTTTCGCGTCGGGCTGGGTTGCCGGTTTGGATCCCGGCTGACGTTGCGGGCTCGTGCTGCGGGTTGCCGTTTGGCTCCAAGGGGTTCGGCGAGGCCCAGGCCTACAAGGCGAACGCTCTGGTCGAGAGTCTCTGGCGCTGGAGCGGGGAGGCCGAGCTGCCGGTGGTGATCGACGCTGCGTCCTGCACGCAGAGCGTCGCCGAACCGGGCGACGGCGTCCTCTACGAGGAGAACGTCGAGCGGCTCGGCAAGCTGGAGATCCTCGACTCGGTCGCCTGGGCGCACGACCGCCTGCTGCCGAAGCTGGAGGTCACCGGCAAGATCGGTTCCGCCACGGTCCACCCGACCTGCGCGACGCGCCACATGGGCTTGGCGCCGCGCCTGCGCGCCTTGACGGGCGCTCTCGCCGAGGACGTCTTCGTCGCGCCATCGGCGACCTGCTGCGGCTTCGCCGGCGACCGCGGCATCACCCATCCCGAGCTGACCGGGGCTGCCACCAGCGACCAGGCCGCCGAGCTGGCCGGCCGCAGCTTCGACGCGCACCTCTCCAGCAACCGCACCTGCGAGATCGGCCTCAGCCGTGCCACCGGTGAGCCCTACGAGTCGGTCGTCCTCCTGCTCGAGCGGTTAACGCGAAGCGGCTGAGGCGTCGCCAGCGCTCTCCGCCGAGAGTGCCTCGGCGCCGAGGATCGCCTCGCGGACGCGTGGGTCGCTGTCGGCCCGCTTGTCGAACAGCGGGTTGATCAGGCCGCGGAGGGCGGAGATGTAGCGCCAGTACTTGGGCGCGAAGGTGCGCGGAGCCCGCTCTTCGATCCCGCCCACGACCGTGGCACCTGCCTCGGCCGGCGTGATCCGTTTCAGCAGGAAGGCGGGGACGGTCTTCTCGAGGCGTTCCGTAGCCGGCTTGGCGAAAGCGTCCTGGACCAGCTTCGTGTCGACGAAGCCGAAGTAGGCGACGCCGGCGCTCGCCCCGAGCGGGGCCAGCTCGGCCCGCAGCGAGCGGCCGAGGGCCTCGACTCCCGACTTTGCCACCGCGTAGGCGCTGCTGAGCATGCCGTTGGCGATCGCGTAGGCGGAGGAGACGACGACGATGTGTCCCTGGCGCTCGGCGACCTGCGGCAGCACGGCGCGCACCGTGTTCCAGACGCCGAGCAGGTTGATCTCGATCACGCGCTCCCACTCCTCGGCGGAGACCATGCGGATCGTGGTCGTCGTCGGCGGAGCGATTCCGGCATTGGCCATCGCGATGTCGACTCCGCCAAAGCGCTCGACCGTCTCGGCGACCGCGGCCCGCAGGGTGCCGGCGTCGGTGACGTCGGCAACGATCCCGATCGCGCGCTCGCCGATCCGCTCGGCCGCCTCACGCGCCTCCTCGGCGTCG
>DASSMU010000265.1:0-8176 GCA_035701465.1 Solirubrobacterales bacterium
GAGCGAGCGCAGCTCGGGCAGCCGTCGCAGAACCTCCAGGTTCTGCTCGGTCGTCAGGTCGAAGTCGAGTCCGGGGTCGATGGCGATCTGCTCCTCACCCACCCCAAGTCTCTGAGCCACCTCGATTCTCCCCCCCAGCCAGGACCTCATCTGCTCGACCACGTCGTCGTAACGACGTGGAGGCCGGTCGACCCGCGGCGGCCCCTCGATGTGCATCAGCACATAGCCGCACCCCGTCTCCGCCACCAGCTCGAACATCTCCTCGCAACCGCCGGAGATGTCGTTGACCGCGACCGCCCCGGCCCCCAGCGCAGCCCGTGCCACCTCGACCGAAAACGTGTCGGCAGAAACAGGCACCCCGGCCTCCACCAACCCCTCGATCGCCGGCACCAGCGCCGCCGCCTCGACCTCGGCCGGAACCGGCGGCCCGCTTTTAGCCGCCACGGCCCCCACGTCGAGCATGTCGAACCCGGCCTCGACCAGCGCCAAGCCGTCCTCCACCGCCCGCTCCGGCGTAACGCTGCGAGCCCCCTCGAACATCGAGTCGGCGGTCACGTTGACGATCCCGGCCGCAATCGGCTGAGTCAGCTCGAGAGTCCTATCGCGAAGTTCCCACCTCGGCACGAGACGAGCTTATGCCCAGCGGGAACTCGTCAACCGCCGATGCGGAAGGCCAGCGTCTGGCGCCCGGCACGCACCCCTTCGTGGCGGAACCTGACCGTGACGTGGAAGACCAGCTGGTGCGCCGAAGTCCGCGCGGCACGCAGGGCTCCCGGCCTCAGCCTGACGTCGAGCGCCTGCGGTTCCCCGAGATCGTTGAAGGCGATCCGACCCGGCTTCGATTCCGTCGGCTGGGCTCCCAAGTACCGGTTCGGGCCGCCGTCCAAAGAGCTTCCTCTCGTGCCGCCGATGGCGAGCACCCGCGCCCTGCGGGGAAGGGCGGCGGTCGCCCGCAATCCACCTGGGAGTCGCAGTCGAACCGTGGCGATCCGAGCCCAGGGCAAGCTTGGCCTCACCCGCAGCGAGACGCTCGGCCGTCCGCTCGCGAGGCCGTTGACGCGAAAACGAACGCGAGCGCCAGCGATGCACCCTTGCCGCCTCAGCTTCGCCAATCTCTTCTCTGAAGAGCAGGCCGGCCTCAGCCTCACCATGCCACCTTCGCCGAAGGTCGGGTCGAACGAGCCGTCGGGATTCAGGCGCGCCAGGAACGGGGCTTCCAGCGCCTCGCCCGGGACTTGGGAGACACCCCCGACGAGGATCTTGCTGCCAGGCAGCGCGAACACGCTGTCGGCGCTGCTGCCCGCCAGCCTTTTCCCCTGAGGAGTCGTCAGTCGCACCAAGCCCCCCTGGCCGAAGCTCGTGTCCAGCTGGCCGTCGGCGGTAAAGCGGGCAACTAGCGGCTCTTCGCAGCTGCTGCCGCAGGAATACCCGGTCAGGAATTTCCCGGGTGTCCAGTCTCCCCATTTGGACGTCACGCCCGCCGCGAGGATCTTCCCATCGTCCTGCACGGCCACCGCGTTGGCGCCGCTGGAGCCCAGGCCTCCGCTCGTCCCTTCGATCCGGGGATCGGCAAATCCACCGCCCCCGAAAGTCGTATCGACTTTGCCGTCCTGGTCGAAGCGGGCGAGCATGAACGTGTCTTCGGCTTCGCCGGCGACGATCAGCTTGCCGGCGTCCTGCACGATTGCCGAACCGCGTTCCGAGACGAAGCGGTTCGGCCGAACCAGGCCTGCCCCGCCGCCAAACGACGGATCGTAGGCCGAGCCTGAGCCCGGAACGAACCTGCCGAGCACGAGGGAGTTGCCATTCCGCCCGTTGACGAATGCCGATCCCGTCCCGACGACGGCGCCGTCTGGCTGGATCGCGATGCCCCTCAGGACCGACTGCGCTGTCGGTGGCGATCCCCCTGCCGGCACGAAGCCGACCGTTTCGGCGAAGCTCCCGTCGGAGTCGTAGAGGCGAACGATCCCCTGCGGAGTCGGGTAGCTCAGGTTGCGAGGCCCAGCGACAAGGATCCCCCCGTCCGGCCGGATCAGAACAGACTCCGGGCCTTCTTCCGCGTTCTGGTTCCAGTACCGGTACGGGCCAACTTCACCCCCGATGCCACCGTCACCGAAGCTGGGGTCGGGACTGCCGTCGGCCAGGAAGCGCGCGAGTTGGGTTCCCGAGGCAGCCACGATCCGGCCGTTCGGCTGGACCGCGACCATGCGAAGCGGGGGGATGCGCCGCTCCACCACGGTGCCGCCGTCACCGAAGCTCGAATCCACGCTGCCATCGGGATTGAGCCTGACGACCGAGCCAAAGGCAGGCCAGGCTTCGCCGGCGACGACGATCTTGCCGTCGGGCTGAAGCACCGTCGGGCTGCCGGCCAAGGCACTCGTCGGCGCCAGCAACAACAGCGCAAACACGGCCAGGCCGGACAGTCGTCGTCCCGTCCTCCCTCTCATGATCGCTAGCGTAACCCCGGCTTTGGCCTTGAGTTGCGTCTACACCGACCTCGACGGAACCCTGCTCGGCAGGGGCTCCTCCCTCTTTCGCGACGCCGGCGGCGCCTTCTCACTGGCCCAGGCGCGCGGCCTCGAGGCTTGCCAGCGGGCCGGGGTCGAGGTCGTGATCATGTCGGGCCGGCGCGAGCCGCAGGTGCACGAGTGCGCCCGGCTGATGGGCCAGGCCTCCTACATCTACGAGGCCGGCTGCGCCTTCGCGATCGACGGCGAGACGACGCTTTTGACCGGCGACCTCGTCCCCGACGAGGACGGCACCGTCTACGAGAAGATCGAGCAGCGCGGCATCCCGAAGATGCTGTTCGAGCGCTTCGAGGGGCGGCTCGAGTACCACGCCCCCTGGCACAGCGGCCGCATCCTCTCCCACCTCTTCCGCGGCAAGGTCGACGTCGAGGAGGCCAACCGGTTGCTTGAGGCCGAGGGCCACGGCGACCTGCGCCTGCTCGACAACGGCGCGATCGGCCGCGAGATGCCGGCGATTGACGGCCCGACCCACGCCTACCACCTCGTCCCCAAGCTGGTCAGCAAGGCCGCCGCCGTCTCAGCCCACGCCCGCGCCCGCGGCTACGACCCAGCCGATTGCATCGCCGTCGGCGACTCGGTCGAGGACCTCGAGGTCGCCGCCGCGGTCGGCCGCTTCTTCGTCGTCGCCAACGGCCCCGAGCGCGACCCGGGTCTGCGCGCGGCGCTCCCCGCCTGGGACAACGTCACCGTCACCGAGGGCGCGATGGGCGACGGCTTCTACGAGGCGGTCGTCTCGACCCTGATCGAGCGCAGTTAGGCGCTCCATCCGCTTCCGGTGCGCTTTATGCCATCTATGGCCACATAAAGCGCACCGGAACGCTTGCCGCTATGGGTCGAGGCCCCGGATCCGGCGCGCCTCGCGCACCTGGGCGCCCTTGCCGGCGCCCGCAGGGACCTGGGGGCCGAAGCTGTGCGGGTCGGTGCGTGGGTGGCGCAGGCGGCTGGCGACCGCCCGTCCCAGCTCGCGCAGCTGGAAGGCGCGCTCGCTCTCCATCCGCCGCGTCAGCTCCTCCTGCTCGTGCGAGGGCCGCTCGACGTATGAGTTGCGGCGCATCGCCGACGGCAGCTTGAAGCAGGTGAGCGCCCACGAGCAGGCAAATGACGCGCCCGCGGCCAGCGCCCGCTCGGTGAACTCCGTGTCCGGCGCCGCCTCGATCTCGCGGTAGTCGCGCCAGCCGCCGATGCGCTCGGTCAGGTCGCGCCGGTGCAGGAGCGAGCTCGGTGCCAGGTGCCCTCCTGCGTAGCCGTTCGCGGTCAGGCCGGTGACGTTCCGCATCCCGCTTCCCGGCGGTCCGATCACCTCGGTGAGCGAGAAGGCGACGTCGGCGCCGGCCTGCCGCTGCGTCGCGACCAGGCGCGAGAGATGGTCCGGGGCCCAGAGGTCGTCATGGCCGAGATAGGCGACCAACTCCCCTCGCGCCATCGCAATCCCGTCGTTGTTCGGCAGCGACTGGCTGCCCGCGTTGCTGTCGCGGTTGTGCCAGCGGATCCGCTTGTCTCCGAAGGATTCGACGACCGCCTCGGAATCGTCGGTGCAGCAGTCGCCGACGACGATCAGCTCCCAGCGCGGGTACCGCTGGGCGCGGACCGAGCGGATCGCCCAGCGCAGCACCTCGGACCAGTTGTAGGTCGCCGTGACGATGCTGACGAGCGGTGGATCATCGACTCGCGGAGCCGGCCGCACCGCGTTGAGGAGCGCGTGGCGGGCTCCGGCGGCGCGGCGCAGGGTCGAGGCCGGCCGGCTCACGCCGGTTCAGAGCTCGAAGCGGTAGGGGATCCGCTCGGTGTCGAGCGGCAACCGCGTCTTGTCCGGGTTCTCGTAGTCGTAGGGCGCGGTCGGGAAGTTGACCATCCGCGAGTCGACCGTGCCGACGTTCTGCACCGCGTGCCAAACGCCGCGCGGGATCAGCAGCAGGCTGCGATGATGCTCGTCGAAGAAGAGCTCGGTGAGCCGGCCCTGCGTCGGCGACCCCTCCCGGTCGTCGTACATCACCCACTTCACCGTCCCCGCCGCGAGGAAGAGCCGGTCGTCGTAGGTCTCGTGCAGGATCCAGCCCTTGACCGCCCCGGGCCGGATCGTCACCTCGTAGGAGTAGACCATCGGCTCCTCGCTGAAGCCCCAGCGCGGGTCGTAGGCGACGCAGATCGTGCCGCGGTCGTCGGCGATCGTGCGCGCCTCGCGGATTCGCATGCCGTCGATCAGCTCACGGCGGGCGCCATCCTCGGTGGCCAGTTGCACGTCCTTTCGCGGCGCATCGCCCGGCGACATACCGTCCTCCCCAAGACGGCGAAGGGCTGGGTCTGCCCCGCGCCAGTCGAGTTGCCCGTCGTTGTCTGAAGCCGGTGGCATCGCGCGAAGCCTATCCGGGCTCTGGCAAGCGAACCACGCCCAATGCGGCAACGCCGGGCCTCTAGTATCGATCGCGCACGTCCCCGATCATCGACCCCGGAAGGAGCGCCTCTTGTCGCAGGACACCGCGACTGTTGCGGAGCAGGAGTACCTGGAGATCATGTTCTGGCTGGAAGAGGCCGGGCTACCGATGACCGGGGCCAACATCGCCCGCGCGATGCAGCTCTCGCCCCCAACCGTGCACGAGATGATCGGCCGCCTCGTCGAGGACGGCTACGTCGAGCGCCAGGCCGACAAGTCGCTCGAGTTCACCGAGTCCGGGCGCGAGCACGCCAGTCACATCGTCCGCCGCCACCGCATGATCGAGCGCTTCCTCACCGACGTCCTCGGCATCCCCTGGGACGAGGTGCACGAGGAGGCGGAGCGGATCGAGCACGCGATGTCGCCGGTGCTGGAGGAGCGGATGCGGGCCGCGATCGGCGACGCGACCACCTGCCCCCACGGCCACCCGATCGTCGAGGGCGCGCGCGAGCAGGGCGCCCTCCTCTCCGACGTCGAGCCGGGCGCCAAGGTCCACGTCCTGCGCTTCGAGAACGAGGCCGAGGAGCTGCTGCACTACCTCAAGGACGCGGGACTGCACCCGGGCCTGGAGGGCTCTGTAAAGAGCTCAGGCGAGGAGGGCGTGACGATCGCCTCCGAGGAGGGCTCCCACCGGGTCTCGCGCAGCGTCGCCGAGACTGTCTCGGTCCGCGCCGACCCGGCCCCGCCGCCGCGGGCGACGATCCCCGAGCAGCTGGTCCTCTCAAACGACCGCTACGGCCGCTGAGCGGGTCCGAACGGCCCGCCCAGCCCCCTCGGAGCTAGAAGGCGCCGATGCCCTTCGGCGTACCGACCCCGGTCGGCCCGTCGTAGCCGATCGCGCCTTTGCACATGATCGTCGAGCAGCTCCCGTTCGAGCCACCGGTCACGTCGTGCAGGACAGTTGAATCGCCGAGATGCCCGTAGAGGCCGGAGGCCGCAGAGGTCCCCGCCGGCAGCCCGCCCGCGAGCGCATAGACGGCGGCAACCAGCGGCGAGGAGAGGCTCGTCCCGCCAACCTGGAACCAGCCCAAGCGGCCCTGGTACCTGACCGTGTCGTAGACGGCCGCGCCCGTGCTGGGGGCGGCATCCGCGGCCACGTCGGCCGTGCCGCGCTTGCCGGTACAGGCGCTGAGGAAGCTCTGCCATGCAGGCGCCGGCACGTAGAGGCTGCAACCGCTGCCGGCGCCGTTCCAGACGCTCTCGCTGCCATAGGTGTTGCCGGTGCCGAGCGTCAGCGTCGTGCCGCCAACCGTGATCACATGCGGCGACGCGGCGGGGTACCCGAAGGAGCCGTAGCCGTTGTCGCCCGAGGCGACGGTGACGGCGATCCCGGGGTGGTTGTAGGCGGTATCGCTCACCTCGGAGGAGAACTCGGACCCGCCGTAGCTGTTCGAAATCTCGTTGGCACCGAGTTTCGCCGCCGTGTTCACCGATGCGGCGAGATTCGCCAGGCTGCTCGAGCTAGCCTCGACGAGGAGGATCTTGCAGTTCGGGCAGACCGCGTGGGCAACCTCGACGTCGAGCGCGATCTCCAGCGACCAGCCGCTGTTGGCCTGCGGGAAGGGACCGGCAGCGCTGCCGCTCTGGTTGACCTTCTGGAAGCACGGGTTGGAGCTGTTGCACTGGGGCAGGCCGAACTGCGAGCTGTAGGCGTTGAGGTCGCCGGCGATCTTCGGGTCGTCGTAGGCGTCGACGATGGCGATCGTCTGCGCGGTGGACGCCGTGGCCGGCAGGCCGTAGGCGCCGCGGAACTGAACGGGGCCGTAACCCTTCGGCGCCGTTTCGGCCTGCGGGGTCCCATTCGCGTTCGTCACGACGTGCGCGTGGCAGCGGGCCGCGGTGGCCGCGGCGGGCCCAGGACACACCGGCGCCTGCGATTCAGCGCTCGCTGTGCCGGAGAGCAGCAGGAGGCAGGCACTCGAGGCGACCGCAAGGATCGCCAGCTTGATCTCCACCCTCCGCAGCTTCATCTTCAACTCCACCCTCCGCTCGATTGGCCCCGGAATCCTAGACGGATCGGGGCTATTTGGTGCGAAATTTCCGTCCAGTTTCAGGCCGGGGAGCCGGCGCGGACGCGCTCCAGCGCCCGCGAGATTCGGGCAACGCCCTCGGAGATCCGCTCTGGCGGCACGCTTGCAAAGGACAGCCGCAGGCTGTTGGTACCGCCGTCGATCATGAAATCGGGGCCGGCGACGAAGGCGACGCCCTCGCCCTTGGACTCGACGAGCAGGGCCTTGGTGTCGGTGCCCTCGGTCAGGTCGAGCCAGAGGAAGTAGCCGCCACCGGGGACGACGAACTCGGCCTCGGGGATCTGCTTGCGCAGGGCCTCGACCAGCGCGTCGCGGCGGTCGCGCAGGGCGCCCTTGACGAACTCGATGTTGCGGTCGAGGCCGCCGGAGCGACAGAGCTCCAACACCACGGCCTCGGCCAGCATGTTCGGTGAGATGTAGGTCTCGTTGGCCCGCTTGGCCAGGGCGGAGATCTCCCTAGCCGGGCCGGCGAGGTAGCCGACCCGCACGCCGGGGCTGACCGTCTTCGAGAAGGAGGAGGCGTGAACCACGCGGTCGGCGCGGTCAGTTGACAGCATCGTCTCCAGCGCCTCGCCCTCGAAGGGCAGCTCGCGGTAGGGGTCGTCCTCGAAGATCCAGAAGCCGTGCTCGGCAGCCAGCTCGACCAGCCGCACCCGCTTCGCAGCCGAGAGCGTGCAGCCGGCGGGGTTGTGGAAGTTGGGGATGACGTGGGCGAGCTTGATCGCCCCCTCCGCCAGCGCCGCTTCAAACGCCGCCAGGTCCAACCCATCGTCCTCCAGTGCCACCGGCACCAGCTCAACCCCGAGCCGCTGCAGCATCAGCAGGGTCCGATCGTAAGTCGGCTGCTCGACGACCACCCGGTCACCGGCCTCGAGCAGGTGGTCGAACAACATCCACCCAGCCTCCAGCGACCCGTTGGCCATCATCACCTGCGAGGCATCCAGCCCCCCATGTCGCTGGGCGATCCACTCACACAGCCCGAGATGCCCGATCCCGGTCCCATAGGAGAGCGCCTTTTCCCAGTCCTCGGCAAGCGCGACCGCGGCAGCGTCCCGCACAGCCTCCCTGGGCAGGATGTCGGCGCTGGGCGCCCCGCGAGCAAAGGAAATCGTGTCTGAGGCCATCGCCAGCGAGCCTAGCAACGCACCGAAAGCGCCGAATCCCGCCACAAGGGGGGAGAACCCAGG
>DASSMU010000266.1:0-6886 GCA_035701465.1 Solirubrobacterales bacterium
AGATCGCCGGCAACCGGAACCTCGTCATCCAGGTAAGCGACGAGATCCGCCTTCGACAGATCCCCGGGCCCCTTCATCCCCGCCGCCCAGCGATTGATCCGCTCGTCGTCCCAGCCCTCGCGCAGCGCCGTCCAGCAGGCCGCCACTCCGTCGCGGGCCGCGTTGCCGAAGGTGAACGGGCGCAGCGAGTCCGGCCGCACGTCGCCGTTGGGGCGGACCAGGAAGCTGCCCGGCGCGTCCCGGCCCTGCAGGCTGAGCGTGCCGGCGGTCCCCGCCTGGACGGTGATCCGCATCGCCGTCCCGTGCCGCTCTTCGAACTCCCTGGCCGTCTCGCGCAGGGCTTCCCGCGACACTTTCCAGTTGCCGCCGCGCGCCGCCGCGCCGTTGACCACCACCGGCGTGACCCGCACCCAGGGCACGCCTAGCGTCCACATCTGCTCGAGGAAATCCCCCACGGCGCCGGCGTTGCCTGGGGTGACGACGTGCACCGCGCAGACGCCGACCCCGGCGCCGAGCAGGTTGTCGATTCCCTCGATCGCCCGCCGCCAGCTGCCGGGGACGCCGCGCGAAGCGTCGTGCAAGCCCGCCCGCGCGCCGTCGACGGAGACGTGGGCGGTGACCCCGCGCAGGCCGCCCAGCCGGGCCGCGATCTCCCCGTCGACGAACCAGCCGTTGGTGTTGAGCGTGACGCCGACGCCGGCCGCGGCCAGCGCCTCGATCACTTCAAGGGTCAGCTCGCGGCGCAGGAACGGCTCGCCGCCGGTGACGACGGCCTCGACGATGCCCAGCCCGAGCGCTTCGCCGACCACCCGCTGCCACTCTTCGTCGCTGAGCTCGGGCGTGCGCTGCAGGGTGCGCCGCGGCGAGTCCGTGTAACAGAAGCCGCAGCGCAGGTTGCAGGCGTAGGTCAGCTCCAGCTTGGCGCCGATCGGCCGCTCGGGGCACTCGGTCAGCGCCCGGGGGGGCCGCCGCCCCAGGCGCCAGCGCAGCCGACCCCAGGCGAAGCTCTCCTCGCGCCTACGGGTCAGCAATGCCGGCCATCCAGCGGCACGCCTAGCTGGCGACTTGACCCGGTGCGGTGTGGATCGGCTCGCCGTCGGTGTCGATCTGCTCGACGCTCGGTGCCTCGTAAGGGGTGGGGTCGTCGTTCTTCATCGTCATCGCCTAGTTGACCTGGCTGCCGCCGGCAGCGGTCGAGATCGGCGCGCCGTCGGTGTCGATCTGCTCGACGCTGGGCGGCTCGTAGGGGGCTTGCTGGTCGCTCATCCTCTCCTCCTCGGTCTGAACTGGTGCAGAACCTCTGCGCAGTCTAGCCGCGACTCGCAACCCCGTCGAGCAGGTCGGCGGCGGCGGCCGGCAGGGAGTCGAGGTCCTCCGGAAGCGAGGCGCGGAAGGCCGGCACGGTGCCGAGCAGCCGGGCGAGGTAGCCGAAGGCCGCGGCGATCGCCTCGCGGCCGCCGCTGTGGGTGAGGTTGGGGGTGAGCAGCGCCAGCGCCCGCGCCGCCGGCAGCGGCTCGATCGAGAGCCCTTTGCTGCGCTCGCCGAGCAACACCACCGCCGCCACCGGGCAGGGTGGCGGCTCGCCGGGCGCCGGGTCCTCGACCAGGTCGGTGCGGCGGCTCCCGTCGGCGTCCAGTCTGCGCACCCTGATCCCGCGCGCACCCGGGTAGGCGACGGGGTCCCCTTGCTCCAGGTCGATCGCCACCCCGTCCTCGCCCAGCACCGGATGGCCCGCTTCCCCCAGGGCCAGCGCGAGCGTCGACTTCCCCCGCCCGGTCGGGCCGCAGAAGACGACGGCGCGACCGCCGACCGCCACCGCGGAGGCATGCAGGACGAGATCCCCCCGCATCGCCAGCAGCGTGCCGGCGGCCGAGGAGACGATCCGGTGCTCGCGCAGCGCCGCGTCGCCGTCGCCGACGCCCACCGTCACCCGGACAGCGTCGGGATCGAGCAGGAACTCGCCGCTCGGCGGCAGCTCCAGGAGGCAGCGGCCGTCCAACTCGTGCGAGGCGTAGAAGCGCTTCCCGTCGTTGCCGATCAGCGTGCTGACCGGCTCGCCGCGCGTTGCCGCGAGCGGGCGGTCCGCGACCTCGATCGTCATCTCGCCGCGCGTCCCCGCCGCCGCGTTCAGTCGCCGCAACGGCAGCTCGGCCTTAACCTCGAATCCGTAGAGGCTTCCCATTCGCGGTCTTAGGGTATGGATAGTGGACGGAGTGGAGATCGGAGCGGAGACGACGCTGCGGCGCACCGAGCGCGCCGTTCACGGCGAGTTGCCGGAGGAGACCGTGCTGCTCGACGTCGACTCCGGCTCGGCGGTGCGTCTCAACACCACCGGCGCCTGGATCTGGGAGCAACTCGACCAGCCGCGCCGGGTGGCCGAGCTGGCCAGCGGCCTGGCCGCACGATTCGAGATCGACGAGACGCGGGCCCTCGGCGACGTCCTTGCGTTTGCCCGCGAGATGACCCGCCGCGATCTGCTCGCCGCGGACTAGGAAGCGAGCGCCCGCTCGGGCAGGTTCTGATCGGCGTGGTAGCTGGAGCGCACCAGCGGTCCCGACGCCACCGACTCGAAGCCGAGCTCGTAGGCCGCTTTCTCCAGGGCCTCGAACTCCTCCGGGTGCCAGTAGCGCACCACCGGCAGGTGGTTTTCGGTCGGGCGCAGGTACTGGCCCACGGTCAGCACCTGGACGCGGTGCTCGCGCAGGATGCCGAAGGCCTCGACCATCTCCTCGAAGGACTCGCCGAGGCCGACCATCAGCCCCGACTTGGTCACGACTCGATCGCCGCCCATCTCCTTCGCCATCCTCAGCACCCGGGCCGAGCGCAGGAACTTGGAGCCGCGCCGCGCCACGGGGTAGAGCCGCGGAACCGTCTCGACGTTGTGGTTGAAGACGTCGGGCCGCTCGTGGATCACCTTCGCCAGCGGCATCTCCTGGCCGCGGAAGTCGGGGGTGAGGATCTCGACCTTGCAGCCCGGCGCCTGCATCCGGATCGAGCGGATCACGCCGACGAAGGCGCTCGCCCCGTAGTCAGGCAGGTCGTCGCGGTCGACTGAGGTGACGACCGCGTGGCGCAGCCCCATCTTCTTCACCTGGTTGGCGACGCGCGCCGGCTCCAGCGGGTCGTTCCAGGTCGGCACGCCCGTCTTCACGTTGCAGAAGCCGCAGCGGCGGGTGCAGACGTCGCCGAGGATCATGAAGGTGGCGGTGCCGCGCTCCCAGCACTCGCCGACGTTGGGGCAGTTGGCCTCCTCGCAGACGGTGTGCAGGTTGTCGGAGCCGATCGTCGCCTTCAGCCGGCGGTAGGTCGGTCCGCCCGGTGCCGGCACCTTCAGCCAGGGCGGCTTGCGGGCGCGGCGGAAAGGGACGGTGTCGGCGCTCTCGGCCATCGTCCCGCCCGGCTTGGCGCGGGAGCGGGTGACGTGGACGCGTTCGGTGGGTGCCGCGCTGGCCTGCGCCGGATTCGTCGCCGGAGAGGCCGGGTCTGCGGTCGTCTCGCTCATGCGACGCCGAGCCTAGCGTTGTCGAGGCCCAGGTCGGCAGGGCTGGCCGTGGTGGGCGTGCGCTCGTAGACCTTGGCGAAGCGACCGGCGACCGTGTCCGCGAAGGCGTCGAGGTCCTGCTCAGCTCCCAGCTCGCGACTCAGCGAGGTGACCTGGCAGCCCTCGATCCCGCAGGGCACGACCCACTCGAACGGCTGCAGGTCGTTGTTGACGTTGACCGCCAGCCCGTGGGTCGTGACTCCGCGGCTGACGTGCACCCCGATCGAGCCGATCTTCCGCGCGTTTTCCCCAGCCGACGGGCCGATATGTCGAGTCTGACTTGACGTATCGGCCCGTCGGCTGGCGGGTGGGGGCTCGCCCTCGGTCCAGACGCCGGTTAGGCCCTCGATCGTGGTTGCGCTCACCCCGTGCTCTCCGAGCGCGCCGATCGCCACCTGCTCCAGGCGCCGCACGTACTCGTGGACGTCGTCGCCGTAGGGCTGCAGGTCGACGATCGGGTAGGCGACCACCTGTCCCGGCCCGTGGTAGGTGACGCGGCCGCCGCGGTCGGTGTCGCGCACCTCGATCCCCTGTGCCTCGTACCACTCCCTTGCCATCGGCAGCTCCTCCTCGGTCGAGCGCCGCCCGCGGCTGTAGACGGGCGGGTGCTCGAGCAGCAGCAGTACGTCGGGAATCGCCTGCTCCTGGCGCGCGCTGCGCAGCCAGCGCTGGGCGACGCAGGCCTCCTCGTAGGGGACCGTGCCGCAACGGACTACCAGGACTTCGGCGCTCACTCTCGAAATCGTTGCACGGCGCCGCTCTATCCTTGGCGCTGCCCCCATGGCCCAGTCCAAGACCCTCCGGCCAGATTGGCTCCCGGCCGTGGCGCTCAGCGCCGCACTCGCCTCGCTGATGCTGGCCTGGAACCCGCAGGTCGGCGACCTCGCCGCCCAGGTCTTCCGCACCGAGCTCTTCCAGCACGCCGGTCTGGCGATCTGGAACGGCAGCTGGTACGGCGGCCACTACACCCTCACCTACAGCGTCCTCTTCCCGCCGCTCGCCTCGCTGATCGGGCCGCAGCTGGTGGGCACTGTCTCGGTGGTCGCCTCCTCCTACTTCTTCGACCGCCTCGTCCGCGACCGCTGGGGAGAGCCGGCACGCTGGGCGACCCTCTGGTTCGCCGCTGGTGTGGTGACGCTGCTCGCCGACGGCCAGCTCACCTTCGCGCTGGGAGTCGCGTTTGGGCTATTGGCGCTGCGCTTCCTGCAAACCGGCCGGGTAAAGCTGGCTCTCTTCGGGACTGCCGCCTGCGCTCTATCGAGCCCGGTCGCGGCGGCATTCCTGGCGGGGGTTCTGATCGCCGCCTCGGCATCGGCGGTCGACTGGAGCGGCTTCTTCCGCGGGTGGCGCGGACTCGGGGGGGCCGAGAACGGAGGCGCAGCCCCCGCCCGCAGGCCCCCCCGAGGCCGTGACGGGCCCCGCGGTCCAGCGCTCTGGGCGTCATCCATTGCCCTCGCTCTTACGCTCGTTCCCAACCTCGCCTTCCCCGAATCCGGCCAGTTTCCCTTCGCGTTCTCCTCCTTCGTCGCGATCCCGCTCTGGTGCGGCTCGGCGCTCTATGTCACCCGCGGCGTCGGAGCGCAGGAGCGGCAGTTGCGGTGGGTGATCGGCGCTTACCTCCTCGCCTCGACCCTGATCTGGCTCGTGCCCAACCCGGTCGGTGGCAACGCGGTCCGCCTCGGCGCCCTCTTCGGCGGGCCGGTGCTGGCCGCGGTGGTGCTGGCACGGCGACCGCGGGTCTCGCCGTGGTTCCTGGCCCTCTTCATGGCCGGCGGCCTCTACTGGCAGGTCAACGCGAGCGTCAGCCAGATCGCCCGCAGCGTCGGCGACCCTTCCACTTCGCGCAGCTACTTCCAGCCGGCGGCGCGGTGGCTGCGCGAGCACGGCGGCGACGGGATCCGGGTCGAGGTTCCGCCCACCGAGAACCACTGGGAGTCCGCCTACCTCGCCTCGCAGTTCGAGCTGGCCCGCGGCTGGCTGCGCCAGCTCGACACCACCCGCGACGATATCTTCTACGGCGATGACGGCATGCTCACCGCCACGGCATATCGTCGCTGGCTGCGCCAGAACGCGATCTCCTACGTCGCCCTGCCCGACGCGTCCCTCGACTACTCCTCGGTCGCCGAGCAAAAGCTGATCCTCAGCGAACCCTCTTTCCTGGAGCCGCGCTGGAGCTCGGCCCACTGGCGTATCTATGCGGTGCGCGACCCGGAGCCGCTGGTCGACCCGATGGGTGCGGCGGCTGCGCACGTCCTCTGGGTAGGTCGCCAGAGCTTCGGCCTCGACGTCAGCCGTCCCGGCGAATTTCTCGTCCGCGTCAACTTCACCCCGTACTGGTCGATCGCCCGCGGAGCCGGCTGCCTGTTGCGCCGCGGCGAGTGGACGGTGGCGCGTGTGTCGCACCCCGGAGTCTTCCGGGTCTCCGCCGATTTCTCCCTAGGACGAGCCTGGAATGCGGTCACCGGAGCGAAGAAGACCTGCTGATCGCCTGCGGTCGTATTTCCTTCCGCATAGCGGAGACAAGTACGACCGCATAGCCCTTGGCTGGTCCTCGAGTCGATGATGTCGTATTTCTTTCCGCATACCGGGCGGAAATACGACCGCTCTCAGAGGGCTAGGGAGAGGGGCTCTTCGAGGAGGGCGCGGATGCGGGCCAGGAATTCGGCGGCGGGCGCTCCGTAGAGGATGCGATGGTCGCAGGCGAGGTTGGCCCGCATCAGGTGGGCTGTGCCGATTGAGCCGTTGTGGACCACCGGGCGCTCGGCGATCGCGCCTACGGCGAGGATCGCCGCCTGCGGCGGGTTGATCACCGCGGCGAAGCTGTCGATCCCGAACATCCCCAGGTTGGAGACGGTGAACGTCGCCCCTGAGAGCTCCGGCGGCGTGATCTGTCCGTCCCGCACCCGCTGCGCCAGCGCCCGCGCCTCCGAAGCGATCTGTCGCAGGCTCTTCTGGTCGGCATCGAAGACAGTGGGAACCACCAGCGCGTCTTTGGCCGAGACCGCAACCCCGACGTTCACCCGCGAGTACAGCTCGAAGCGCCCGTCTCGGTAGGCCCCGTTGGCGCGCGGATGCTCCCGCAGCGCCAGCGCGCAGGCCTTGACGACCATGTCGTTGAAGGAGGGCACCACGTCCCCCTCCTTCGCCTCGGCCTTGATCTGGGCCCGCGCCGCGACCAGCCGGCTCATGTCGACCTCGGCCTCCAGGTAGAAGTGCGGTGCCGTCGCCTTCGACTCGGCCATGCGACGGGCGACCGTCTGCTGCAGGCGCGTGAGGTCCTGCGTCGTGGTCTCGCCCTTGCCGGTCTGCGAGTCGCCGGACACGAGGGCCGGCGGCGGCTTCGGG
>DASSMU010000267.1:0-6440 GCA_035701465.1 Solirubrobacterales bacterium
TCTACGAGCAGGCGTCTGCTCTTCGGGCAGGTGCGGGCATTACCGTGCAGCTTCATCCGGTGTCCTCCTTGGGTCTGGGTGGTCAGCACCCCCAGCCTTCAAGGAGGCCCGGATGAACAACGTTGTGAGGAACTACAGCTAACCCTGGAGGTGGGCCGGGGGTTCCACGCCCAGCAGGTCCACCACATAGATAGAAACGTAGGGCGCGTAGCCCCAGCTCGGCTTCCATCGTGGATACGCCACCTTCGGCGGCACGATCAGCTCACGGCGGCCGCCGACCTTCATGCCGGGCAAACCGAGCCGGATGCCATTTGAGGCCTCACTGAGCGACCAACGTGGCCAGCGGACTTCGCCACCGCTCAGCCCACCCTGCCGGCCGTTGAGAGCTTCGGGGTAGGTGTCCTCGATGAAGCGAATCGACACCGTCCCCGTCTTGGCCACCGCCGCCCCGGCCCCCTTGCGGAGGTCGACAATCTGGAGGCGGTGCGGGGGCGGCCCGCTCGCCTTGGGGATCCTAAGGGGCGGCAGCTTTGCGATTTCGGCCTTGGACATCGCCCCGGCAGGGGCGGGACCGCTAGGCGCCTGGTCCGTGCCGCCGCTACCACAGCCGATGAAGGACAACGCGAGAAAGGCGCCGGCCAGGCCGAGGGGTCTCACTAACACGGGCGGCCATGTCTGTATTCGACCCGGCGATCCGGCGGCGGTTCCATGCCGAGCAGGTCGACCACGTAGATGTCGACGTAAGGGGCGTAGCCCCAGCTCGGCTGCCAGCGCGGATACACCAGCTTTGGCGGGGTGATGATCTCGCGCCGGCCACCCACCTTCATCCCGACCAGGCCCAGCGCCTCGCCCTTGGGCATTTCTTCAGGCAGGTATTTGCCCGGGCCGTACTGGCCGGTCAGGTGCCCTTTGAGAGCATCCTGGTAGCTAGCGTCGAAATAGTTGAGGTAGGGCTTCTCCCGGTTGGACACCAAATTGTCCCTTGGGATCCCGGGCCCTGAGCCCTTGCGAAGGTCGATGACCGTAAGGCGGTGCGGCGGCGGCCCGGCCGGCCGGGGGATCCTCAGGGGCGGCAGCTTCGCGATTTCGGCCTTGGACATGTTCACCGTTGGGCCGCGCGGACAGGGCGCTGTTTTCGCAACCGCATCCTGCGCCCCGCCCACTTCTTCGCCGGTGGTGATCGAGCCTCCCGTCTGGCCCGAGCCGCCACAGGAGGCCAAGGTCAACGCAAAGCAAGCGCCGATTAGCGCGAGAAATTTCACGCAATGATCTTAGGGAACCTTCGGGTGAAGCGTCACTCGAGAACGGCTTTGCTGACGCTGCCAATACCGAGCAGACCCGGGCCTACGTGGGCACCCAGTACGGCACCTATCTCCGAGGTGAAGGCCGGCTCGCAGCCGAAGATCTCCCGGCCGTCTTCGATCAGGCCGGCGGCTGCCTCGTGGTCCTGGATGTACTGGACCACCCAGGCGTCGAGTCCTGACTCGTGGCGCCGGCGAGCATAGTCGCGCAGCCGCTCGATCGAGCGAGCGCGGGTGCGGACGCGCTCGACCGGAGTGATCTCCTCCTCGAGGGTGAGGATCGGCTTGATCTTCAGGGCCGAACCGATCCAGGCACGGGCTCCGCCGATACGACCCCCCCGGCGCAGGTACTCGAGCGTGTCGATCGCGAACCACATCTTCAACTCCTCGCGAGCCTCCTTGGCGCGGGCGAGCACCGCCTCACTGTCGTCTCCGGCGGCTGCCGCGGCTGCCGCGGCAAGCACCGAGAGTCCCATGCCGCCGGCCGCGGAACGGGAGTCGAAAACGTGGATGCGCTCTCCACCCTTGCCCTCGGCAATCAGCCGCTCACGCGCCTGTCCGGCGGCCTCGCAGGTGCCCGAGATTCCTGCCGAGATGTGGATCGAGACGATTTCGCGACCTTCGTCGAGCAGCGGCTCATAGACGGCGACGAAGTCCCCGACCGATGGCTGCGATGTGGTCGCGCCACCCTCGGAGGCGCGCAGCCGCTCGTAGAACCCGGCGTAATCGGTTATATCGGCCTCCCGCTCCTGGTCGCCGTCGACCGCAACGTAGAGGCTGACCACCTCGATCCCGCGCGCGGCAACCAGGTCGCTCGGCAGGTACGCCGTCGTGTCGCAGACCACCGCTGTTTGTGAGGGGGAGCTCAAGCAGGGCGATTCTCGCAGACCTACCGCTACACTTTGTGAAGTGACCGACGCACCGCAAGAGGCAATATCCCTCACCGATAAGGCCGCCGGCAAGATCGCCGAGTTGCTGGGTGCCCAGGAGGGGGGCAACGACCAGGCACTTCGCGTCGCCGTTCGCGGCGGAGGCTGCTCGGGCTTCCAGTACGCGCTCGCCTTCGACCGGGCCAAGGACGATGACCACGTCTTCGAGGTCGACGGCGTCTCGGTGGTCGTCGACAAGGTGAGCATGCAGTTCGTCTTCGGCTCCGAGGTCGACTACGTCGAAGGCCTGCAGGGCGCGGGCTTCCAGGTCAACAACCCCAACGTGGTTGCGGCCTGCGGCTGCGGATCGTCCTTCCAGGTCAAGGACGACGCCGCCGAGCACGCCGCGGTCTGAGCGCTCACAGCTCTCGGGTTGTTGCAACAAGAAACCTGATTAAATCGTGGGCGCTTGCCCATGATGCGGGGGGGATCCAAGAAGCTGGCACGGTACGCCTGGGGCCTGGGACTGGTGGCCGCTGCGCTGGCGCTGGCAAGCTGCGGGGGCGGCAGCTCAGCGCCTGCCACGTCCGCGATCGACCTCAAAAGTCCGGGCATACAGGCCAACGGGGAACTCAAGCCGAGCACCCGCTGCGGTTGGGGATCTCTCTGGATTCCCCTGGAATGGGGGGAATTGCCCGAGGACACAAAAGAACTCGCGATCTACCTCGGGCGCTTCGGGTACGCGAAGGAAAACGGCAAACGAAAAGTGGTCGTTCACTTCGCCGACCTGGTCAGCAAGTTCAAACCCACCGAACACAAGCTCGTTGCCAACGTGCTTCCGGAAGGCGTCAGCTGGTCCTACTTTGGGACCAACTGCCTCCCACAAGGGGGAGGCAGAGGCCAGAGCATCCTGCTCGAGGTCTTCGCCTTGGATCGAATCCACCAACGAACGATGAAGCGGGCCCTGGCAACTCGGCTGACAGAAGAAGCCTTGGCCGATCCCAACCCGACCGAAGGGCCCCGATCGCCGGGGGAACTTACGGCGGACTCAGTAGCCGTCGGTCGGCTGATAACCCCGTATACGACGGGGCCTCATTAACGCCGGCCCTCCCGTCAGAGAGTGACAATTCTGGGGCGAGCGACCCGACCGTGACCTATTCGATTTGCAGCGGCGGTGCCTGGGCCGAAGCGGCCTGTGCAGGCGAAGCCTGCGGCTGCTCGACGCCAAGTGCCTCGGCCAGCTCGCCGGAGTCGAACATCTCCTCGACGATGTCGGCACCGCCGAGCAGCTCGCCGTTGACGTAGAGCTGCGGAAAGGTCTGCCAATCCGAGATCTCGGCGGTGACTTCGCGCAGCGGCTGCAGCGCCGGCAGCACGTCGATCGCACCGTACTCGACGTCCATCGAGTCGAGCACCTGCACGACCCGCATCGAGAAGCCGCAGCGCGGGGCCTCGGGGACACCCTTCATGAAGAGCAGCACCGGGTTGGCGGCGATCAGCTCTTCGACCTTCTGCCTCAACTCTGCGTCAGCCACGGACACAGACTAGCTATCCGAGCGGTTCGGTCTTCAGCGAGAGGGCGTGGATCGCCCCATCGTCGAAACGCGGCTTGACCGCGGCCTTGACCAGGCGGTGCTGGTCGAGGCGGGAAAGACCCACGAACTGCGGCGCAGAGACGGTGGCGCGCAAATGGTCGCCCGTGCCTGTCTCGTCGGCCACCTCGACCTTGGCGCCAGGCAGGGCCGCCTCGATCATCCCCCGTATCTCAGCCAGGTCCGCCACGATTCTTTGCGTGCTAGCGGCGGCGGCGCAGCATCATCAGGCCGCCGAGCGCGAACCCGGCGACCGCGGCGCCGACGATCAGCTGGGAGCGATGCTCGCGCACCTGGCGCCGCCAATCGGTCAGCTCGGTGACGCGACCCCTCAAGGCTTCGACAGAGCTGCCGAGGTCGCGGCGCTGGAGGTCGATGTCGCGGCGGATCTCGGCCGCCGAGCGTCCCGGCATACCTGGCGTCGGCGGCCGCACCGGATCCGGCTGGGCGCTCATTTCCCCCCCTCTCCTTCGAGCGTCGTCTTGATCAGCTTGGCCTCCTCGATCGCCTGTTCCGGCACCGGCGGCGCGCCGGCCTGTACCGAGCGGTAGGCGAAGTACCCGGCGCCGGCCGCGACCAGCAGGAACAGCGCCGCCTCAACGAAGAACCCGGGCCAGGCGTTGCCGTCGAAGACTTCTTCGGCGAGTAGCCAGGCAAAGCCCTCCATGAACAGGATCAAAGCCAGGAAGGCGAAGATGCCGGCGGCGAGACCGACGGCCGAGCCGCGCAGGATCTTGCCGACTTTCTCGGTTATCTCCGTCTTGGCGAGCTCGATCTCCTCGCGGACGAGCGAGGAGCTCTTTTCGGCGACGTCGAAGACCAGCTCGCTGACCGAGCGATCGTCCTGGGGCCGCGGGGGTGTGCCGGCGCCGTCGGGCACGCTACTCCGGCGGCTCCTCGTCGAAGATGCGGCGCCAGACGAAGGCGGCGATCCGCGCCGCGACCACGGTGGCGAGGGCGCTGCTCGCGGCCAGGAGGCCGCTCCAGGCGAGCCGTTTGACGATCTCGTTGTCCATCGCGCCCGACCTTACCTATCGCGGCTCGAGGCCGTCGCAGATCGTCGCGACGACAAGAGTCCTTGCCTGGTCGAAGTCCGTGTCGGAGGCGGGGATGACCTCGAAGATCCAGCCGGAGAGCAGCTGCTCGATCGCCCCGTAGAAGGACATCGAGGCGAATGTGGGGTCGATGTCACGGCGGAAGACGCCTGCCTCCTGCCCCTCGGCGACGATCTTGGCGATCGAGTCGTAGGCGCGGCGGATCTCCGGCAGGTGGGTGCGGCCAAAAGAGTTGGCGGCCCGCGTCACCTCGACGATGATCACCTTCATCAGCTCCGGGTCGTGACGGTAGGAGTCGACGATGAAGCCGGCGACGGCCTCGAGCTTGGCCCGCGGCGAGGCGCCCTCGCGGTCGGTCTCCTCGATCGCCGCCAGCAGCAGCGACCAGCGCTCGCTGAAGAGCTCGTTCAGCACCTCGTCCTTGGACTTGAAGTAGTGGTAGACGAGGCCGTAGGCGACGCCCGCCTCGTCGGCGATGTCGGAGACGCGGGTCGAGTGGAAGCCCTGGCGGGCGAAGACGCGGATCGCCGCGTCGAGGATCTGGCGGCGCTTGTCGACCGCGGGTGCGGCGGCCTTGGCCATCAGGCGCGTGCCTCCGTCAGTTGCGGCCAGGAGTAGGCGCGGGGCCGGCGGTTGGCGAGCGAAGGCAGGGACCCGCGGACCCGGTCCTGGGCGGCGAAGTCGAGGTCGGCAGCGACAAAGCGCTCCCCGTCGGAGGCCGTTGCCAGCACCTCTCCCCAGGGGTCGGCGATCAGCGAGCGGCCGAAGGAGCTGTAGTGCGGCGGCGCCTCGCCGACCTGGTTCGGGGCGAGGACGAAGGCCTGGTTCTCGATCGCCCGCGCCCGCAGCAGCGGCTCCCAGTGGTCGCGGCCGGTCGCGGCGGTGAAGGCGGAGGGGACGGCGAGGATCCGGGCGCCGCGCACGGCGAGGATCCGGTAGAGCTCCGGGAAGCGCAGGTCGTAACAGACGCTGAGCCCGATCGTGGCGTCGCCGAGCGGCGCCGAGACGATCTCCTCGCCCGGCTCCTCGTGCTCGGACTCGCGGTAGGCGACGCCGTCGACGTCGACGTCGAACATGTGGATCTTGCGGTAGACGGCGAGGTCCTCGCCGCCGGGCCCGATCAGGACCGAGGTGTTGAACGCCTTGCCCGCGGGCCCCTGCTCGGAGACGCTGCCGGCGAGCAGGTGGATGCCGAGGTCCCCCGCCCAGGCGCGGGCGGCGCTGAGGCTCGGGCCGTCGAGCGTCTCCGCCCCGGCCAGCAACTCCTCGCCGCCGGCGAGCAGGTTCCACTTCTCCGGCAGCGCAACGAGCTCGGCCCCATCGGCCGCGGCGGCCCGCACGAGCGACTCCGCGGCGGCGAGGTTGCGGTCCTTGTCGCTGGTCGAATTGAGTTGTACGACTGCTGCGCGCAAGCGCTTCACCTCACCTGGTTGACTGACCAGTCAATCGGCCAGCCAGTATAGGACGAGCCAGGACGCGCGTGACCAAGCAGGCCAAGACCGTATGGAGTGCTGACCGACTCCAGCGGTAGGTAGGTCGGCACCCCGCGCATGACGGTGCGGGGACTGGGCCGCGGGATGGCCCCGCGGCCGACACCCCAATCATGGGAGGTGCCGACATGCC